>DAIDKH010000018.1 GCA_027450145.1 Chthonomonadaceae bacterium | reverse complement strand
CCTGCAGGCACTGGCTTGGGGTGCAAGGGCAAAGGCCCCATGTCTGTTGCCAAAATGAGCTGTATCCGCTGCGCGGCAGTAAGCTGCTTTGCAGGTATACCGGCAGGGCTTTCGGCAGCCGCCAACTGCTCGGTTGTTAGCGAGCCGAACAGCTTCATGAAAGCAGCGCGCCAATTGGGGCCAATTTCGTAGCCGATTCGATGAAATGCTTTTTCAGCTACGGCAGATTGCCACAAATCGACCCACTGTTTGTGTGTCATTCCTGCCATGATATGCACATCGTTTAATGACATAGGCCCTTTATCGAGTGCAAACGCGGCCATGCGGGTTACCAGGCCAGCCGGTGGCTCATTGAGGATATTAGGCCCGGGGTCGGTTGTTCTGCTCACAAGCATACCGCCAAACCAGGCGGAGTGGTAGCCGAAGGCTCTATCGACCTCGCGAACGGCTTCTGTTAAGGGAAACTTGTCCTCAAATGTCCATAGTCCCTGAATGCGCGTGTGCATGCTGTTTACAAATCTCGTGCAGATAACGGGGGAACCGGTTGCATGGTAGAGCTGGGCCATCAGATTGGGCAGATATTCCGACGTCTTGAGCACCAGCGTTGGGTGAGTTAGGCGGGCGGGCAATGGTTCGGTGAGATCGAAATGAGCTTTTGGCAGCAGCTTCACCACCCTTGGGTCTGTGTTGTCGTCGTTGATGTCGTATCCCACGAGGTATTTTCGATCTGCGACGAAATTGTTGGGCCACCAAACAGACCCGTTGTGGGGTCCTATCACCGCGAGGTAGAGTTGACCATCTTGTGTGTAGAAGCCAAAATCTTCGTTGAGGAACTGCGACTCCTGTCTAAGCAGATTGGGTACGGTGCCCATTACGGTTCGCTGCCCCCCAAAGTAGTTGACAATAAGCCTTTTATTCGCAGCAGAGAGGTCCTTGAATCTTGTAATGCCGAAAAGGTAGTTGCGAAAGAAGTTGGCATTGCCGCCTGCGGGAAAGGCGGGTAACTGTCTGTTTGCTGTGGATGCCAGCGCGTTGAGTGTGTCTATGTCCATGGAACGCAGAAAGGTGGTTGCAGGATTGTGCAGGTTATCCTTCGCAATGAAGCGCTGAATGGAAGCCAGGTAGGTTTGAGCGAGCGTTTCTGCGAAGAATGCAGATTGTCGCTTTGTCTGTCGTATCTCGTCGATCTGCGCCGCCTTCTGCTGAGCGGATTGGACTAACTTGTAACCTGACCCCGTTTGCGTCCATGTCATTCGGTTGGCCCAGGCGATGCCTATCATCATATTTCTAAGGGTCAGGCTATGTGCCAACAGGATGTCATGAAAACCTGCCTGGCTTTTCTGCACAGTAAGCTCTACGTGCGATTGTGCAGACATCTGGGCGAGTGCATTTCGCAGCGTGATAGATCGTGCGACGATAGTGACCGGGGTTAGCAATCGGCGGTCGCTAGAGGGGACACCACGCTGGCTGGTTGCTGCCCATGCCGGACAAGAGCAGAGCAGCAAACCGAACACATGTAACCAACCAATCTTGCCATGCATGGGCACAAGGCTCCTTTGATATTCTACGAGTGCAACTCTATGGGTGTTTTGGAACGTGTCCTGGTTTGTAAAAATGGACTTCGTTTTTGGTGCCCTTGACGCTTTCCAGGTAGCGTAGTTGTGCTGTGAAGGATAGTCCAAGGTATGCACTGGAATCACCCTGGGGCTTTATTTTGATGCCGCCAGGAGGTACCGGTAGTTTTCCAAGAATACCTGGTACAACGACTCGCGTACCAGCGGGAAACCTGAAGACATCTACCGCTGATCGCTTCACCGGGCGCACCCACTTGACGTAGGTAACTTGTCGACTGGGTGGCTTGGGGCTATTGGGTGCTGGATAGTTAGTGTCTTCTTCCTTCCAGATGTAGTGTGTGTGGACATCCCACCAGAAGCGGTCTATGATGTTGCCTGCGCTACCCAGTTTGATCGCGGGTTGTTGTAAAATGAGGCATTGATGGCCCTCAAAAACCGAAGCACCCACTCTCTGAAGTGACGAAACAGATTTTGGAATTTCGCTTGCGTAGAAACGCGGAGGTGCAGGGATCCTGAAATGTGGGCTAGCCACAAATGGATGAATATCCGCGGGCCATCCAGATAGTTTCTTTACCTTTGCATAGCCAATCTGCTGCGATCGCAGTTTAACCAGCTTGACCACAGAAAAGAAATCCAGATTTGCCGAGTTACCTGCTTCATCCCATAAGAGACCGGACATACCATTTGGCGCCAGTAGAAATTGGCTCATCTTGCCGTGTTGTAGCGCTTCGCTCATGATAGGGCCATGTGGATCTGTGCTGTAATAGGTTAGAGTAGTGATCTCGGCGCCATTGAATCGATGAGTAACAATCATTCGCTTCCAGTACCTAACGTTGCCATGTGGTTTCAATGTGGTGCGAGCGCAGGCAGCATTAAAATTGACCACCACCAATGGGGCGGCAGTTAGGAACGCTACAATGGGTTTAGGTTTTATTCTCATGTTGGGCACTCCTATGAGGGCCATCATTTCCTCCGAGGCCCTCAAATTCGGATCCGACCTATGTGGGGTATAAACCGGCGGTCGAATATGTGGAAAACCAAAATCCAATATCGACGCACTGCTGCATTTCTGCTTCCCACAAAAATCCAGACCAACCACTTGGCGGCTGCCCCTCATTTACCACAGTAAACTCATGAATCGCCCCGGGACCACACCCTTGAGCGGACCATCCAATGACCGGTCCGTTTGTTGTAATGTCGAATACCCCCAACGACGCCACCCCGAAGGAGTCGGTTCCCTGGACAAACAGGGGGTACACATGTCCAATTGGTTCGACTGTACCCGGTGTTGGGCAGCTGGAGAAAAACACTTGGGTAGGCGTTTGGGCGTGAGCGTTGCCAATCGCCGAAAACGTAAGTAAAAACAAAAATAGAATTGCGCAGATTGCTACGCGTTGTTGAAAATTGTGTTGCACGATGGCCATTGTGGACACTTCCTATCGACTCGTACGGTATTCAAATTAATCGAACAAAGCAGTTGCAGGCGTACTAAAGATGCAGATTTGGCGAATATTGAGGACCCACTGGAAGGTTATCTCATGCTCAGCAGCCAGCCTTAATAATTTGCCGTTATTGAACCAAAATCTCGAGCAAATCGAACAAAATGCGTCCCTTGCAATAATCCAAGCGACGGGACATTGTTCTTACGTGATAATTGGTTAAGCATAGCAACGTCGTAGCACCGTGCTTTCATTCGAGACCAACTGTTGTGGATCCGGGTCATTCCAATCATGCTCCAGATCCACAAATCATCCTAAATCGGATAAAGTCCTGCCGTGGAGTAAGTCGATAACCAAACAGTAGGATTTAAACACGATTGCATGTCAGCTTGCCAAAGAAAGCCGCTCCAACCTGGCGGCGGTGGTGCTTGGTTAACGACGGTGAACACGTGAATTGCGCCTGGTCCGCAAGCGACCGCCTTCCAACCTAGAACGTGCCCACCTGTAGTAACGTCGTTTACGCCTAGGGCATTTATGTCCTGAAACTCATCGTAAGCCTGCACTGTTAACTCGTAATTCTGTCCGATTGGCTCTATGGTCCCTGGAGCCGGTGCGCTGGAGAAAAAAACTCGGGATTGCGCCTTAGCGGAACTGGGTGTGGCGAACACCAGCACAACGAATACAGCGACTGGTGCGCTCGCGGCAAGGCGGCGGGTAAAGTTAGCGATCGCGCGAGTGAATTGCAAACTCTGCATAGCAGTAAGATCCTTTCATAATCTGTCATCCTTCCAAGAGGACGCAGAGGACGCAGAGAACTGGCCAGTTGCTGCGCACCTCATCAACACGATTCTATTATAATGCAATTAAACAAATTGTTGGTGTGAAATAGTTCACACTTTTGTTGTGAATTATTTCACACCTATGCGGTAGTAATTTGTGCCCAGCAGTTCTGTCTAGTTCGCGCTATGGTTACTTTTTCGCTACCGAGAGGTAGTTCTGGCCCATTTTTGCAATGAAGGTCCAGGGGGTTACGCGCAGTTTGCCCAGGTAAGGGTAGGCGGCTATGAACTGGATGGTTCGAACGGCTGCTGGCGTGCCATTGATGTGTACGTACAACCCTGGCTTTAAGCCTGCAGGCACTGGCTTGGGGTGCAAGGGCAAAGGCCCCATGTCTGTTGCCAAAATGAGCTGTATCCGCTGCGCGGCGGTAAGCTGCTTTGCCGGTATACCGGCAGGGCTTTCGGCAGCCGCCAACTGCGCGGGTTTCAGCGAAGCAAACAGCTTCATGAAATGGGAGCGCCAATTGGGGCCAATGATGTAACCGCTGCGATGAAAGGCCCTCTGCGCTGCTCCGTACCACCAGAGATTAGTTCGTTGTTGGTAGTCGAGATTTCCAAGTCTCTGAATATCCACGAGCGACAGGGGACCTTTGCCTAGGGCGAAAGTAGAGAGACGTGTTAACAAGCCGGCGGGAGGTTCGTTGTATATATTCGATCCGGGGTCTGTCGTTCTGCTCACCAACATTCCACCGAACCACGCCGAATGGTAACCAAACGCGCGATCCACTTCATTAATTGCATCTGGCAATGTGAATTTGCTGCGATACGTGAGCAATCCCTGATAGCGGGTGGAAAGACTGTTGACAAATCGTGTGCAGATCACCGCCGCGCCTGTGGTAGTGTGCATCTGCTGCATGAGATCTGCGAGATTTTGGCTAGTTGTAAAGTGGAGCGATGGGCGGAGCAATCGCTTTGGGAGTGCGTCAACCTGATCAAACCGAGCTTTGGGAAGCAGCTTCACCACCCGAGGATCCGAGTCATCGTTGTTGATGTCGTAACCTGGAATTGGCTTTCGTGCAGCAAGTGAGTTGGGACCCCACCATAGGTGCCCGCTGCCACCTGTGGCAATGGCGAAGTTAAGGAATCCATTATATGTGAAGAAGCCGAAGGTGTCGGAGGGGAGTGAAGCCGCGGTAAGATACCCAGGCAGCGGAAAATGTAGGTCCTTGGATATTGAACTGTGCTGCCATATGATGTAGTTGGTCAACTCGCGCTGCACGTTATCCGGGAGGCTTCCATAGGGTGTTAACCCGAACAGGTAGTTGCGAAACGTTCGGGCTGTGCCACCCGCTGAAAACACCGCCATCGTGTTATCGCCCAGCGATTCCAACGCCATTAATGTAGATGCATCCATCGCATTCAGCATCTGCCACGCGGGATTAGCGGGCTGAGGTCCTGCAACAAACTGTTGAACGGCAGCAGTGAATAAGCTAATTTGAGCATGACGGTAGAAAAGGCGGCGTGTGTGTGCATGCCATACGGCGGCTGTCTCAACGGCCTTCTGCCCCGGCGTTTGTGTCAGCAGGTAGCCATTACCCTGTTTCTGCCACGTCATTCTATTCGCCCAAGCCAGGGCGATCATCATGTTTCGCAAAGGTAAGTTGTTAGCGAATAGAATGTCCTTAAAACCCTGGTGCGCGGAATCTACGCCGAGGGCGACGTGTGTGTCGCGCGAGAAGAGGCTCAGGGCTGTCTGTAGAGACATTCCACGCGAGGCAATTGTGATCGGTTGGATTAGGCGTTGATCGGAGGCAGGTACGCCCCGTTGGCTGGCGGCGCAATGGCTGGCACCACATGATATGAACAGGCAACAGGCACCGGCGGCTCTGTAGTACTTCATCTCTCCTCCTTGTGTGCTGCACCGGTGTTGGGAGCAATCTCGGGCTTGTTCGCAGGGTTGAGTTTGCGAATGCTTGCCAACACAGGTTTTAACGAGAATCCGAGGAATGCAGCGTCAGCTGGAAGTTGCATGTGCGTACCGCCCATGGGCACCTCTATGTTACCCATGCAAGTTGGCACAATAACGCGCGTGCCTGAAGGGAACCTGAGTAGCCGCGCAGGAATGTGATCGATCTGCTTAAGCCAAAGTATGCGGCTTGTTTGTCGTGAAGGTGGTGCAGCATTGCCCGGTGCGGGCAGAAAGATATAATCCACACGCCAAACCATATGAGAACGCATATCCACCCAGTAGTCGAAGTAGTTGTTTCCGTTATCGCCGGGACCCGGCCGACTCCGAAGCACCAGGCATGCATGCCCCAGGTAACTTGCGCGCCGCACAGGATTGAGGTTACTGGTGTCTTTTATATACATGCCAGTGGTGATGGTTGGCTGAAAAAACGTTCGCCGACTAAACGGATAGTCATGTTCATTTACCGGCCAGTATGAGAGCTGCTTCACGCGCTTTTTGCCTAATCGCTTGATTAGCACCTTAATTCGTGCGACGAGTTCGGGCATGTCTATTTTTGCTGTGTGACCTATGATTACCCATTTGATTCCATTCTGTAAAAGGTAGAACACTGTGGACTTACCGTCGTGAATATAGATTTGAACATGTGGTCCCAGCGGGTTAGACGAGAAGTAGTCCAGATACGAGTATTGTGAAGGGCCGTTAAAATGGGTTTTGGACTCCCAATAGGTGACCTTCGTGGTGGTGACATCAGTAGCTGCGCATATGACCGTGCTGAACACGAAGAGTATCAGAGCCAGGCAAATGTGGTGTGAAAATCGGCAGGTTTTCATGGCGACAGGGCCTTTCGCATAAAGAGGGCGAAGAGGCAGTTTTGGCCGCCTCTTCGCGAAACGGACGACCTAAGGAGTTGTAAATGCGCCGTACATCTGGTAGTACCAGATAAGGGTATGATCGTATGCGTCTGCCATACCGGGCGTCCACCAATAGGATCCGTCGGCCTGATTGACCACGGTAAAGGAATGAATCGCCGAGGGGCCAACTCCATGGGCAGACCAACTGTACTGGCCGCCCGTTGTGTCGTCCATGAGGTTCAATGTGTAGACACCGTTGGGGCCAGCGTTACCCGTTACGGTAAGTGTGTACTTCCCGTTCAGCGCGACGTGTGATCCTGGTGCAATACTCGATGCACTAATCCACGCCTGCTCGGCAGCAGCGGGTCGTGGGGCCATTAAGGCTACAATCCCCAAAGCAACAAGCGCAAATACCGCATGGAAGTGGCGACGTGCGGTAGACGCATCGAGAGAGTTACGTAAACTCTGCATAGCAGTAAGATCCTTTCATAATCTGTCATCCTTCCGAGAGGACGCAGAGGACGCAGAGGACGCAGAGGACGCAGAGGATCGGCATGCTGCCGGAATACCGCGAACCTCATCAACACATTTCTAGTATATTGCAATTAAACAAATTGTTGGTGTGAAATAGTTCACACTTCTGTTGTGAATTATTTCACACCTTTGCGCCAGTAGTTTGTGCGTAGTGGCACAGTTTGTTTCGCCTGATGGCTAATTAGATAGAGTTCTTTTCATTTTTGCGATAAAGTTCCAGGGCGTCACGCGCAGTTTTCCCAGGTAGGGGTAGGCCGCTATGAAGTGGATAGTCTTAACGGCGCGGTTAGTGCCAATGACATGTACGTGGAATCCAGCGTGCAGACCGGTAGGTACAACGCGCGGATGGACGGGCAGCGGCCCCATGTCTGTGGCGAGGATAAGCTGAGTCAACTGAGTGGCGGAGAGTTGGCTGGCAGGTATGCCGGCAGGGCTTTCGGCAGCCGCCAACTGCGCGGGTTTCAGCGAAGCAAACAGCTTCATGAATGCGACGCGCCACTTGGGTCCAATGTCGGCGCCGTTTGAATGAAAGACCTTTTCTGCCACTGCGTGAGACCACAGGTTTGTCCACGCCGGGTGCGTCATGTCCGCTAAACTACGCACGTCATTCATTGACATTGAGCCCTTGCCTTCGGCAAACTTGGCCATACGCGTTACCAACCCCAGGGGCGGTTCGTACGCGATGTTTGGCCCTGGGTCAGTTGTCCTACTTACCAGCATCCCTCCAAACCATGCAGAGTGGTATCCAAAAGCGCGGTCAACCTCACCAACTGCATCTGGGAGTGCAAACTTATCATGGTAGGTGAGTAACCCTTGTACCCTGGTTGCGATGCTGTTAATGAACCGCGTGCATACCACTGTGGCGCCAGTAGCGGTGTGAAATTCTTTCATGAGAGTGGGTAAGTATTGCGAAGTAGTAAAATGAAGGGAAGGCTCGGTAAGCCGCTCAGGCAGGGGTTCGGTTAGGTCGAAGTGGGCGTGTGGCAGGAGCTTAACTACTTGTGGATCGGTATCATTATCGTTGATATCAAAGTTTGTTATATACTTTCGCATCGCTATTGGGGTGGTCCACCAAATATTGGTGTTACCATGAGAAATAACTGCAAAGTTCACGATACCGTCGTAAACAAATATCCCATAAGTTAGCTCAGAGATCGTCCGTGGGGCAATAAATGCTGGTACCCTTATTGCGTGTGACACCAGAAACTTATAAAGTTTGGCAGTTGTCATTCCCGTAACCGCGGCTAACTGCCGAAAGGTCATGACGCCGAAGAGATAATTCCGAAATACGTGGGCGCTTCCGCCGACCGGATAGGCAGCCATTTGCCGTGTTCCCATAAGACACAAGGCGTTAAAGGTCGCAGTATCCATATCGTGAATTAGGTCACTGACGGGGTTACCGGCCTGGTTTTTCATAACGAACGTCTCCAATGCATTGGCAATCGCACCGGCAGCTAGACGGGTATAGAGTGCACGCCGCTGCGCAACGCGATCTACCTGTAGCATTTCAGTTTTTTGCTGGAGGGTGGTCTGCGTGAGGATGTAGCCGTGGCCCAGCTTTCGCCAGGTCATATGATGAGCCCACGCTATGGCGATCATTACATTGCGGGCAGGGATATGCGACGCGTAGATAATGTCATGCAAACCCTTGTGGCTCTTATCAACGGTTAATGGAACTCCAGTTTGAGTACTTAGCGCTGTTGCAGTACTGGCAAGCGAACTGTTGCTCGAGGCTATATGAACTTGTTTGATCAGCCTTCTGTCGGTATCGGGCACACCTCGCGATGTTGCACAGCAAATTGTTGGGGCAAGGGTGAAGGCCACCATTGCGATGACGAACTTTGGTGCGGTGTTGGTCACGAAATCAATCTCCTGAGGGTCGGCGGTCCCAATTAGCGCTGAAAGGTTGATGCCAAATTAAACCGCGCCAAACGGTCCCAAACATGGACAATCATGTTTTAAGTGGAGATACCGGTCTACTCTCGCGCAAACATTGCTCGAAGTCTTGCCGGCTGGCAGCGTTGAGGTCCTTGCGCGAGGAACTCTCTCATTTCATTTGATGCGAATCTTGATGGAGTACCCGAAAAACGCGGAATCCTTTGGAAGGATTAAGCGTACGGCGCCTGGCGGAGTGGCAATATGGCCCATGCAGGTAGGCAATATGTATTTGGTTCCTGGGGGAAACCGCAGGAATTTGGCAGGTATACGAGTGACCTGGCGGTTGAAAGCCACGTATGCGGTCGACCTGCTGGGCGGTTGAATTGTGCCGGGCGGCGGGCTGTAGAGGTCATCTTCTCTCCATATAAAGTGCGTTTTTGTGTCCACATAGTAGATTGTCTTTCGATGGCGATCCAGATGGGCGGCATGGCTGCTCATTAAGACCTCACATTTATGCCCGTGGAAGAACACGTCTTTTTTCGCTGTTAAGCCCTTCATCGAGCGCATGTACTCACCAACGCCATTAATCTGCGGTGGTTGCGGACGGGTCCTGGCCTCCACAAACCCCGGTCTTCCAACGGGCCAGCCAGCCTTCCTCTCCACGGCTGCCAACCCTATTTTTCGCACAAGTTGTTGCGTGGCGCGATAAATATTGCTCCAATCGATGGTCAGCGTACCGCGCGGCACGCCAGGTTGTGCGAAGCTCCATAAAGGACTTTCTGTTGCTGCCCTGTAATCCAGTAGTCGGAATTTACCGCGTACAATCCCTCCTGTGGTTTCTAGTCCACCTGGTTTGGTGTAATAGGTGACGATATCCAGATTGAGCGCTCCGGGCACAACGATGGCCTCTTCCCAATAGGTCGTCACCACCTTGGGCTTACTAGTGTGGGTCACCTTTAAGCCCGCGGCAGCGTCGAGGGGCAGAGCTGAAGCAACGAACATCAAGTAAGTAGCGAATCCTATAAAGGGCTTAGACATTGAAACGCCTCCATTGACCGGTTTGATATCCGCAGAGTCGGGTATTGAATGAGGTTAACGTTTAATCCTTATATTTCCATTGCCTAAGGTCTTGCCTGTCGGCGGCGTTAAGGTACTGCGGTGGGGAGCGGTCTCAGTAGATTTTGTACGAGCCTCGACGGAGTACCCGAGGAAGGCGGAATACTTCGGAAGATTTAACCGTGCGGCGCCTGGCGGTGGGGTAATATGGCCCATGCAGGTAGGCAATATGTATTTGGTGCCTGGTGGAAACCGTAGGCATTGCCGTGGAATTCGGTGGATTTGCTTTATGAATTCAATATTCACGGATGTTTTAGATGGTGGCACGATGCCGCCAGGCGTCGGGATTCGCAGATAAACAGCCCTCCATATAAACCCCGAATTTGGATCCCAATAAAATATTTGTTGCGTGGTGCCCTGGACACCTCTAGAAACTGGCCTGGCGCCATACACCTCACATTTATGTCCGCGAAACGTTGTCTTCGCTAGAAGTTTAAGGCCGGAGATCGAATGTACAGTTTTACCTGCATAATAACGCGGCGGCAAATCCTGTTTGCCGTCTGCAGCAACGAATCCGGGCGTTCCTACCGGCCAGTGCGCCTTCCGCTCAACTGTCCTGAGACCGTACTTTTTGACGAGGTATCGTACCCTCTTCTTGATGTCTGGATATGATGGTGCAACCACACCGGGCTCAATGTAGACCCAATGTACTCCTTCGTTAGATGGTCTGAATCCGAATAGGTGGAATTTGTCGCTAACTACGAACCCTAAAGCAATCGGGCCGTTTGGTTTAGTAAAAAATGTGATTTGTTTTGAATTATGGACCCCCGAGGTGACCGCTTCCTCCTCCCAAGAGGTGGCCACTATCTTAGGCTTAGAAGTGTGGGCCGCGTTCGGGCCTGCGGCAGATGCATGGCAGGCTGCCATCGCAACAGTCACTATAGGTACGACATGATGCCATTTCACTTTCGTCACCGCTCTATTCCTCGAGTGTTGAAGCGCTGCGGCCTAGTAAGTAACCCCAGCGCTTCTTTCACATGCTATCTACGGCCCGTTAACATTCCCGAAAGGTCCCCAAGGTTCCTGGTAATTAGGAACGACAGTGAGCGGCGCAGCATCATCTGAAAGGGCGGCGGTCCAGTAGTAAAGGCCGGGAGCCTCGTTAACGAGCGTAAAGGTGTGAATTGCATTCATTCCCTGCCCGGATTCCTGGTAACCAAAGGAAGCACCTGTGTTGTAATCTATCGCCCACAGCGCGTAGATGTACTGAGTTACGCCGCTGGCCGACTCGGTTAGTGAGTAGTTGCTGTTACCCACGTTGAAGATTTTCTGCTTCCAATATCTGCTGTAGGTGAGCGTATTAGGGGATTGGCTCGTCCACATCCAACTACCGCTCTGTGCTTTAGCGGTGCGGGGGGAAACGAACAGCAGGACAGCGAAGAGGGCGACAAGTGCCGGAATAGCACAATGGGCGAATGTTGCTCTCACTCGGGTGATATGCAAACTCTGCATAGCAGTAAGATCCTTTCATAATCTGTCATCCTTCCAAGAGGACGCAGAGGACGCAGAGGACTGGCGGCCTGGCCAGTTGCTGCGCACCTCGTCAACACATTTCTATTATATTGCAATTAAACGAATCGACGATGTGAAATATTCCGCAACTTTGGTGTGAATTAATTCACACCAAAGTGGAAACTTATTCGTCATCTGTAACGTACGCCCTGCAAAATTGATCAGCGGTCATCCAATTCCAATGTAGATTTCACTGGAACGGTTTTATGACTGAGCCGGCAAGACTACGGTTAATTCTGTGCATTTCATCAGTGCGGTCCCGATAAAACGACTTCGTCTGGTTCCTGTGTAATATGGGGCAAATTAAAAAAGTAGACAAAAATAGTGATAAATATGTATTATTTGTTGTATAATGGCGTTGTACCTCAATTGTGGTGCTTCACAGTTCGGGTAATTTAGAGGGAGAAAGAGATCTATGTCGATATTTGAACTCGCATTGGCCCAGCTACGTGCGCAGCGAACAGAACTGCGCCGACTTACGAACGACCTGCATGATGCCCAGTGGGACTACCAGCCCTACAAGCAACTCAACACTATCCGTACAACTCTTATACATCTGCTCATCGTCGACCGCTCCGCAATCGTTAAGATGGACGACCCCATGAATTTCCAGTGGGATGCCCTGGTGAGTGAGGAAGAGCGACAGGCTAGCCCAGAGAAATTGCTAGATCTGCTGGATGCATCGCTAGTCAACTTTGAGAATCACTACAGACATAACTATGAGTCGAAACCTCTCGATACGCCAGTACAGCTATTTGGATCAGAACGACCGGTACTGGCAGCGCTGTTTAATATGGCCGCGGAATACGGCTACCATAACGGGCAGATCTCCTTCTTGCGACAGGCATCCGATACTTCATGGGATTACTATACGGCCGAATGACGCCCATCGAACTGTCAACCAAGCTGCCATGATGCCTCATTGACGCAAAGGGTGGAATTTGCCAGTATTTGCGAAGTGCAAAACTTGGGCCCCTGCTTGTGCAGCGGGGGACAGGCCCGTGTAAAAACAGTGATGTATTAGTCGTGATTATCCAATCCAGTCCGATTGGCCCCGTCCGCGGGCCCGTCGGACTGGATTTTGTTTTAGATGAAACGTCATCCCATGTAAAACTGTGATTAATATGTAAAACAGATTAATTGCTAATAAAATTCCAATTGGACATATCAGTTAAATGGGACTACAATTAAGACGTTGAATTAATGGCAGAATTGACGGAGATTGAATATCTGCCTAGGTAGGGGCAATTAAAGATGAATGCCGAATTGATACACTCTCGTTCCGCTGGAAGTACAGGCATTAGAGATATTAGCGGGACCTGCACATCCGCACCGGGCCTGAATCGAACGCAGCTTGTAGTTATGGCAGCTGCATGCGGGTTAGGCATTGCGAATTTGTATTATTGCCAGCCGCTGTTGGGCCAAATACAGCGGTCGCTTCATACCACGATGGCAGCGGCCGGCTCACTGGCCGTATACACGCAGATTGGTTTCGCAGTTTCTGTGTTTTTTCTTGCGCCCTTGGGCGACATTCTTGAGCGCCGCAGGCTGATACTCATCATGTTGGCGCTTGTAACTGTTTCGCTTGCTGTGGCAGCATTCGCTAGCAACATAACTGTTCTTGGTTTGGCAAGCATGGCCATAGGGTTTACTAGTGTAATTTCAACATTGGTTCTACCCTTCGCGGTCTCCTTAGCGGGGGAGCAGCAGCGTGGTGAAACGGTAGGGGCTATCGTCGGGGCAATGCTTGTGGGAATTCTGCTGTCGCGAACGCTAAGCGGCGCTGTGGGTGAACTGTTTGGTTGGCGCTGCGTTTACGGTACCGCCGCCATGTTGATGGTTGTGCTTGCAGCCTGCTTGCGCTTTATGCTGCCCAAGAATCAGCCTCCGGCATCCATGGGCTATGGCAGTCTCATTCGGTCGATGATCGGGTTTATCAAGACTGAGCCGGTTTTGCGTGAATCCACGTTGAATGGAATGTTGTTGTACGGTGCACTCTCGGCCTTCTGGGCGACCCTCGTTTTTCTGGTAGCCAGTCCTGCATACCGGTATGGCCCCGCGGCTGCAGGTATGTTTGGTCTGGTAGCGGCGGGAGGCGCGATCATTGCTCCACGAGTTGGAAAGCTTGCGGACCGTATAAGTCCACATGTTACCGTGGCAGTAGCGACCGGTGCAATGGTGTTCGCGTACCTCTTGTTATGGCTGTTTGGTACTCATTTGCTGGGCCTGATTGCGGGCGTGCTGCTCCTTGATATGGCCGCACAATCTGCAACGATTAGTAATCAAACTATGGTGACTGGCCTCAACGCACACGCACAGAGCCGGCTCTACACTGTCTATCGCGCAGCTTATTCGGCTGGAGGAAGCATCGGCGCCTACCTAGGCGTGATGGGATGGAGCCTGGCCGGCTGGACGGGTGTTTGTGCTGTTGGTACCGGTATGGTTGTGGTTGCGTTGTTACTGCATATTGCGGCCAGACGGAACGAAGCACGTCGAGCAGTGGCGATAGAATTGGAAGGTTCTCTTGCAGCTGTAGAGTTGTAGTCATCACAGGGGAATAACAAAAAAGCTTAACCAGCCAATTAGGCTGGTTAAGGTGAGTAGAGCGTAGGTTAGATATCCAGCTTATTACAGCTTCTGCGTGTGCTGTAGATGCGAATCTTTGGTTACCATTGCCTTGACAATAGAAGCGATCTTATCCCATTTCCAGGACGATCCAATTACCTTGCCCTGTTTGTTGAACACAAAGGTTTCGGGTATGGCCTCCACCCCATATTTTTGTGCACTCACACCCTGGGGGTCGCTGATTAACGGGTACGTGACACCATGCTTATCGGCAAATTTTCGAAGCTGCGACAGCGGCATGGAAGCTCCCTCTGGCACGGAGATACCGACCACCTGTACACCATCTTTGCGATATCTCTGCCATATACTCTTTTCAACATGAGGAGCCTCCTCATTGCAGGTTCCTCAATAGAAGCCGTAAAAGCATACGACTAGTATTTTGTTCTTGAAATCGCTTAGGTGAATTAGATGGTTGTTGCTGTCTGGAAACGCGTACCTGTATATTGCCGCTGGGGGTGGAGGCGCGCTTTTGTGCGTTTGCGTAACGGCACTAGGAGCTATGAACCTGGCCACCAATGCTGCTGCGATCGTCACACTTCCCAGGATCGGAATTATTTTTCGCATTGTGTACCATGTTCCATCGAAACGCCTTCGGTGCTTAACATCTAATGAGACTTTTCGGCTGCAAGCGCGATTTCTTTAGGGTTGCTATATTCGTGCGACACCGCCGCAATAGACGCTGGCACTGATTGGCCCTGTAGTCGGTCGCGAAGGAATGCGAGAGCAGCTTTAAGCTGGGTGTCGTCCTTCTTGTCCTCAAAATCATCCGGGATCCACTTGGGTGACTGCTTCACAATAATTGCTGGAACGAGCCCACCGGTACCAGGAATACGGTTATGGTTCTCGTCCTGTTTGTAATTGATGTCATAGTGCTTGGGCGGGTAGTAAAGCGCAGTGGTTAGGCGAAGGCAGGAACCGTCATCCAATGGATACAGTGTCTGTACACATCCTTTGCCAAAGGTTCGCTCCCCTATAAGGGTTCCCACGCCATAGTCATGAATTGCACCTGAGACGATCTCAGATGCCGATGCTGTGCTGCCATTTACCAGAACAGCTAACGGAACCCGTTTGTAGGCTGTTTGGTTGCCGATTAGTTGCTCGCCTTCCTCGGCTCCCGAGCCGTCATGAATGATCACCGCATTGTTATGCAAGGAGGGAACATAGTTTCGCGGTACGAATGCGGAGGCCAGGCGTATCGCCATGGTAAGCAACCCGCCGGGATTATAACGTAAGTCGAGTACCAGTGCCCGCATCCCCTGTTTCCGCAAAGCAACGAACGCCTGGTTCATTTGCGTCATCGTCTGTTCGTTAAACTCATCGAGGACGATATGCCCAATCTTGTATTTGGGATCTTCCATCCAGTACTGAACAATGGGCGGGCGTACAAGCGCGCGAATCAGCACGAAATGCAGCGTTTTCTTGCCGCGGACAACTGTGATATGCACGGAGCTGCCCGCGGGGCCCTTGATTAACTTAACGACATCGTCCAGTGACTTGCCGGTGACAGGCACTTTATTCACTTCGGTGATGATGTCACCTGCTTTAACCCCGGCTTTTTCCGCGGGACCGGTCTTGATTGGCTCTTCAACCACGGTGTTTGGACCGTTACTCATCAGCATGATGCCAATTCCCTCGAAATCGCCGCGCGTAGTAGTCGCTTGAAATTGGTTCCATTCCGTGGGTGTCATGAAACTCGTAAATGGGTCGTGCAGGTTAAGCAGCATGCCCCTTATTGCGCTGTATGTGAGGCTCCGCTGTTTCGATGCCGTTATTGGAGCGCCGTAGTAGTTTCGTTCTAGCAGCTGCATTCCCACCCGATAGTCATCCGTTGGGCTGATCGCAGTGTCACGCATGCCGGAGGATGGTAAAAGGTAACTTACTGGCTGCGCTGTCTTGGCAGGATTGAACACCATAACCTGGGATTTTACGCGCTTATCTGATTGGGCTGCGGCCCGTCGGCTACTCATGTAACCTGCTAACATCGACAGCGATATGATGCCGATTGCGGCCGGTAAATAAAAGGCTCGATAAGGCGATAGTTTTGGGTTGTTTGTCATGAAATTCAAATTCCCGTAAAACGAATTAGAGCAGCGATTGAGCGCGGGCAATTGCCGCAGGGCCATTGGCATCCGCCGGCTGCAGAGCGACTGTTGGCTTCACTGGCTGGGTCATAGGCTTTCCATCCAGGTTAGCAATATGTGCAGTGTCGACTTGTAATGCGCCTCCGTCATCTAGTGGCGCGAACAGCTGCAAAATGGAGTCACCAAACGTTTTGTCGCCAATTAGAGGAGCGTCAATTTTGTTGCGCAGGTTCTGGGCGACCATCTCAGCCAGATTTGCAGTTCCGCCGTTGATTAGAATTGCGACAGGCACACCAACGCCAGGCGATGTGGATACGTTGACGCCTACGAATTTGCCAGCGTGCTTTTCAATTGTAGCAATGTGGCCGCCTTTGCCCAGAACCGAAATAAGGTGAAGGGCAGCACTGTAACCATCTATACCGGAATTCGCGGAGCTGACAACACCGCCGCTATTGTTCCGAAGATCCAGGATTAATCCCTTAGAGTGCTTGATTTGCGGCATTGCCTGGTTAACTATCGTCGTGACCGCACCGTTGAACTGGCGGATCTTCAAATAGGTAAATCCACCAGCATCCGTGGAGAATTCCGCTGGTTTGGTGGTGGTAACAGCAGTGGTTAAGGTAACTGATTGGGGCACTTTCTGGCCAACACGGGTGTATGTAATCTTGTACTTTAGGCCGCTTCCTTCTGTAAGCAGACGCAGGGACTTTGGAAGGGAGTAACCCGCTTGAAAGCGGCTTGCGATAGGATCTAGTTCAGCCTGCTTTGCGGCTGCATCCTTATTCTTCTCCTTCACAATTCTTGCAACGTCCGCAAGAATTGAATAGGCGATTATCCAGTGACCATCAATGTTCGTAATGTGGTCGCCAGGTTCAAGACCTGCTTTTGCTGCCGGCCCGCCAGGTGCGGTATCAAGCACTGTAAGGTAATCATAGTCTACGTCATCTTTTGTCTGCCTGGTGATGACGAGATCCGCGCCAATTCCATGATAGGTTCCTGCAAGACTCTGCTCGCGCGTCGTACACAGGCCCGGCGTAAGGTAGGACGTATAGGGATCATTGAGCGCGGCCACCATCCCCGCAAGTGCGCCGTTGCTCAGGTTGCCATTTCCGCCGTAGTCACGCACGTAGCGCTTGTGTATTCGCTCAATGATGCTCTGAAATACCTCGCGGGGCGGTACTTTCGAGGCGCTGGAAGGATCTGCCATAGCTACGGTGCCCATGTTGCCAGGCATCGATTGTTCGGCGATTAGTCGCGAGATACCGCCAAGGGGCTGCGCTGTTCCATGCCCCAGGTTCTGCCCGGCAAGGTAAGCGGTATCTGCAGCAAATGCCACAAGTATTAGTGCAGCAGATAATTTTAGAAAATTAAGCAAAGAGAACCCTCCGGGATGCACTCAAAGACCTGCCGAGTGACGAACCCCATCCGTTGAGCCGCACTACAGACCTTACTTTACATTATACGTGTAGTTGTGGAACTTTTGTGCATAATCGTGTCGCCATAGCCGGGCAATGGGTTGAAACGAATTGCGAAGCGTCCTCTTTTGCAGTTTGCTTAGAATATACGAAGGTTTTCGTATTTACGGTTGCTTACTACGAATTTCTTCGTACATAATAGAGAAACCCCAGATTGATGCAGCTAACTTGAATGGAGGCAATGCCTTGAGAGACAGAAGACACGGTAATGTGACAAAACCAACAGAAGCAGAACTTCACATTTTGAGATGCCTTTGGAACAGCGGTCCCTGCACGGTTAGAGCGTTGTGTGACGCGCTGCAGTCAGAACAGAAATGGGGATACACCACTGTGTTAAAGTTCTTGCAGATAATGTCTGAGAAGGGATTGGTAACCCGCCAGCCTCACGGACGAGCGCATCTTTATGCGGCAGCAATCGATGAGGATTCCGTGCAGACCGAATTTGTAGGCGACCTCGTAAAGCGAGTGTTTCAGGGCTCAACTCAGAAGCTTGTGCTAGGTGCCCTTGCGAGTGGCGACGTCACCCCACAAGAACTGGCGGAGATTAGGGCTATCGTCGAGAACCTCGAAAGGGAGAGGGCATGACAGCACCTTACGCCAATGAGTGGGCGAGAAGCGCCTCCGTTGTTACCGCCGTTCTGTTGAACTCGCTCTGGATTGACAGCCTGCTACTGGTAGCACTGGTTGCAATCATGTATAGACAAACAGCGCTACTTGCTCGTACTCGTTACGCAACGCTCAGTCTGTTTTTCACTGCTATGATTGTTGGGCCACCCCTGGTTACCTGGCTGCTCTTCAGGCTGCCAAACGATGGACCGTCATTGGCGTTGATGCATGGTTCGTTTGGCGGCAATAATCTTGCGAGGACACTTGCGCGGTTTCTCCCCTTCCTAATGCTAGCCTGGATGGTTGGTGGTATTGCGAAAGCTGCTGCCGGCATAACTGGGCTGATTTCCCTACGCCGCCTGATCCTGTTCGCCGCACCCGTTAATTACGAAGTAATGAGCCGGGTACAAGCCTTGGCTGATTCTGTTGGCCTTCGCACGTGTCCACAGGTATTGACTTCCGCACAGGTGTTAGGCCCTATGGTAATTGGGGCCGTTAGGCCAATTCTTATACTTCCGGCAGGCATCGACCGGGAGCTTACCGGCCGACAGGTCGAGGCTCTGGTCGTACACGAGCTGATGCATGTTGTGCGCAAGGATGGCGTGTTCAACTATCTGCAAGCTCTAGTGGAGGCCGTTCTGTTCTTCAATCCGGTGGTATTGTGGACCTCGCGTCGAATTCGCGAGGAGCGAGAAGTGTGCTGCGATGAGTGCGTGGTGCAGATATGCGATAGGTTGGTCTACCTTCAAGCCCTTGCTGCTGTGGCTCATCGGCAGTCCTCCCGCCGCATGGTAGCGCTCGCGGCCTCGGACGGACTGGTGCTTGCACGTGTTAAGCGCCTGGCGGGGCAGATCGTTCCTGCAGTAGATCACGTTATGAGGACTGCTATGATTGGTGTCGCTGCAGGTTCACTGGGTTTTATGTTCGTTGTACCAGTAACAAACAGTGCTTTACGGGGAACGGGATCCGCGGCATTAGTCTTAAATACCAGGCAAGGCGTTGAGAAACATGGATACGTGAAGCAAGATGATGGCGCACAGCCTTTGGAGGATGGACCGGACACGCCGGGCGAGCCCGAGGACGATCAACCTGCCAGCCGCTTATTGCACTAAGACTTGTAGATGAGGACAGAACATACCCGATGATCGTGTGTGAACGTATTGCCACGAATGCAATACAAAGGACCTCTGGCTCGTAAACTTGCGCGATGTAATCAGCGGGTTATGGCCGCTCTATGAACGATTTTACGGGGCAGGATAGCCGCTGTGGTCGGCAACCTGCCGCTAGGTGTGCGAGGTTAAAAGCCGCGCGCAAAACCACAAACCTACGGAGATTTATAAACAGATGAAAATGAATACGAATGTTCTTGCAGTTGCTGCTCTTGTAACGATGGCGGGCTCTGCTGTGGTGGCATTGCTTCCCGCATTTGCATCCGCCAAACCGGTCGTTGCAGTCCTGCAGAGCCCCGCCGCCGCAAAGGTTACCCCCTGGGCAGCCATGCGCATCGCTTCACACAAAGCAGGTGGACGACCGTTTAGCGCCACGTACTCGTTCGACGGCGGACACTGGAGTTATGATGTCATCCTCGTACGAGGTCACAAGTTGAGTGAGGTTGAGGTGAACGCCATGACGGGTAAAGCTGATGCCGCAGAGAATGTCGATCCTGCCGGCGAAGGGCAAGAGCTTGCCAGTGATCTACGGTCAGCACTCGGCATGCGCTCGCCGTTGCGCAACAGCGGTAGAGCAAACAAGTAGCCAGTCGTCGAACCGGCAAGAACGAGGCATAGAGCGAACAATATGGATATCTACGCCTCGTTCAATTCTTAGAGAATTCTCAGCGGAGCTTAAGTTGCACCAAAGTTTCTAATGCCACACTTATAGTGCAAATGAGAATGATACGTTGAATTGGAACAGGTGTGACGGTTCAAACTTTGAGATAACCGAACCAAACGCACCGAGCAGTGGGTGACGAACCTGGTAGGAATTGCACAGGTCTTCAAGTAGAGAATAGGATAACCTTATGTCGGTGAGAAATCGCGCCATGGCAGTGCTAGCGATTTGTGCTAGCTGCGCATCTCCTGTTTTCGCTCAGTCGGTACCTGAGCCACAAAGTTTGTCGTTGACTCAAGCAGTTCAGTTAGCGCTTAAAAACAACCCTGCCGTTAAACAGGCCAATGCTGCAGTGCAGATCGCTCAAGACGAGGAGCACTTTGCGGCGTCGCTTCCCAGCCCAACGTTGAGTCTGGCTCAGCATACGGGTGTAAAAACAGGCGGGCTGGATGAGGACATCCTTGTTACACAGGACCTACCCCTCGGCGACAAGCTGAGGCAGCGGATATATGCTGCCCGTTCTGGTGTAGCTGCTGCTAAGAATCAGTATGGCCTAATTAAGAGCAACCTCGTTTACCAGGTCCAACAGGCGTACTATACAGCCCTGCAGGCAGAGGCTCAATACCGGCTCGCCCAGGATAACCTGCGAACCGTTCAACGATTTCAAGCCGCTGCCAAGACCCAGTTTAAGGCAGGCACTGTGCCACAGAGCAATGTAGTACGAAGCGAGATTGCAGTGGCGCAAGCAGATCAAACTTTGACTGATGCGCAGGCATCGCGCTCTAATGCGTTGGACAAGCTCACGTCGCTGTTGGATTTCCCTCAAGGACAACAGGTCAAGCTTACCGGTGAACTGAACTTTACGCCGATACATTCCACGCTTGATGAACTGCAGGCCTACGCGTTGATCCACCGTCAAGACCTTCTTGCCGCCCAACAGACAACCTCTGCTGATACCTCGTTGGTGCATCTTGCAAAGGCACAGTCACAGCCCGATATGTTCGTGGAATACCGTCATACTCCGCTGGATTTCCGCCCCGGCGGTAATTCACTGCGAGTTGGCATCATCTTTCCTCTGTTTGATCTTGGCGCCATTAGATCCAAGGTCCATGCAGCCCAGGCCCAGTTACGGGCACAGAGTGCGGCCACAAAGCTAACCGCACTCACGGTGCAGTTAGATGTTAAGACGGCATACAACAATCTGGTTGCTGCACAGCGTGTGGTCCAGTCGTTTCAAAACGGTCGGCTTCAGCGTGCCAAAGAGCTTCTCAGGATGGTGCAAATTGGGTACAGCCATGGCGCAAATTCCTATCTTGAATACATTGATGCCCAACAGACCTACGCCATTGAGCAGACAAATACCGTAAATGCGCTCGCTTCCTATGATCTTGCGCTGGCAGCACTTCAGCATGCTGTGGGAGGAAAACTTCCTTGAAATTAAACAGAGTTGTATTCAGCCGGAATTGGTGGGCCGTTGCCGCCGTCGTACCCCTGGCAGTGGCGACAGCGGGGTGCAATAAAAGTAGTGCGGCAGATGCCGCCAAGGACCCAACCATGGGCGCTTCCGCTGTTCAAACCAGCATGACCAAGATAATGCCCATGGCAGACACAGTGTTGGCGCAGGGTACGCTGCAGCCAGAGCAGGGTGGTAGTGCCAGTGTAGCGGCGGTGATGCCAGGCAGAATTAAACAGGTTCTGGTGGTGGAAGGAGAGCACGTCACGGCGGGGCAACCTGTGGCAGTATTGGACTATAGCACCCAGCAGGCCATGGCCCAGGGGGCGTCTGCCGCCCTTACCGCTGCCCAGCAGCAAGCTGAAGTGGCGTCACTCGCGGCTAAAGCGGCAGCCCAAAATCAGGCTAGTAGTCTGCAATTGGCGCAGCAGCAGCTTGCAGCCGCTCAGCAGCAGAGTATGCAGAGTATAGCCATTGCCCAAACAGGCGTGAAGACTGCAGAGGCAGAGCTTTCAAGACTTCGGGCAGGAGCTCGACCGCAGCAGCTCGAACAGGCGCAGCAGGCTGTTGTTCAGGCGGCAGCTACCGAAAGCCACGCAGAGAACCAGTATACGCGGGAGGAGTACCTCTTTAAGAACGGCGTGGCATCGAAAAGCATGGTGGAGGATGCACACACCGCCTATACCATTGCCAAGGCAAACCTTACATCGGCTCAACAACAGGTGAGCTTACTTAAAGCAGGTGCACGACCGCAGGACATTACCGCAGCCCAACTGAAGGTGGAAGCCGCAAAAACCGCGCTGCAACAGGCACGCACGCAGGCCGCTGCCTCTGTGGCGCAGGCAAAAACAGCCCTTATCATCGCCAAACAGGGGGCCCTGCAGGTGGCGGCAAAAGACGCTGCCGCTCGAGCTATGCGTACAACAGTCCTGCAGAAGCAGGCGGACTTAACCGCAGCAGCGGCAGCGGCCGGCTACTCGGTATTGAAGTCGCCAATAACAGGCGTGGTGGTTCATCGCGCTCTCAACGCGGGTGATATGGCCGAAACCACCGTTCCCATTGTCGAAATCTCCAACATTGCCAAGTTGGACTTAAATGCCAGGATCCCCGCAGAGTCTGGTGTCAAGGTGCGGCCCGGAATGCGTGCCACGATCACGACTCCAGATCTCCCGGGCAAATCGTTCAGCGGCGTCGTTACGCTCGTGGGCCAGGTCGATCCGCTTACCAGCCTCATGTCCATCCGTATAGCGGTAGGTAATTCTTCCCAACTGTTGAAACAAGGTATGTTTGCCACGGCCTCTATCATTATCAGAGTCAATAAACGTGCGTTGGTTGTGCCAAAAGAAGCAATCGTTTCCAACGAGAAGGGTGAACAGGTGTTCGTAGTGGGCGAAAAGAATATTGCCCATGAGGTTGATGTGACCTTGGGGCCGCAGCAGGATGGCCTGGTGGAAGTTGATAAGGGACTTAAGCCAGGCCAGCAAGTGATCACGGTGGGCCAGTACGAGCTTAGCGAGGGGTCGCCCGTGAAACCCGTAAGCCCACACGGAGGTACGCAGTAATGAATATCAGCCGGTTCGCCACGCAAAACCTCCGCGCAATCCTGTTTGTAACCTGCATTTTATGTGGAATAGGCGCGGTGATGATTACCACCTTTCCCGTCTCCATATTGCCTGATGTGACCTTTCCACGGTTGGTTGTCATTGCACGCAGCGGCGCTCTGCCCGTTAACATGATGGAGGCGGAGATTAGCCGACCCATGGAGCAGACGATCGCCACCGTTCCTGGTGTCACTGATATTCGTGCGCGCCTGCAGCGTGGTGCAACGGCTATAGACGTCGACTTCAACTGGGGTAGTGACATCTTAACGGACGAGCAGATTGTTAACACGCGCTTAAGTCAGCTGCGCTCGTCACTCCCCGCAGACACGCAGATTCGGGTTCACCGCATGAACCCTACAGTTTTCCCAATCTACGGTATATCACTTCAGTCGTCCGTCTTGTCTCAGGCACAGCTACATGATTTAGCTGTGTATACTCTAGAGCCATGGTTAAGCCGTGTCCCGGGAGTGGCCCGCGTGGAGGTGCAGGGCGGCCGTATCCCTGAGATTGGGGTGAGCGTGGACCCACAGAAGCTGGCGGCATTTCACCTAACCCAGGCAGACGTGGAAGCTGCAATCGCTCAAACCAACCAGATACAGGCCGTAGGGCTTATCAACCGGCACTTCCAGGGCTACCAGGCGATGGTGTCCGGTCAAACTGTTACGCCAGAGCAGGTTGCCAACATCGTCGTTGCTCATACGAATGGGGTGCCCATTACTCTTGCTCAGGTTGCTACCGTAAAACCGACGTTGCAAGATCAGACAATGCTCGTTACTGCCAATGGTAAGCAGAGCGTTCTCCTAAACATTATTCGGCAGCCGTCTGCGAACACTGTGACGACGGTGCTGGGAGTTAAGAAAGCCCTAAGGGAGATCAAGGGCAGTTTGCCTCCCAGCATAAAGTTCAACACATTCTACGATCAGTCTATCCTTATCAACGGGGCCGTAGGTAGCGTACGCGACGCCGTGTTAACCGGCGCCGTGCTGGCTATCTTCGTTCTAATGTTGTTCCTGGGCGACCTTCGAGCCACCATGGTCACTGCGTTGATCATTCCGTCGACAGTGCTTATCACGTTTCTTCTTATGCGACTAGCAGGTCTCACGCTGAATTTAATGACGCTAGGTGCACTTGCCGTTGGAATAGGGCTTGTAATAGACGACGCCATTGTTGTGGTTGAAAATGTCTTTCGCCACCTATCGCATGGGGAGTCTCCCGGCGCAGCAATTCAGCGAGCAGCCAAGGAAATTGCCGCACCGATGGTTTCTTCTACGATGACTACGGTCGTCGTGTTTATGCCGCTGATGCTTCTTAGCGGCATTGCCGGCGCGTTTTTTACTGCACTGGCTGTAACGCTTACCATTGCATTGATGGTTTCGTTGGCTCTCGCACTCCTTGTGAGCCCCAGCCTGTGCGCCGCCTTCCTAAAGGTGAGAGAAGGCGCCGAGGAACATGGCAGGTTATTCGAGAGGTTCCTGCAATGGTATGAACGGGTTCTGCGCACATGCCTGCGGAGGGCATGGGTACTTCCTGCAGTAGCCGTGGTACTGATAGGTTGTACGGGCTATTTTGCTACTCATGTGGGTAGCGGATTCATGCCCGAAATGGACGAAGGGTCGTTTATTCTCGACTATGTCACACCGCCAGGTACTTCGCTGCAAGAGAGCAATCGTATTCTCATGCATATCGAGAAGATCCTGATGACCACACCAGAAGTGAAGTCGTTTTCGCGAAGGACGGGCAGCGAGCTTGGCTTCGCCATCACAGAGCCAAATAGCGGCGATTTCGCAGTAATGTTGCACAACAAGCGCAGTCGAGATATTAATGCGGTTATGGACAGTGTGCGCCACCGCATCTTGACCACGGTTCCTGGTGTGGATATCGACTTTTCACAGGCGCTTCAGGACCTCATTGGCGACCTTTCCGGGGCGCCGGCCCCCATAGAGATCAAGTTGTTTGGCGACCACCCTTCGCGCATTCGACCAGTTGCAGAGCAAATTGCACAGAAACTCGGAAAGATACCTGGCGTTGTAGACCAGAAAAGTGGTGTGGTGGTTATGGGGCCGGAGTTGATCATCAACGTAGATTCTATCAAAGCCGGTCGCGTTGGGCTTACGCCGCAGATGGTTGCACAGCAGGTGAACGGTGCTATGTATGGTGACGTGGTTACCCAAGTGCTGCAAGGGGAGAAGCAAATTGCTGTTCGAGTGCGATTCCCGGCGGCTTATCGCGACAGCAAACAGGCGCTTGAGATGCTTCCTCTCGCTGCTCCTGGAGGGTATACCGTGCCGCTAGCATCACTGGCTACGGTCTCCAAAATAGCGCAGAGTTATGAGCTTCGTCGTGAAAATCAGCGGCGCCTCATTGATGTTACCGCCCGAATTTCAGGACGAGATCTAGGAAGCGTGATGGGAGACGTGAAAGCTATGATGGCGAGGCAGACCTTGCCCGCAGGCGTTAACTATGTACTAGGGGGCCAGTACGAGAGCCAGAAAACAGCCTTTACTAACCTGATGGAAGTACTCGCACTTGCTATTCTGCTCGTCTTCTCAGTCATGCTTTTTCAGTTCGGATCGTTCACCTCGCCTACGGTAATTCTGATAGTAATGCCCCTGTCACTCTTTGGTGTTACGTTTGGTTTGTGGATTACCGGGACGCCGTTTAATGTGTCCTCGTTTATGGGCGCCATCATGCTGGTAGGAATTGTCGTAAAGAATGGTATCTTGTTGTTAGATCAGGCTCAAAAGGCGGAGGGCGAAGGAGTGCATCCTGAGGAGGCGGTGGTTCAGGCAGGACGGGTGCGCCTGCGGCCCATTCTGATGACGACGCTTACCGCGATTTTGGGCCTTGCACCGTTGGCGCTCGGCATTGGAGCCGGCGCACAGATGCAGCAACCCCTTGCCATTGCGGTCATAGGAGGACTTACATTCTCCACCGTCTTTACACTGTTGTACGCTCCGCTACTGTATGTGGTCTTTCGGCGAGTGCAGCAGAGGAGCAAAGTGAAGGAGAACGCACCGGAACCGGCATGAATATCCTAATTGTTGAAGATGACGACAGTGTAGCCCGCTTCCTTAAGCAGGCAGTATCAGAGGCAGGCTACGCGCCGTTGGTAGTGGGCAATGGCCTTCTTGCATTGCAGCACGCGACCAGTGAACGGTTTGATCTTATTTTGTTAGACGTGATGCTGCCGGCTATGGACGGTCTTACCGTTTGTAGAACTCTGCGCGAGAAGGGTGTTGACACCCCGATACTCATCATTACAGCCCGAGACACGATTGAAGACAAGATTGAGGGTCTGGACTCGGGTGCTGATGACTACGTGGTGAAGCCGTTCCTGGTGGGTGAGCTGCTGGCACGCATGCGTGCCATTTTACGTCGTGGGGTTCAGCAGGCACCGCTGTTACAGGTTGCCGACCTTTCACTTGATCCCGCTACTCGCCGAGTGGCTCGTGCCGGCAAGACTATTCATCTATCTGCCACAGAATTTACGCTGCTTAATTATCTTATGCGCAATAAGGGGAAAGTTCTAACAAGGTCAATGATCTTGCAGCACGTTTGGGAGTACGATTTCGAGGGAAATGATAATGTGCTGGAGGTATACATCAGTTACCTGCGCGGTAAGATAGACCGCGGCCGAACCAAGCCGCTCATTCATACTGTAAGGGGAGTGGGGTACCGCATTGAGGAATCAGATGCGGGTAAAGGTTAATTCCATCCGCGTTCGCCTAACCCTTGCATTTGCAGCGGCGGCCACTGTTCTTATTGGTTCCGCGTGCCTAGGTTTAGTGGTCTACGGTCGCCGTGCAGCCGAACGGGATGCCGATCACCTCCTGGACTATGCCACCAATAAGGTGAGGCGTGAGGCACTTAATCCTGACGGTACCATTAGCCTTCCCGAATTGCAGGAGGAGGAATACGGGCTGGGCGGCGAGAACATGCGCGTTGTTGCCTACAACCTTAAGGGGCAGATTATCTCCCAGGGAGCAGGAAACAGTCTCCCTGCCTACAATCCATATCATCCTGGACCGCACTGGTATACCGGCCATGTGATAGCGAAGAATGGCATTATATACGTCGCACTTTACAGGCACCTGCTTCCCGAGGAACTTCGCGAACAGGAGTTGTTCCTCATCATTCTCAGTACCATTGCCATTGTCGCCGCTACCCTGGGTGCACACACACTTATCGGCAAGACCCTCATGCCAATTGCCTTGCTGGCACGACAGGCAGAAGCGGCGGGCGGTGAAGACCTTAGCGTGAGGCTGCAGGCACCGTCTCAAGACGCCGAAATTCAGGAGCTTGTCCATACGCTAAACGGACTGCTTGTGCGGCTGGGCCAATCGGCGAACGCGCGAAGCCGCTTTTATTCGGCGGCCTCCCATGAACTTCGAACACCGCTGCAGGCTCTCTCTGGCCATCTTGAGCTGGCTGGGATGAGGCCTCGTTCGAACGATGAATATCGTGAAATTTTATTGGAAGCCCGTGCCCAAACTGACCGTCTTGTCGCTTTGGTGCGCGACCTCCTCGTCCTTAATCGCCTTGAAACCGCGCCGCTGCCTCCCGCCGAACCTGTGGAGCTGAATGAAATGTGCCAGTCGGTCTACTCTGCGCTTCAACCCGTTGCAGCAAGCAGGCAGATTGAGGTGAGCTGGCACTTCGGCGACAGCGTGACATTGGGTGCCTCACCGAACTATGTAGGGATCGTGTTAAGAAACATCCTTGAGAACGCACTGAAATATGCTCGCGAGGGCGGAGAGGTGATTGTTAGTACGATTGCAGATGCTTATCATCCGCGGCTGCAAGTGTATAATGAGTGTACGCCGCTTGAGGACGCGGATCTTGGGAAGCTTTTCGACCCCTTCTTTCGGCCAGATCGGTCACGCAACTCCCGGACCGGCGGTAACGGACTTGGACTAGCCATTTGCCGCGCGATAGCTAACGCGAGTGGCTGGCAAATTTTCCTTGAGCAGGACAATACAGGTGTTACCGCGACAATCGTCTTTTAGTGAATAACAATTCCCCAATTAATTACCTACCTGTTCGTGCCAACTTGCGATGGAACAGGGCAGACTGCACACACGACGAGGTAAACCTGACCTCCACACTCACCTGCGGCCAGACTTTTCGGTGGCGTCGTCAACAGGATGGCGCATGGTTGGGCAGTATCGGGTGCCAGGCTGCGGCGTTGTGGCAGCCTGATGGATGTGTAGATCATTTTTACTGGCAGACATTCCCCACCGCCGACGGTTGGGACCTCATTGCGAAGTACCTTAACATGGGTATCAACCTGCGTCAGCTGCAGCACCAATGGATCATGGCTGAGCCGCTGACAGCGGACGTATTTACGCAGCACGTAGGTTTGCGCCTCCTCCGGCAACCAGTGGAAGAATGCCTTTATTCATTTCAATGTGCTTCCTGTAACACAGTCACCAAAATTGAGCGTAGTGTGGGTGAACTTGCACGAGTGTACGGTGCCGCCGCAATGACACCATGGGGAAACGTATGGCTATTTCCCACCACCAACTCAATTGCTCACGCTAGCGAGGCTGTGCTTCGAACGGCACTTTGGGGCTACCGCGCGCCCAGAGTAATATCGTTGGCGAAAATTGTCCAGGAGCGCGGTGTTGGCTGGCTAAATGAATTGGTTGATCTGCCCTACAAGGAGTGCCACGACGCCCTGACCGCGTTGCCGGGAATGGGGGCGAAGTTGGCAGACTGCGTCTGTCTATTCTGCCTGGATAAGTGGGGAGCCATACCTGTAGATACGCATGTACTACAGCTTGCACAGCGGCTGTGGCCGATGAAGCAGACAGGAAGTTCGTTGACACCTCGCGTGTATGCCCAAATCGGTGACTCCTATAGACAGCGATTTGGGGCGTTTGCCGGCTGGGCGCAACAGATACTGTTTTACAGTGAGTTGCGCCGAAGCCGAGACAGGTCAGTAGCTGGCTAGCCTACTATTTGTGCTTTGGGTGACGGAGTGGTAATAGCTGCCGAGTGCGTTAGCCGTTTTGCATCGTACATCCGTTTGTCTGCAACGGCCGATAGCGTATCGAGATCCAGGCCGTCATCCGGGGCGCATGCTATGCCAATAGAAAGGTGCATGTGCAGAGACGTGCCTGATCTGTCTCCCTCGTCGTTTGAGATGAGAACCGGTACCGAACCCAGCACTCTTCTCACGCGGTTGGCAACCTCCTGCGCTTCCTGGGCTGCCGTATCTGGCAGTACCACCAGAAACTCGTCACCATGCAATCGGACGACGGTATCCTTCACCCGGACCACATCATGCAGCAGGCGAGCAATTTCTGCCAGCACTCTGTCGCCTTGTTGATGGCCATAGGTGTCGTTCACCTGTTTAAAGTCATCCATATCCAGGTAGAGTACTGCGAACATCCCTGTGGTTTTATCGCCTGCGGTCAGTGTGTGTCCTAGAGCATCCTTCAGGTACCGACCATTAAAGAGCCCTGTCAGCGGATCAATAAACGCTTCAGAGCGTATACGCAGCGTAGTTATCTCGCGATGTACGGCGGTTTCTACGAGCGACGCGATCGTCACTATGAGCGTTTCGTCATCCGAGGTGAAAGCTGCAACAGAAGGATGAATCACGGCCATGGCGCCCACCACACTGCCTTCGTGAAGCAACGGCGCTGTAATGGTGGAGTAGTTTATGCCACCGAACACCGCAACTTTATGGACTAATTTCGCAGATTTGAGCGCTGTGACCACGGGGCTGCCATGAGATAAGACGAGCTGCTGATCAAACGGCAGGTTGTCCGGAACGTTCATGAGTTTGTAGCCGCTGGGGCATTCTGAACTGTCGGACAGATCATTTTCGGCAATAGCAAACAGGCAATAGGTGTCTGGCATGACCGAGGTTAAACGGTCCGCCAACACATTTAGTTGCTCCGGCAGCGTGCGGCTGCTGTTTATGATGCTCGTAGTCTGGTAGAGCATCCATTCTTCTGAGATCGTTCTGAATAGTGGATCGGAAATGTCGCGCCTTGGTGCCTCCACTGGTGGCAGGGGCAGCTGGCCGGCAGCCTCCATCGCGAGCACATTTTCCAGGGCGCGCACGGCTGCCGGGTCGAATGCAGTTCCGCTTCCATCCCTTACGTAGGAAAGTGCCTGCTCCTGGGTCCATGCAGGGCGGTAGGGGCGGTCGCTCGTCAACGCATCGTATACATCAGCCACGGCCATAATGCGGGCGCAAAGCGGAATTGTCTCACCAGACAGGCCATCCGGATAGCCTTTGCCGTCCCACCGCTCATGATGATGGCGTACAACGTCTATAACCGGCCATGGAAACCTTACCGGCTCTAATATGGAGACACCAATGAGCGTGTGCCGCTTCATGCGGGAGAATTCCTCAGCGGTTAGAGGTCCTGTCTTTAAGAGAATGTAATCTGGAACCCCTAGCTTGCCGATATCGTGAAGGAGTGCGCCTGTTTTAACCGCTTCCATATCCTGCCCCGTCACATTCATGGCTGAGGCAATTGCAGTTGCGTACCGTTGTACACGATGAAGGTGGGTGTGGGTACTGCGATCTTTCATGGCGATAGCAGCGGCAAGCGACCTAATAGTGGACTGGTAAAGATCCTCGAGCGATTGCTTGCCCTTCTGCAACTCCTGAATGTACGTCTCCTTCTGATTACTGCGATCGGAGTAGACCTTGTAGGACTGCAAGATAAAGGCAAGAACTGGCAGTGCCAAAATCACCATGGCGACGTCGCTCATGACGAGCAACTTTGCAAAGCCTGCGCAACAAGCACCCGCTAGGTAGCTGAGAAGGGACCAAAGAATCTCCTTGGTCCATAAAGCCGTGGTGCTCTGCCCACTGAAAGCAGACACGATGGCAGAAACAGGCATCGTGTTGAACACAAAATAGGTCGTTGCTGCAAGCAAAAGAGCGAATATGGTGATGGCATGTTGGCCACCACTATAACCACCCAATGCGTGATAGACTAGGGATGAGGTCCAGGCACTTACGACTATTACGCTTAAATTGAAGGACAATTGGTAGAATGGCTGCCGCTTAGGGAACATTGTGGCTGCCATTCCAGACAGCAGGCCGGTAAGAACGGCCGCCCGCTGCCCAAACAGCACCATGGAGGTAAAAGTTACCAGGAAACCCAGCGATATATTGATATCTTCAGAATTGTTGTGCGACCGAACAACAGCAACTTTTTGGGCACCCGCAGCGAGTGCTAAAATTGCCGCAATGGCCACACCTAAGGCTGACCATCTAGGTTGAGTCGTAGCGGGTGCTAAGACTGTTTGAGTTAAAGCAACAGCCGCCAGCACCCATTCCATCACCAATAAAACTTTAGCACGCAGCGGGTAATTCCGCATGTTAGCCTCCGACCAGTAAAAGAGCCTAGCGACTATGCAGCACGTAGGTACCGGAAAGTACTTGAGCTGTAAATCAAACCGGTTGAGGGCCGCTGCAATACCGAGTATTAACAACCATTTCGGTAATCCGCAATGCAATCTTTAGGTGTATGTATCACTAATAAGTAATATTACACAATCACAGTATAATTTCACCTAAAAGACCCGTCTGCATGCCGTCAGTAATCAGTACCGGTACGAGTTTTCCAACGAAAGACTCGCTGTTTAGTGACGACCCTTCCGGTAACGCGCAGTTTACAAGTTTTAGAGTTCGCGTGTAACCAGATAGGCGCTGGCGGTTCTTCGCACTTGCTCCTTCAATGAGTACTTCCTGTATTGTCCCGACTAACCCCGCGTTTACCTCCTGTGTAATGCAATTTTGCACATCTATTAGTTTATTTAGACGATGCATCTTGAGAGTTTGTTCGACTTGATCCTTACGAAGTGCCGCGGGAGTGTTAGGACGAGGGCTGTAGGCAAACATAAATGCAGAGTCAAAGCGTATTTCACGAACTACGTTCAGCGTATTTTCGAACTGCTCGTCCGTTTCTCCCGGGTGGCCCAACATTATATCCGTGGTGATAGCGATGCCCGGAATGAGAGTGCGCAAACTGTGTACAATTGACTTGAATTCCTCAACTGTATAACCTCGGTGCATCGCCTTTAGCAGTGCGTCATCACCTACTTGTAAGGGCAGATGAACGTGCTCGCACACATGCTGCAGGCGTGCAATGGTCTCTATTAGATCTTGTGTGAAATCTCGAGGGTACGGCGATGTGAATCGAATGCGTTCTATCCCTGGCACGTCGTTGATCTGCTCAAGTAACCGTGCAAATGGAATCCTCCCTTCTGGAAGGTTTTTGCCATAGGAATTCACTGTTTGCCCAAGCAGCGTAACCTCTAGAGTTCCACCTGCAGCGAGCTGACGAATTTCAGTAAGTATCTCCGCCGTTGGTCGGCTACGTTCTCTGCCCCGAGTGTGCGGCACAATGCAGAACGTACAAAACTTGTCGCATCCATACATGATGGGAACATGAGACTTCAGCTTTGGTTTTCGTTCTGGCGCACGACCGGGAAGGTCTGCAACCACTGCGCCCTTGCGCGGTGGAAGCTGGAGCGCAGTAAGCGGCATCATGTTGCGTCCGGGCGCGGACGCGGTTGCAGGATGCACTCTTTCACCATTGCGCACCTTGTCCAGTAGTTCGGGAAGCTTGGAGATGTTTCCGGTGCCAATTATAATATCTATGTGCGGAGCGCGCCTGGCGAGATTGGTGGCTTCAACTTGTGCCATGCATCCACACACTCCAATAATGAGACCTGGGCGCTCCTGTTTCATATCTCTTAGGCGCCCGAGAATAGACCACACCTTGTCCTCTGGTTTGGCGCGCACGCTGCAGGTGTTGAGCAAGATGACGCTGGCATCCTCCAGGGCCTCAACAGCGTGATATCCGTCACGCTCGAGGTAGAGTGCAAGCTGCTCCGAGTCTTCCTCATTCATCTGGCATCCCCATGTCATAACATGGTAGCCGCCGCGGTTTTTGACCACCGTGTGTATATGAGGCGAGTTGAGTGGTAAAGCAGGCGACTCAAGCATTTATTTCGTTGGCTCCTGTGGCACACAACCAAACAACGTTAATGCCACGTAATAAGAACAAAGGTTGTAAGATATATCACGTAGTATATCATAGGGCTGGAATCGCTGTGTGGTTAGGAGGCTTCCTGTGGCTGTTAACTTGTTCACAATGCAAGTCATTCAGGTAGGTTTCCTGGCAAAACTAGCGTAGTAATTTGTAAACACTTACACGAGGTGACATCGTTGCATAATGCAGATATAAATCGAGGCTCCGCGGGCCTAGAGTCGGAGATTGGCGAACTACGGCACCATTTAAGGATGTGCCAAAGACGCCTGGAGGCGACCCACCAAATTACCGTCGCCCTAGGTGCTGGACATGATCTCGACACACTTTTACGCCAGACGTTGAGTACCTCCCTGACTACGGTAGATGCAGATGCCGGCTCGTTACTGCTTTACAACAGCGAAACACGAAAGCTTGTGTTCAAACACGTGGTTGGTAACACTTCACTAATTGGACAGGAAATCGACCCATACACCGATCAAAACGGCAGGGCTGCCACGGTTTTCCGTACGGGAAAGTCTCTAGTGAGTGAAACCGTTGATTCCACGGATTACAATCCGCAGTTTGACAGTAGTACCGGCTATCGTACTCGATCGATCCTTACAGTGCCTCTGCGCGACCTGCAAGGCAATCCAATTGGTGTGATGCAGGCCATTAATAAGAAGACCGGTCATTTTGACCACGAAGATACCGAACTGCTGGAGATAATCGGCGGCCTATCCGCCAGTGCAATTGTAAATGCACAGCTCGCTATTGAGGCGCAACTAGCCGCGGTTGCACGTGCGGTGGGAGATTTAAGTCACGATATTAAAAACGCCTTGACTCCCATTGAAACTCTCATGGATACGACTGTGGAGGCGTTTATCCAGCCGATGTTCGATGACCTTGATGTAATCGCTAATACTTGTCGTAATCAATCTGAAGAGGTAGCCGACAGCATTGTTGCAGCGGTTACACCGTTAAAGGAGTGGTGCCCCGAAGCGCGCGCTTCCGTAAAAGATGGGTGCGCCGATATTCGAGAGATGGTGTCTGAAATTGCCGACTACATTAAGGGTACACAGTCCACGCACATAGTCCTAAATGACCTAGGTCAGGTGTTGCAGGATCGGTTGCGGCGCTTGCAGGTTGTCGCACAGTCGCGCAGGGTGGAAATTACGCTTGGTGGGTTGGAGACGGTACCTGACTTCATGTTTGATCAGCGCCTGGTTGGTAGAGCCGTGTTTAACCTGATCAATAACTCACTGGGCGCAATTAGCGATGGGGTAAAACGTGGGGCAATTCCCTTGAGACAGTTCCACATTCAGGTTTCAACCTCCGCTGTTGTAGACGGCCAGTTTCCGGATGGTGGTTATTGCCTGCTAGAAGTCAAGGATGATGGGCCAGGAATGCCAAACAAGGTACGCGATTCGCTTTTTACTACGGCAGCAATCAGCACGACGGCTGGGGGCACCGGCATCGGCACACGATTTGTAAAGAGCGTTGCCGACGCCCACGGGGGAGTAGTGGGAGTGGAAAGCGAGCCCGGCGAAGGTGCGAGATTTTGGATGAAGCTTCCGTTGCGGCAGGCGTAGTTAGTTATCTGAGATTCGCTTCCGCAGCAGGTCTGTGCGTTCGACAGTAATGTGAAACCGCGAGTCCACGGTGATGATGCCGCTCTTTTTGTAGGCGACCATCACCTGGTTCACTCGTTCCCTTGAAGCTCCTATTAACGTTGCTAGATCACTTTGGGTGAGCCGAATGGGGACATAGGTCGCGCCTGAACCCGTAGGAGTTCCATAGAGTTCGGCGAACTCCAGTAGCTGATGAGCCACCATGCCAAACGTATCAAGCGTGCAGTGGGCCTGTATGCGCACATTGGCCAATCGCAGTCGTCGCGAAAGAATGCGCATAAGGTTTCTAGGAAACTCGGCGCCAGAGGCGAGGAGTGTGTCGAATAGCTGTCTGTCCATCTCCAGGATACGCGTTGGCTCCTGAGCGGTAACATCAGCCGAACGGCCGCCGGCATCAATCAGGCTAAGCTCACCCACCGTATCGCCTGCTGCTAGTACTGCAAGAAACACCTCACTGCCATCTGGTAGATTGAGCGAAACCTTTACAGTCCCCTCTAATATAACGAAGAAGGACTGCCCAGGGTCGAGCTGCTGCATGATGGCGACCCCAGTTTTGTAAGAACGTACTCGACTGTTGAGAGCAATCATGCGCATCTGCTCATCGGATAGGTTCCGGAAAAGCGTGACGGTCGGCAGAACTTCCATTTCCACTGTCATTTGTGCAACTCCGCGCGATGATTTCGAGAGCGTTCGTACACCTGTTAACCGTACGAGCAGCATGATTATAATCACGTCTTACGGTTAGTGTCAAGTAAATTAATCTTCAAGCCACTTAGAAATGTTGCCTAGCCTCCGCAAATAACTTCTGGTTCCTGGTGACATCACCCTTGTTATGATATCCACCGGGTCCCGGGCAACGAGGAGGTTGTTCAACCTTCTACCGCCGCTGTCAATATCGTACGGTGTTTCAGTTGCTCCGCCAGCGCTTTCCGGGTGCAATAGGTAAATTGGCCGGCTTGGTGGCTGCGCTTGGTGGTGATTGTAGACCTCACAGTCGGCACACAGGTGTATCGTCACCTTCTCAAACATTAGAGAAAGAGTTCGACCGGTTGACGACAGCCGTCATGGCTGCAGCCGGGCTTGTAGCTCTAGAGGATGATATTATCGTGTTGCCAGTGTTTCCTGCCGGAATAATCGCCCGCTTACAACTACTGTTTTGAAAGCAGACGCCCATCGGTGCAGAGAATTCGGTTACATCAGGAGCTTTTATGATCGATTGGGCTAGCAAGCCGACAAAGTTCACTATTGACTAGGTTCTCTGAACCCGACGTAAATTTGTCCTGTTGGGCGTTATACCGTCACATGCCGGGACGTCTTTTCACTACAGCCGCCATTCGCTCAAGTTTGGGGTTACAACTATCTCGGAAACGCGCGCGTGGTAGAAACTTTTGTTCGCACGGGCCGAAGCTGGCTGCTATTTAACGCTGAAAAGACCCTTCGCACGGTCCACGGCGTCGCATATCGGTTAGCTGCGCCCATACACCAAGTGGGTGCAAACGACCTGTGTGGACTAAGAATTGTTGGGCAAAGTCCTGCGAATAGCGGACGAAATACGTCACGATATCGCAACTTTAGTGTTAGATTTAGGAGGATTACTGGATTTTATAGCGTATTATAATCCGAACACTCTTAAATGAGGTTATACTAAACTGGTTGACCTGCTGCACCGCAGCATTCTTTAGACATCGCAAATTTGAAGGAACCGAACATGACACGAACACTGCATCCCGTTGTTCCAAAGCTTGGCCTTAGCCTCGCTGCATTGGTAATTGTCTCTGCGGCATTTGCTGCACCACACCACGGTGCGATGAAAATGAAAATGAAGCATCCAATGAAGAAGAGCGCTAAAGTGGCAGCTCCCACCAAAGCAGAGATTGCCGCAGGAAAGAAGGCGTTCTTCACTGTTGGCTGCTCCAACTGTCACTCTGTGGGTGGCAAAGGCGGCCGCATCAAACTGGATGGCGTCGCCGGCGAAAAGGGCCATACAGCACAGTGGTTCAAAGTGCAGATTCTTGATCCTTCCGCCCACCATTCCCGCATGCCATCCTTCAAGGGCCGTGTGAAGGGCAAGGAGCTTTCCAACCTGGTTGCGTTCCTTACAACGTTAAAGAAGAAGTAGTACTGTCTTAAGAATGACATTGCGTAAGTGCAATGTGTGAACTGTGCTGCACCTACCGCAAAGCGCCTTCTGAGTTCTCTCAGGAGGCGCTTTAGTTTTGGACCGCAGGTTGCCCATTCATAGCAGGTGGTACGGGCATAAACATTGCAATCAGAGTTGCGGGAATGTACAGTGCCGCCACCCACAGCATTGAGTGCCGCAGGTTAACTGCGTGGCCCAGCATGACTCCAAAGAAAATAGTTCCGGCTGCGGCCGCGAGCCGACCAATGTTGTAGCAGAGCCCAGCGCCTGTAGTACGCAGTAACGTGGGAAACAGAGGCGGTATGAGCAGTGGGAATAGCCCAAACACTCCTTGAACAAAGAGGTGAGCCCACGGCGCCCAGTACAGTATGTCAATATGGTTGCGTGGTACAAAATATGTAAGATACAGGAATACGCCAGACCCGATAAACATAATGACAAGCGCGTTTCGGTAGCCGGTAAATTTTGCCAGCGCCCCTGCCAGAAAGTTACCACCTATCGCTACCACATTTACAAACGTAGCAACCTCTACTACGTACCTAGTCTTCTCAGTGCTGCTCCAGTTCTTGATGTCTGGTAAGTGCATGAGCTGCTGTGGAAACCAAAAGATGTAGGCCCACGTGGTTGTAAGGGCCAGGGAACAGACGGCAATTGTGATAATGGTAGTGGGGAGTACAGGCATGCGAAAGAGGTCGAGCATATCGGGCTTTGTCTCTTTTTTTACGGCATGCTGCCACTCAGCGGTTTCTGGTACGTTCTTGCGTAACCAGAATACGAGAAGTGCCGGTAGAGCTCCGCAGAGAAATACCCATCGCACGTGTCCCGCGAAGAGCGTACCTACGACACCGGCAATAAGCAAACCGCATTGGAATGCAGACTGAAGGGCGGCTCCCGCCCATGGCCTCCAGGGAACTGGCCAGGTTTCGCTCACCAGTGATGCGCCGGCAGCCCATTCGCCACCGATTCCGAGTGCCGCGAGAAAGCGAAGTACCAGGAGCATCTGCCAACTCGTTGACAGTGCCGACAAGCCTGTACACAGGGCATACATCAGGATGGTGAGTGACAGCGTCCGACTGCGACCCAGTCGGTCTCCTATGCGCCCAAATACCGTACCCCCAAGCGCCCACCCAACCAGAAACGCGGCCTGTATGTACGCAGCGTGATGCAATACGTCGCTGCTAGACTTGGTAGCGTGCTGCAATTCCATGACGAAGGGAACTGCTACCAGAACGTACAGGTAGCCATCCAGCCCATCGAACAGCCAACCCATCCATGCGGCGATACCTGCAACGCGCTGGTCACGTGTCAAGCCAGGCTTGGATCTTGAATCGGGAATGTGTGTTGAACTCATAAGAGAATCTTATCACGTATTTATACGTGAGTCAAGTGTACGGCGATGCAACACCATATTCGAACCGATGTTATGATTGTCATTACATTTGTGATTAAATCGCATAATTACTTGTATTTTTATGCATGTAGCAGGACTACAATATACATGTGTTGTGTTGCTAGAGTACTGTTGCTTGGGAATTGCACATACGATTAGTTTACAGAGGCAGCCAAAGTGAATTGGAACACCGCGGACGTTTTGACGTCGACCAAGCCGGGTTGACATTGTTCGCTTCAAAACAAGCAACCTGGACGCAAGGTTGTTTTGGCCCACATCCCGCGCGTATTTCGATATGTAGAGCGCAAACAATTGCGTGCAGTTCCTGCCCGCATGCCCACATCGGAGTTATTGCCAAACCTATTGACAGGATTGAGTTAATAACTTATACTTGCAGACAACAAAATTGGTGGGGGCACGGTGTAATATGGCTGAACCGACTGTTAGGCTTGTAGACTGGCAGGAAGAGCAGGTTGCAGACGCGGTTTCGATGGCGGGCCGAGGTGGGGCAATTCTGATTGTATGTCTACTGCTCATATACATCATGCACCTGAGCCTTACTGGTTCTTCTATGCTCTTTGCCGGGGCCGCGCTATCTATCGCTGCGGTGGTTGGCGGAGTGTTCATGGTTACGTCGCTTGTACGCCTAGGCAAGGTTAAGGCCCGCAAGGGAATTCCGTTCCGTTGTCCTTATTGCGATGGACTAAACCAGCTTCTAGCCAGGCCAACCACGAACTTTGACTGCGAGCATTGCCGCAGGCAAATTCATTTTGAGAACGGCGTTCTAGCGCCTCTCAAAACGGTGACATGTGCAGGGTGCCATGTTGAACATAAAGTTTGGGTTGGGGCGGAGAAGATGGTGTGTGACAGATGCAACCATGTGATGGATCTAAAGCAGATGGAAGCAACAAACGAGTTTGCACCAAAAGTCCCCTCCACTTTTCCGGGAGGCATGCTGCTTGGTGGGCCTAATCAGAGCGTATCAATAGTAGGGTACGACGCATCCCGTTCCGATCAACTTGCTCTGCTCTTGCAGCGGGAAATACGGGGTACGAGCGCTGCTGAACTACGCACGATGCTGCAGACCGTAAGTGAGTCGGCTCCACTCGTAGTTGCCTATGACATACCTATAGGAGAAGCCGATAATCTTGCAGAGAGTTTGCGGCAGCTTGGCGCGAAGCTTAGACTCGAAGAAGTGCACTGAAAGTGAAAAGCTAATCATGAGAGTATTGGGATACATGACAGACTGGTGCCCGGATTGTGTACGATCCTTAAGGGTACTGCAGCAGGCGGGTGTGGAGTATTCGCTGATTGACATTGACGAAACCGAGGACGCTGAAGTCGCGATGCGCAATGTCAACGGTGGGTCCGGTAAAGTCCCGACCATTGTGATAGATACCTCGGGTGGCAGGAGAGTGCTCGTGGAACCTGCAGATGATGAGCTAATGGAGGCGCTTAAGCACGCGCGTGCGGAAGGCGAGGCTACGATTAAATAGAGAAGGGGCTGCTCTTGTAATAAGAGCAGCCCCTTTGCAAATCTTAAGGTACCACTTTCACTTCTTAAGGTGATGCTGTGAGCCCTTCTTGAGATGTGCCGGCAATGGCTTCACACCAGCGCAATAATCCTGAAATTCCGGACTTGACATTACACTGGTCGTAACCTTAAGCCGAACTTTACCTTCTGGAGTGCGTATCGTCACTGTTTGAAGGTTGGGTAGAAACGTGTGGTTCTTTTTAGGTGCTCGAAGGTTCCACGCGCCACTATGTGGGTGACGCCGTCGATGGCCTTTCATGGGACCAACACCAGATATCTCGCAAACCCTGGACATGGCTTTCTCCTGTATTGAGACGGCGAAAACCATTCGGTCATGTTCGCCCGTTGGGATAATATACCGTAACCCTGCGCGTACTGTCAAGATTGTCGACAGGAGCGCCGTGTGTTATGTTCGGTTATGGAGTGCTATGAGCGTGCATTTCTTAGACGTTTGCAGGCTTAGGTACTTTCCACTGGCCATCGGACTTTAGCGAGCGGTGGGATAGAGTCTTGCTAGCTGCCGCTGCGAAACACCCATAGCATACAAGATAGGTAAAACCAACCATATCCCTGCCATCTTAATGCTGCTCCAGGTGGTGGGAAACTGACGCGATGATGTGGTGACTGCGCACTCACGAATGTACATCAGCCGGCCGCGTTTTCGAAGCCGTAACACGAGATCGAGATCCTCCATGAGCAGTTCATTCTTGTAGCCACCAAGTTCGTCAAAAATTTCGCGGCGCACAAAGATCGCTGCATCTCCGTAACAAAGGCTGCTTATGCTGCGCGTGTTATATAACCATGCATAAAGCGATGTGAAAGGTGTGGCTGGGGAAAAAGCGATCCTGAAAAAGCCGCCAACAGCGTTGTGATCCTCCATGGCATCGAGAATGGACTTCACCGCTGCAGCGGGCAACTGCGTATCTGCGTGGAGAAATAACAGTATGTCATCGCTGGCTAGGGCAGCTCCTGCGTTCATTTGACTGCCACGGCCACGGGTTGCGTCAATCATAAATAGTCGAGTTAATCCGCACTGTTCAACTATCGCGCGCGTTCCATCGGTGCTGCCTCCATCTGCGATGATCACGGTTGCACCGGGCATTACTTTAGCCACGTTTCGAAGCGTGTGAGGCAGCGCTCGTTCTTCGTTAAGGGTTGGGATGACTACAGCGATCCTCATAACGGGCCATCCACCTCCAGGTATTGGGCGCTCCGTTTCGAGCGGCCTCATTCGATTCCAGTTCAGCACGAAGAGTGACAAGATCCTCGACCACGTCGATATCGTACCATTCCGGCAGCAGTGTGTATCGCAGTCGAAGCATGCGCGCACGTGTCAGTACTTGCTGAAGTGTAGTCTCAGCACTCCACTCCACGCAGTCCATTAGTGCTGGCCACGGTTGGTTCATGGCGATCAGCCCGAATCCACCGTCTCGAGTGGGTGTAAACACGAGGTCAGCTTGCTTGCTCTCCAGAATGCGTGTCGCATTCACCATATGTTCGACCGGTAGTGTAGGCAGGTCAGAACCAATGAGCACCGCCGGAACAAGATTACGCCCGAGTACCGTTTCGAACGCATGGTTCATCCGGGCGCCAAGGTTGTCTCCCTCCTGCACAAACAACCGGCCGGTATCTAACTCAAGATTTTTAACCAGTGCAATAGAATTGGGTGGAGTGACTGCGTACCATACCTCCGCATTCAACTGTTGCAGTTTGGCAATCGTATCCCGTAGAAAGCACCACGCTAGCTCTGCGGCCTCCTCAGGGTTTACATCCGGTGTTAGTCTCGTCTTTATAAGTCCACTCTGAGGTATTTTAGTCATCAAAATGGCTGCAGGGGTTGTATATAAGTTCGTGTGCATCCGCGTTGTGAGTTCGCTACCGGTCGGCCGGCACTAATTTAAGGTAGAAAACAGGTCTATTAGCGTGCTATCAAAAGAATCGTGCTGGCACACTCAATATATCTGGTCGCTTAAGATTGAGCGTCCATGTACTACAGACATTATTTACATAGTAACCGAACGATATGACGCATCAACGCGGTTTATTCGATGGATGTCGGGAAAGATGAACTTTTGAAGGGGATGATCGACTATGGACGCCACAAGAGATGCAAATGAATTGCAGCCTTCACAGAACATCCACATTGGCCAAAGGGAACCGACCTCAATGTTTCGAAGCCGATTGGCGCAGTCCGGCTGGCCGGTGCTCAGTGCATCACGAGTTACGACTCTGCAGCTTAACTTGGGAAAGCGCTGCAATCAGGCGTGCAGTCACTGTCATGTTGACGCTGGCCCAAATCGCACCGAGCAGATGACCCTACAGACCGTCAAAAAGGTGTTATTAGCATTGGAGCGTGCTAAGATTTCGACGCTGGACATAACGGGTGGGGCACCTGAGTTGAATGCGAACTTTCGGTATCTCGTCACCAAAGCTCGTGGCCTATGTAATACCATGATCGTTCGTCATAATTTTACGGTTCAGTTTACACCCGGCAATGAAGACCTGCCAGAGTTTTTCCGAGATAACCGCCTCCAGGTGATTGCTTCGCTCCCGTGTTATACAGAAGAAACCACCGATGCACAGCGAGGAAGGGGTGTATTTGCAAAAAGCATCGCTGCCATGAAGCGGCTGAACGAAGTGGGTTACGGCCAAACGGATAGCGGATTAGCGTTAAACCTGGTCTACAATCCAGCGGGAGCGACGATACCCGGGGACCAAAATGAGTTGGAGCAAGAATACCGCATTGAGCTTCGGAGACGGTATGGCGTGGAGTTCAACAATCTGTTTGTGTTGGCAAATATGCCAATTGCACGATTTAGACATTATTTACAGCGTGAGGGACTCCTGCACGATTACGAGAACGCCTTAATGGCTGCCTTTAATCCTGAGGCTGTTGAAAGACTGATGTGTCGGACGATGGCAAGCGTTTCGTGGGATGGCCGGCTGTACGACTGTGACTTCAACCAGATGCTCGACCTACCGCCTCTACACTCCCTGCCAATGACCATTGACGATTTGGATGAGCGCTTTCTAAACGGACGAGAGATTGCCACCGGAAACCACTGTTTTGGGTGTACAGCGGGCGCTGGTTCGTCTTGTGGTGGTCAGCTAACGGCTAGAATTTAGAACCTGAAGGTGGCACCGAAAATGGCTGAAAGGTACGATTTGGTAGTAATTGGAGGCGGCGCAGCTGGCATTGTGTCAGCTGTCATGGCAGGTGGCTTACATCTCCGCGTCCTCATGATTGAGAAGGAGCTTATAGGGGGAGAGTGTCTGTATACTGGTTGCGTGCCTAGTAAAGCCCTACTGCACGCGGCTCATCTCGCTCATAAGATGCGGTTGGCACATCAGGTTGGTCTGCCGTCAACCGACGTTTCCCGGCAAGATGCCTCGGGAGTTATGCGGTGGGTTAAAGAGAGCATTCAGGGGGTTGCAAATGCCAATCAGACAGTTCGCATGCTCCAGGATTTCAATGTAGAGATTAAGTATGGCGATACTCGTTTTACCGGTTCACATACGATACAGTTGAACGGGGAGGAGATAAGCGCCAGTCACTTTGTGTTAGCTACTGGGTCTCACCCAGCTGTTCCAGACATTCCCGGTCTAGACACAGTGCCTTACCTGTTAAACACATCGGTTTTCGACCTGCAGGAGATACCGGAATCGCTACTCATAGTGGGCGGTGGGCCAATTGGAGTTGAGATGGCCCAGGCATTTGCAAGACTTGGTTCACGCGTAACGATCGTTCAACGAAACGAGCGAATCGTACCACGCGAAGATGCTGAGTCAGCGCTCGCCCTGCAGCAGATGTTAACAGACGAAGGAATCGACATCCATCCTAGTGCGCAAATATCTCAAGTACGGTGGACGGGTGATAGGGTATCAGCCGAAATTAAGAATGCGACCAACACCCATACAATTGAGGTGTCTAACGTGCTGTGCGCAGTTGGTCGGCGACCAAACACCTCGGGCCTAGACCTTGATAAGGCCGGAGTTCATGTGACTGACTTAGGAATACCGGTCGATGCGCAACTACGCACAAGTTGCAAGCACATCTACGCGTGCGGTGACCTACTTGGTGATTGGCAGTATTCGCATATGGCAGAGTACGAAGCCAAGCTTGCAGTGCGCAACATTCTCTTTCCTGGTGCGAGCAAGGCTAAGTTCAATGTGGTACCGCGTGTGCTTTACACTGATCCGGAACTGGCGTCGGTTGGGCTTACTGAACAGGAAGCAATCGCCCAAAATAAGACCTACAGGACCTATACCAAGCCCTTTACCCAAGATGATCGAGCCATTACGGATCACGAAGCTCGTGGATGGGTGAAGGTTCTTGCGCATCCAATGACAGGGCATATATGGGGAGTTCATATACTGGGACCTCGAGCCGGTGAACTCATCCAGGAGTGGGTGTTTGCAATGGAAAAAGGCCACTCAATTATGACGGTTGCCGACCTCACTCATCCGTACCCCACGTTATCAATGGCGAGCCAACGCGCTGCTCAAAAGTGGTACGAAGAGATGGCTGGCAGAAGAGCTGTAAGCACAGTTTTGGACGTGTATATTCAGCGTGTTCGGCCATACAATCGCTTCATCGCTGCAGGGGCGGTTCTAGGCGCTGCGGCGGCTGCCGCTTTAGGGCAGCGCCTGAGGAGGTAACTTCACTCAGATATAGGCAAGCCGCTGGAACGCGTGTTATTATGGCTGAAAGCGCTCAAAAAGCTCGGCAGGGAACGTACGGGGCCGACCAGAGGAATCTACCAGCATCTGGTAGGTTTCGCCTTCAGCTACTGTTTGGTTATCGCGCACAAGGCGATAACCAAACCGAACGGTACGGCGCTTAATTTCCAGTATACACGTGGTCAATTCCAGTACCTCATCGTAGCGGGCACTTGCGATATACCTGCAGCGAGCCTCGACTACTGGCAAGAAGAGTCCGCTACGCTCCATAGCAGGGTAATCGATTCCTCGAACGCGGCACAGATCTGCGCGGCCTGCCTCAAACCAAATGAGATAGGTGCTATGATGCGCCACCTGCATGGGGTCACACTCGGCATAACGTACTCGGATGCTCGTGACAACATCGCGCGGGTTAGAATCCATGGATGGTACTGCGCACTGGATTATAGAGTATCATTTGTCTGAACCTCTTTTTGACGTTCGGAGAACCATGACTGATCATTTCCCCAAAGCCCACTGGGTGTGCCGGACGGCAGACAGTGTGCAAGTTACCAAGCTACAGTGCGAACTAAAAATCCACCCTATTATAGCGCACCTGCTGGTTGCCCGTGGCGTAGACTCCCCTGAAGCTGCCGAGGCATTTCTGCGTCCCACGATGTCGGACCTGTCGGATCCCTTTCTACTTCCCGACGCGGATGTTGCATGTGCACGCCTGCAGCGGGCGCTTGCAACGAAGGAGCGCATACAAGTTTACGGTGATTATGACGGTGACGGTGTGACCTCCACGGCGCTGTGGACGCGAATGTTAAGCGCACTTGGCGCCGATGTGGTGCCATTTGTGCCGCATAGAAAGCGCAACGGCTACGACTTAAGGGTAGATGGGGTGGAGGAAGCAGCACGCAATAAGTGCAAGCTAATCCTTACGACAGACTGTGGTATTCAGCGCGTTGATGAGGTGGAACATGCACGGCAACTGGGATTGGACGTCATAATTACCGACCATCACTTACCCCATGGTCAACTGCCCGCGGCGTGTGCCGTGGTGAACCCGCATCGTGATGATAGCCGGTACCCGTGCAAGGACCTTGCCGGCGTGGGTGTCGCCTACAGGCTGGGCGAGGCGCTTGTACGAACCCTAGGCGGGAGCGTTTCAGGTTATCAACGGGCGTACATCGACCTTTGTGCAATAGGCACAATAACGGACATTATGCCGTTAACGCACGACAACCGTATCCTGGTAAGCCATGGCTTAAATACTTTGGCAGATAGTAGAAAACCGGGTATACGTGCACTCATAAAGCTGGCAACGGCTGACCGAAAAAGCAGCTCAGAGATAACAGTCGAGACGATCAGCTACGGTATTGGACCACGCCTGAATGCGGCTAGCCGCATGGGCGAGACTGATTTGGCGCTACAGCTTCTAATGACGCGCGATGAAAATGAGGCCGACCACCTAGCGGGCAGGCTAAACCAGATGAACATTGCTCGGCGCGAGGACCAGAGCAAGATACTCGCTGAGGCATGCCAACAAGCGGAAAACTACCCAGAACATCGTTGTCTTGTGATTGCAGGGGAGGGCTGGTCAGCGGGACTGGTGGGCCTCGTCGCTGGGAAGCTTCTAGAGCAGACTGGACGCCCTGCAATCGTCATTGCGTGTGATCCGGAAACGAATGAGGGCAGAGGCTCTGCGCGATCGATACCGGCATTTCACATTGCCGACGCGCTTAAAGGCTGTAGCGATCTACTAAAGGAATTTGGCGGGCACGCGGGCGCGGCAGGATTTTCCATCGCCCTCAAGAACGTCCCCGAGCTCCGGAGCCGCATAAATGAGATTGCAGATACCTGCTTGTCTGACAGCGACCTGGCACGCGTCATAAACGCAGACATGAGGATTTCGCTGGATGAGCTCAGCGAACAACTTGTGCGCGATATCTACAAAATCGCTCCGTTTGGTAACGGTAATCCGCAGCCATTATTTGTGAGTGAGGGATGTAGGATTGCCGAGGTTAAGACCATGGGCAAAGAGCAAGAGCATCTTCGCCTGCTCTTTAGAGCGGAGGGTGTAAATGGCGACGATGTCATTGCCGCCCCGTTGTGGCGCATGGGGCAGTACGCCGCGGAGTTCGAAAGGATCAGTTCACTCGATATCTGCTTTGCTCTAGCCGAGAACACCTTCAATGGCAGGACACGGCTGCAGTTGGACATTCGAGATTTTAAGGTGCCCGATTGGTGAGCGAATGTGCCACGGGTATAATTTAACGGAAAGATTACGTATAGGAGCCAGCCTAAAACCATGAGTAAATCGGGCAAAAACGAAACGATTGCAGGAGGCGGGTTTCACCACCTGGCCATCCGATCGCATGATTACGACACCACGTTGAAGTTTTATATTGAAGGGTTGGGCTGCACGCGGCGGTATGGATGGGGTTCAGACGAACGTGCAAGCGGTGGCAAGGACAGTCGCGCAGTAATGCTCGACACTGGTGATGGTAATTACCTTGAGATATTTGCGGGAGGACCAAAGCGAGACTCGAACGAACCAGAGCCGGTCATGTTCCATTTCGCGCTGCGAACGAACGACTGCGTAAAAGCGCTGGAGCGTGCTCGAGCTGCTGGTGCTGTGGTAACCGTGGAGCCAAAGAAGGTGGAAGTCGCTGGAGACGTACCTGAAACGTTCCACATCGCCTTCTGCAAGGGGCCAGACGGTGAAGTAATCGAGTTTTTTGAGAACCCCAATCTGTGATTGAGCGAATACCCGAGGCAATACTTGCGGTAGTACTGCCCACACTCTATGGCCTCTTCGTGATGTTTGTCATTAATCAAATAGAAAATCGATTTGGCATCGGTATTCTGCATCACGATGAAAATTCGGCGCCAATCGGCAGTCACAAACATGACGATCCCGACGAAAGGAACGGTAGTTGAAGGCTGAAGTCGGCAGTTTTTGGTTCCCTGTGCTTCCCGGTGTTGGCCACCCTGTCTCCGCCCTGGAAGTGATCGTTCTTGGACTTTTTATTGGGTACGTTGCGGGCATGTTCGGTGTAGGAGGAGGATTCGTACTCACTCCGTTTATGATTAATATCCTGCGTATTCCGGCGCAGGTTTCAGTCGGTTCCGCTTTGGGTCAAAAGTGCGGTACCTCCATATCGTCTTTTCTTAAATACAGGGCGTTGAAACGTGGTGAACCGCGCATTGACCTAGTTATGATGGGCGGCAGTTTGATTGGCGTAGACGCGGGTAATCGTCTTCTGGCATGGCTGACCGGTCTGGGCAACTGGCACTTTGGCCATGGCGCGCGTATGCCTGCAGTGCAGGTAGTGCTCGACGGACTATTCCTGGTGATGTTAATTGCGATTGGTCTTTACACGATGCGTGACGCATTGGAAGCCCGTAAGCGCGTAATACCGCGCGGCGACGTTACGATACCTGGATTTCTAGTGAAGGGAATTAGGATACCGCCGTTTGTTGACTTGCCACTTGTGCAGCTTGAGCAAGTGTCCGTGCCTATGATGGCGTATTTGGGTTTCGTGCTGGGAGTGGCCTCAGGGCTGATGGGGATCGGCGGTGGTGTGATATTTACTCCCATTTTGATGTATGGATTTGGGCTTTCAGTTAGGAACTCCGCAGGCACGGGTATTTTGCTGCTCTATGTGACCGTTACCGTAGGCACAATTGAGGCTGCATTGCGAGGGTTTGTGAGCATACCATTAAGCATGCTCATTTTAGTAGGCTCTTCAGTCGGCGCGCAGCTAGGGGCACTGAGTACTCACTATTGGACTAACCGCGTGCTTCGTCTAATTTTTGGGGTTCTAATTTTCATGACTGTTGGAGTCATCTGGCTAGATCTCTCGCCATTTTTTGTGCCTGGTGCAACTGGAATACCTATGTCGGGTCATCCCGAGGTTATTCGATATTCGGCTCTGTGGCTGGTCGGATACCTGATAGTATGCCTCATCATACCCATTGTATGGGGAGTACTCGCGCGCTCCTATATACTTAAAAGGATGAAACTCGTTCCGCAGGAGGGGTAATGCCGCTCTGCCAGGACCGGAGGTAGTGGCGTGATTTCCGGTCCTATTTCTTTCCGCGCAGGAATCCAAATAGGCGCGGTGCTTGCTGTGCTTTTTCGTCTGGCCTAAAGTGCACTTTATCCGGCCGTATAATTCTTGACCACACTTCCTTTCCATGTTCCTTGTCGAACGGCAAACCCAGGTCATTGAACGCATTGTAGACCTCATTGTAACGATCAAGCATCTGTGGAAACAGGATCATTCTATGCGGGATCTGCATGTCGAGTAGGACCTCAAGAGTGTCGGCTAGCTCCTGCCTGACATTGTCGCCGCTGCGGTTCTTGTCCAAACCACGCATCAGGTCCTTAGCCTTTCGCTCCCGTGATGCAATGGCATGCTCCGGTCGGCGGTAGGTAACGAGCACGGATAGATCATCCCTCAATGAAGCCCACGCCCGAATGATAAGCGGGTGGTAAGTGAATCTGGGGTCCTTCACGACGGCAAAGTCAAGAGAGGTGATAGCCTGTGCCTGCTCTGCTATTGAGGCGTTAGTGTTGCCTGTTTCTGCAATGTCCTTTTGTAGTGCTGTATTAATTCGTACAACGGGCGGATATTCAAGGCCCGCATCGACAAATTCGTGCCACGTGCCCCCAGGGTCGAACCCCATTTCCTTGCAAAATAGGGCGAGCAGACTGGTACCGCTGCGCCCGGGCCCGGTGATTATTAACATACCGATTAACCTCTATGGCTTGTTTGTTACGTATCGTAAAGTATACATCCAAGCAACAGGTACCTGCTACTTGCGACATGCTGGGAGGCTGACCAACGGACCGTGTAGCCCAGGATTTACTGTTGGTGAATGTTATTGGTAAGATGACGGGGAATAGTGTTGGTTGTCAAGCAGAGCATGCCACTCCATATCTAAATTAATTTATAGTTGGCTTACGTAAATGCGACTATTAGCGTTATACTAAGTGTAAGGCGTTGGTTAGGAGATAAGGTAATGGTTAACTGGACAATTGAGACGTGTTTAATGCATCGCGTACTCATACATACGTGCCCATCCGCGCATCCAGGTGACACGGCTCACATTTTGCGCCAGGATATTGGGGGCGGCTATGTGCGATGTGAACGTTGTGGTGAAAAGTACCTACCACCGACCGATCCTGGTGATTCCCGCCTAATATTGCGACTGAAGCTTAAAGATGTTGCAGAAAGCAACGATAAGGTGTACTATTAATACACCTACGGCAAAGCAAGAGTCACGCGACCTACCTACAATATATGCAATGGTGAAGTGGTTAATGATTTGCCAGGAAGAAATACTGGTTTCCTGGAGACAAGCTATTTATGCTCGATAAGCTCAATGGCGTTATCGATTACGTGCAGGATCACGACGCGCTTTTGCAATTTGTGAAGTTTTGCGTGGTCGGTGCAACCTGTGCGGTAGTTGACGGTGGATTATTTTACACATTCCACTTTAAAGCACATATTCCATGGATGCTTGCTCGCAGCATGTCGTTCACAGTGGCTGTTATAAATGGATTTGTATGGAACCGCATGTGGACGTTTAAGGCTCAGCATGCGGGATCTCGCCAAAGCCAGTTCGTTAAATTCTTTGGTATTAATATTGTAGGTCTCGCTTTAAATTTGGCGATCATGAAATTTATGTACTTTGTGCAGCTTGGTCACGCGCCTACCGCTCATCAACAGGACAAACGACAGACCGCCATCGCCTTTCTGGTGGCCATCACAATCGTTTCTGTTTGGAACTTCTTAGGTAGTAAATTCTGGTCATTTAAAGCCGTGGAAGGTAGGATGAATGAACCGGTAGTTGAACCAAACAGATAGCCTTATGCGGTAGTGCTCTGTACGCCGTGCTGATAATGACTATGTTACTGCGGCTATTCTGGTGTGGTCGCCGACTTTGAGGAAATAGGTTCCGCCGAATCCTGTGAGCTGTTGTCTGAGGAAGATGGCGTATCAGTCTCAATGGGCTGATATGGAACTAGTAATTTCTCGTCGGTCTCCGGTTCATCTGCCGTGAGCATGAGAGGCACGGAGGTGGCACTCGTTGTTGCCTCAGCGGGTTTTAGCTTTGGTTTCGGCTTGCCTTTTTTCACGGTTGCAGCAATCTGCTTGACAACTCCGCGGGAACCGGTATAAGCTTCCAGATAAAGTTGCCGTAAGTGTTTTGTGGTTACGTGTTCGCCGGTTAGGTAGAAGAATTGCATGGCGCGGCCCACTGCCTGCGTGCCTGCATATGCAATCATGGCCCGCGGTAAGAAGCCTACTACCGGAACGATACCCACTAATTCTCGTGCAACAGCCCTCCAGCCAAATGCATTACCCTGAATGGGTAGGAGGTCCTTTCCCCGGGCTTTCAGGTCAGTATCCAACCCGTAAATAGCCGCCAGCTTCAATGTCATCATGACCTGGTTTTTGGTCAACATAATCATGTCGGAGAAAGCGGCGACGGGCAGTCCAATTTGCCCCAGGAAGGGTACTTGTTCGGCGACTCCGGTAAGGAGCGCGAACTGAGCGTTCACGGCCGAGGTCTGTGCGATTACTCTAGCGGCTGCCTCCGCTCGGAATGCCGGGAAGGCTCGTGAAATAGGGATCGCCAGTCCAGGCTGATCATCCAGTATGCGGGGTACCACGCTTTCCCACCCGCCGATTTCTGCGACAGTGTAGACCCGGCCGGACAAGACGGGGCCGGTGCGCGCCCCCTCCAGGACCAATATCACATCGAAAAAGCCGGGTTCCTGTGGGAAGTCAGTTTCTGGTGAGATTGCATCGTATTGATGAATTTCAGCTTCACATACCGGTGCCTTAGCAACACCAATGCGTTTAGAGTCACTGTCCACAGCTAGGGCCGCTAGAGCTGCGGCCCTTCCCGCTTCACTGCCAACGAGCGCAACCCGAAGATGCTTTGCTGCAGCGCGCTGCACCTCTGATACGTTGATGCTCTTTATAATCTCCCAGAAACCTTTAGGCCCTGGTACCTTCGTCATGGGCTGCTCCTTAACGCATCGATGCTATTTAAACAAGTCTAAGGACATAGGAATGTTTACCTTTACGTCGCGGTACTCGGTTTCGCCAGCCAAGTTGCCCTGGTTGTCATCAATTTCAATGATGGACGGCATCCAGAGGTTAGGTGCAACCTCTTTTGGCTTCCTGTAATACCAAATGGAACGTAATTTGCCCTGCTGGCTAAACTCCTCACGCTTTACTGTTATTTTGGTCTCAGGATCAATCCATACAAGGCGATGCGAAGTGTCCAGCGATTTGTCACGGTAGCTTATGTTAAATACAGCACACATCTTGCCTTCATATGGGCGTGCACCCATGAACTTCGCCTCTGTGTAGCTTAGGTAGTCTTCAGACAGAAGGCCCATGTCGAGCAGGGTTTTGCGTTTACCCGGAGTTTTTGACAGGTCTGTACGCACGTTGAGCCCCACGCTGAGCCTGACATCCTGCGCGGTGGAGTTAACGATATAGATACCTGTGGCGGCACCAAATCTGCCGTCAATGCGCATCATATCGGGAAGGCGAAAACGTAGTAGGAGATCGCTGTGAGATTTCCTCATCCACTCGTAGATCAGGCCGAAATCTTTGTTAATCCGGCGACCTGCCGCGGCATCATAACGCACCAGGTGCATATAGGCGCTGAAATCTATGAGCCCGTGGTTTACATACGACTGTATGTTGGGGCTAATGGGCGCCGCATTCGCCGGTTTGGGCACGGAGATCCCCAATGCAAGTACGCAGCACAATGCTGCCAAACCAGTAGTCGTTTTGTGATGAAACTGCATTGCATTTCCTTTTGATGTGGCTGGAACTCGACCAGCACCGTACGGATATTATACCCGTGCGCTTTTGTGCTAAATTGGCTTCAGTTTATTCACACAGAATACACCATTCGTTGTGACACCGTACGGACTCCCATTTACCATAATTAAAACAAGAAACTTTAACAGTTTTGGCGGTGGATTATCGTCGTACGATAACTTCCTATTCTGCACCATGCACCGTGCTATGTCACCATACATACCGTTAATCTGCCCGATGTTGCGTCAGAGTGTAGTAATATATTCGTACGGAACATCCCGGCTCCGCTGATCGGACCAGGGATTTTATTTACACCCTGGAAGGTAAGTGTTAATGAATATTAGCCCATTGGCTGGCAAACCGGCGCCACCTGAAATGCTGACCAACATTGCTAAACTGGTCAATTCGTTCTATTGCGAAGTACCCGACGCGAACGATTCCGGGCAGAGAGTCTCATTTGGAACCTCAGGTCACAGGGGTTCTTCCCTCCGCACCACATTTAACGAGAACCATGTCATTGCAATTACCCAGGCCATTTGCGAATACCGTACTGTAAGCGGAATAACTGGCCCACTATTCATAGGAATAGATACTCACGCGCTCTCGGAACCCGCATTTGCCTGTGCGCTGGAGGTTTTAGCCGCCAATGAAGTGGAGGTAATGGTGGCTGCTGAGGGTGGTTACACGCCGACGCCGGCTGTATCACGTGCAATCTTAGTACACAACCGAGGCCTTAGCAGCGAGTTGGCGGATGGAATTGTAATTACACCTTCACACAATCCCCCAGAGGACGGCGGTTTCAAATACAACACTCCTAATGGTGGACCCGCAGACACCAATGTAACTGGATGGATACAGAACCGTGCAAACGCCATACTTGCCGATGGCCTGAAGGATGTTAGGAGGATAACCTACCGTAAGGCCCTGGCAGCTGATACGACGCACTCATTCGATTATCTTCACGAGTACGTTGTGGACTTACCCAACGTTATAGACATGGACCTGCTGCGCGACTCCCAGATTCGCATGGCGGTTGATCCTTTGGGTGGCGCTGGGGTTAGGTACTGGGAGGCAATTGCAGAGGAGTACCGGCTCAATCTTACAGTAGTTAATAAGTTAGTGGATACTACGTTCAGATTTATGACCGTAGACTGGGATGGCCGCATTCGGATGGACCCATCGTCTCCCTATGCCATGCACAGCCTCATTGGTCTGCGGGGCGGTTTCGACATTGCCTTCGCCTGTGATCCAGATCACGACCGACACGGAATAGTGACCAACAGTCAGGGGTTGCTTTCTCCCAACCACTATCTAACAGCTGCAATTTACTATCTATTTCAGCACCGTCCCAACTGGCCGGCAAGATCTGCAATAGGCAAGACTGTTGTAAGTACGCTAATGATAGACCGTGTTGCAACGAAGCTTGGACGTGGGCTTTGCGAGGTTCCCGTGGGCTTCAAGTGGTTTGTAGAGGGCTTGCTTGATGGTTCTATCGCGTTTGGCGGCGAGGAGAGCGCGGGTGCCTCCTTCCTGCGGCGTGATGGTACAGTGTGGTCTACCGATAAAGATGGATTAATTCCTGCCCTACTCTCGGCAGAAATCACGGCAAAAACCGGACGAGACCCAGGCGACATTTACAAGGAACTTGCAAGCGAGTTTGGGGAAGCTGCCTATGAACGAGTGGAGGCCAAGGCTACGGCGGCGCAGAAGACGAGGCTTGCGAAGCTTAACCCGTCGCAAATCACTTCTACAACACTCGCCGGTGACGCCATTGTGCGAATTTTGAGTAACGCACCTGGAAACGACAAGCCTATTGGTGGAATTAAGGTAGAGACGGCAAACGGATGGTTTGCCGCTCGACCTTCCGGAACAGAGGACATCTATAAGATCTACGCCGAGAGTCTGAAGGGGCAAGAGCACCTGCAAATGATCCTCTCCGAGGCGCAACAGATTGTAGACGACACCCTGGCGGCCGATTAAAAGACGTAGAAATCAATCTGCCACTTGCCAACCGCGCCGCAATCGTTTCGGTGGCTGACGCATTTTTGTCAGCATGGAGTTGGCAGTACCGCGACGGCGAGGACTATTCGGTGACGGATGAGAATAAACAACAAACCGGCTCGGTGTCTCGCCACACGTCCGATCACCTGGCGAACGAGCGCACGTACCTTGCCTGGATTCGCACCAGCATTGGTGTCATGGCGTTCGGATTCGTTGTAGAGAAGTTCGCCCTGTTCATAAAAAAACTGTCGTACGTTCTGGAAAAATCAGGCTTATCAAAGGTACCAGCCTCCACGCATTCTAGTGGCTATACCGCTGCTGCTGGTATTTTTCTAGTTTCTGCGGGGGCATTGATGGCGGTTTTGGGATTTGCTCGCTTTCAGCAAACTGGCAGGCAAATAGATGCGGACAGCTACGCGCCATCCTATTTTCTAGACATGTTGCTCGCTGGCGCAGTACTGGCGGTTGGTGTTGTTCTGGCCGTGTATCTGCTGCGAAACGTTTAGAACTACCATGCGGGCGCAAGCGAACGCCGTACCGCGTGACAGCGGTACTCAGCCAGGAAACGGAATGGATGTACGGTCCGTCATCATTGTAGGCCGGGCCCCCAAGATGGTGAGACTTACGATAAGGGGAGTTTTCTATGCAGATACCTCAGAATCCGACTGTTGATGTGGACAAAGCGCATCTCACTTTCAATCAGGTGCAACTGCCCTACGGCCTGGTGATCGATGAGGTCCATCTAGATTTTGCTGGCATTCATGCGGCTGGCCCGGGCGCTGCAGGTACGCAGCCGGCGGCTGATGTGAAAGAATCGCAATTTCGGGTGATGATGACTGAACCGCATGTAAATCTGCTTTTAAGGGAGAATGCAGACAAGGTGCCCGCAAAGGATGTCTCCATAGTGGTGCTCACCGGGAAGCTGAGGGTTCATGGTACCTATGTCAAGAGCATTCTGCGACTTCCTTTTGTTGTAGAATGTGTACCCAGAATAGAGAACGGCGTCAAAATCCATTTTGATTTCAAAGACGCTCAGATGGGTGTGTCGATGCCCTCCTTCATCGTTGATGCGATTAGTCAACATCTGATGGCAATCGACCTGAACAAATTACCAGTACCGGTTTTCCTGGAGTCTATTGAGTGTGAGCCAGGTAGAATTACGGTTACAGGGAGAGCGCGATTGAGCTGGCCGCTGCTGGGAGGCTCCACTGCTGCGCCGTTTACCCAGAAGTCGTTGCCGTAGGTTGATAGATAAGCGCGTGTGCAATACTAAGAATCGCGCGGGGTGATCCACGGCGTTTCGTTCTCTAATTTGGAATAGGCGCAGGTTTAGTCCACCTTCTTCAGCCCGGTACCCTGCACCTCTCAATTGCGCGTGCAGCCGTTTTCGGCGGGGTACGCTTTATCCGCTTTGATCTAGGACGAACACAGCTGTTCTAATGTTTGCCAGTACCCTGGAAAGGTTTTGGCGGTACAGGATGGGTTCAAGATATTAACGCCGGGTATTCTGAGACCTGCCAATGCAAAGCTCATTGCGACCCGGTGGTCGTTGTAGGTTTCGATGGTCGCCCCGTGGAGACTGTCTGACGGCCAAATTTGCCATCCGTCCTCATACTCTTCCGCAACGGCTCCCAGTTTGCGCACCTCCGTAACGGCCGCATGAATGCGGTCACACTCTTGCAGTCTGCTGTGGGCTATGCCGCGTACCCTGGTGGGTCCGTCTGCAAATGGGGCGAGGGCTGCCAGAGTAAGGCTTGTGTCCGAGATCAGTGACATGTCGACATCGATACCGTGCAAACAGGATGTAGGCGGCCCGGTGACCCTAAGCCCTTCCGCAGTTTCAACCGTGGTGCAACCCATGGCAGGGAGGATTTCCGTTGCGAATCGGATATCACCTTGCAACGCGTGGTTGTGCAGTTGGCTTACTATCACCGATCCTCCGGTGAGTGCTGCTGCAGCGAAGAAATAGGAGGCGCTAGAAGCATCTGGTTCTACCTGGTAGGCAGGCATAGGCACATAATGTTGTCCATTCTCTATCCGCCACGTATGTCCGTTGGTGTTTGTGACATTAATGCCCCATTGACGCATCATCTGCGTGGTGATTTCTACGTAAAGAGGTCGAAACCTCTCGTTGGCTGTGATTTGCACGCTCCTAGCCGCACATGGCGCTGCCATCAAAAGAGCGCTTATAAACTGGCTGCTGGCTGTTGCATCCAGCTCACATTCGCCGTGCTTCCAGCCTGTAGTCTCAATTTCCAGGGGAGGACAGCCCGTGCCGGCCGGTGAAAACGCATGTACACCCAACTGCTGCAGCCCGTTAAGAAGTGGGCCCTGCGGCCGTTCGCGCATTCTTGCCGTGCCATCAAGGTGGTATGTGCCGTGGCCCAAGGAACAGAGCGCAGCCAAGAAGCGGATGGATGTTCCAGAATTAGACAGATTAAGAGAAGCAGTATTTGCTGGAACAACTCCTCCCCGTCCTTGCACAGTGATTGCGCCGGAGCCATCAACATCAATTGAAAAACCTAACGCGCGTAGTGCCTCCGTCATTACCTGGGTGTCTTCACTCTCCAGCGCACCGGTTATGGTAGAGGAGCCATTTGCCAAAGCACCCAGTATCAAGGCGCGGTTGGTGATGGATTTTGAGCCTGGCACCCGAATTACAGCATTCACAGACCCTTCCAAAGGGTTCACCTTATACAGGCTCATGGCAGCTCGTCAACGCTTTGGGGTAGAGGTTCAGCGAGGCATCTCATGCCCTGCTCTGTAATGAGGTAGTCGTTCTCCAGGCGCACACCAATGCCCTCCATCGGCAGATAGAGACCGGGTTCAATTGTCACCACACAGCCGGGGGTTAGCGGCTGTGTCCAGTTAACCGATGAATGAACGTCGTGGACATCGAGGCCAAGGTGATGGGATATACCATGAGGCAAGAAGTTGTCCATGGTTGCCTCAGTACCATCCGATTTCTTGGACCTCAACGGTGACTCTCTATAGAACGATTTGCACTTCTCCGCAAATGTTTCGACGGTATCTTCCCCCAGCTTGAACGAATTCACTACGTGGTGATGGGCCGCAAGCACCAGCGCAGCTATTTCCCGGTGACGCGTGGACCATTGACCGCCTACGGCATAGGTGCGAGTAATATCACCACAGTAGTGGCCAAGAAGTGCTCCTATGTCTACAACAACAGAATTACCCTGAACCATGGATTGGTTGTTCTGGTCGTAGTGCAGAACAGTGGCTCGCTCCCCACTCCCAATAATGGGAGCAAATGCGGCGGCAGCGCCGCGGCTGTAGAATGCCTGCATCACTGCAGCTTCCACTTCGCATTCGTTGCGTCCGTCGCCTTTGTGAATTACCGCTCGTGCCGCGTGCTGTGCCGCCATCGTAATGCTTGCGGCTCGCTCCATACGTTCTACTTCCGCAGGCGATTTAATGATTCTTTGATTAGCTACCGCTGCCGAGATGTCCTGAAAGGATGCTACGGGTGCTATATCGCGCAGACGGCTTAGGAGTTGAAACTCCGGGGTGACATTTGAACCCGCGCCAAACGGTGCCAGCAGGGCAACACGCGGGCACTGCTTTAGCCAGCCCGTTACTGCACTCCACAAACTATTGCTGCTAAGGCACTTCTGAAACCCGGTTAGCTCCTCGGTTAGCGAACCGGGGCCCAGCTTGGGTCCGGTCCACGTTTCGGTAACCGCATTGCGATCAGGTAGAAAAAGGAACTCCTGAAGGTCTGGCTGTAGTCCCCGTAGCCCTGTGGCGGCAGAAAAGCCGCCTGGCAGCAGGACCATGGATGCGCCGGGAGTGTCTACGCCGGTATAGTAAAAGAAGGTGGAATTCTGCCGGTATGGCAATACGTTACTGCCCGGGCTTTCCACGTTTCCCTGCAAGATTATGACATCGGCAGGGAAACGCTGACGCAGGCCAGCGCGTCGCATGATAAATTCCTGCTGCGTAAAACCGTCCAACGGATGGGGAGGTGGGAGCAGCCCCTTTTCATCTGCATGAGGTGAACCAGCATTGGCTGTTACGGGAATCATTTAGGTCCTTCTGGTATTCCTGCCGGGTTTATACCGCGCAGCATCATGCCCTGTCCTCGTGAAATGTGCGTTTTTATGGTTGGATTGTCTTCCGGATCGCGCATCTGCACTAGTAGAGTAGTGCGCGCCTCGTTGCTTACATTTATACCCGAACCATGAATAGTGAGATAGCTAAAGAAAAGCACATCACCAGCCTCGGCGGGGCAGGGGACGGCGCTTTCGAGAGGATAATCGGCAAATGGCAGGTGCCACCCGCCTTCTGAGCTATGCTGAAGTGCGCCAAGCTTATGGCTGCCTGGCACTACACGCACACACCCCTTCTCCACTGGTGCATCGTCGAAATGCATAATGGCCGCGATCATGGTATCGCGATCGTGAGGAAAGTAAGGCTGATCCTGGTGCATTGGGAAGGGACTTCCCTTTTCCGGTGGTTTTATGAACATCTTCGTGTGATGCAACTGAACATTGGGAGTACCCATGACTCGGGAGGCCGCAAGTGTAAACGCATCGCTGCAGATGAGTTTGGTGAAAACCGCATCGTAGAACTGCACGTCGTGGCAATGCAGTAGCTTGGTCTTGGCTGCCCCGTCTACGCTTTCGCGTGCACTGCCCCACGTTGCGTCCATATCCGAATGAGCGGCCAGGCGCTCTATGAGTTCGTGCCCTGCCTTACGATATACGGCTGCATCCGCCTTGGATAGCAAGCCTTTAACAAGTAGAAATCCGTCCCGGTTAAACTGATCAACCTGAGCATCATCAAGCATGGTCTTTCAACCTCCTGTCCACATTGTACACGTGTGCCATTACGCCGAACGCTACTGGAATTCCTGCCTGGATATAATGGCAACTACCCAAAATGGCTCTCATTATTCACGAGCACCGTCTGCGCGTTGCCCCATAGTTGCCTGAAGGCGTGATACCACAAATTTTTAAGCGCGACTGGCATAAGGTATCCGCAGCTCAACATGATTTCGTGCGTTTCTTAAGGATTTGCCGTGATTTGGACTGCGTGCGGCGGAAAGTAAGTTTCGGTAGTTGCTAAGCTAAAAATGTTTAAAATATTTGAATTTTTGCCATTAAATCGCGCTCTGGAGTGTTGGCACTGTCTTGCAAATCTGTTAAGATGAATGCAATACGGTTAAAGGCATACGCCATGAAGTTATGCCTGCGCGCATTGTTGAAACCTGTGAGGACGTGCCTAATGCTGAGATGTCAACAATTTAGGAAGTGTATTGCCCCCACCCATGTGATTGCTATTAACTGTTTTGTGGCAGTACTGCTAGCTGGGTGCCATTCGCAGCCAGTGCCAAAGGCAGATGCCGGTACGCTCACCCCCGCCAGTTCGCCCGCCAATTCGCTACGGCAAATTGAGCAGCTGCAGAACACAGTCTACTTTCGCACAGCTTCCGGTTACTGCAAGCATAACGAGTACGGCAAGGCGTTGGGCGAGCTGAAGCAGCTAGCTGCCAGCCAATCCGCCAACGGCGGGCTTACCGCAGTGCAGTCTGCATGGCTTGCTGGGCAGGAGCAACGCTGCATACCGCACCCCGTTAGGCCGTTTGCCAGGCCGTTGCCGCGGCCGGCAAATCTTTATTCTGCACTCACTTTAGATCACTACGACAGCTGCGGTCCTCGTGCCATTCGCCTGGTGTGCAAGTACCTGCGCATGCCTGCGGTATCGCTGCACGTGCTAGAGAGAGTGGGCCGCACCAACCAGCACGGCACCAGCATGGCCGGCATGGTACGTGCCGCCAGGGCAGCCGGGTTTAAACCGCTTGCAGTGCAGGCGAGCCGGCAGGGTTACAGCAAACTTCCCATGCCCGCCATTGCGTGGGTAAATGGAGATCACTACATTGCGGTGTTCAGCATGCATGGCAAAGGAGCGCACGCCACAGCGACGGTGTGGGATCCTAATGCACTGGCGCCGGTAACGCTGTCGCAGCAGAGTTTGCTGCGCATGTCGGGAGGCATCATGCTGCTGTTGAAACAGCGCTGAATTTCCCCCTGATAAAACCAAAGCCGCCTGTTCCCCCAAGTCTTTGCGGAACCAAGGGAACAAGCGGCCGTGACACCGCCTTGCGGCAGCTACGCTATTATACGTTGGCGCCGCAGGTAGTGTCAATCCCCTTACAA
>DAIDKH010000017.1:29715-61800 GCA_027450145.1 Chthonomonadaceae bacterium | reverse complement strand
GTTACTTTCTCCGCGGCAGTAGTGGTAGGTAAGAAACAGTTGGTTGTACACAAAAGGCAGGTAACGAAACCTGCTGCACAATCTGAAAACTGAAACATACATTGCATACGCGATTTGTCGACGAACACTGCAACGAGGCACCAGCACACAAGGCTATTATTACAAAGTCGCGTCTCGATTACAAAGGCTGATTATTAAGAAAACAATAAATTTGTGTTAAGCTTTTAAAGCTTATAACAGTGCTTGCCATTAACATCCAAATCGTTGATCACCTAGTAGTAAAGTAGCCTCTTTCTATGCTACTCCCTCCTTCAACGGTCAGCGCGAGTGACGAGATGAGGGGGCGACGCGTAAGCGTCTGGACAGGAGTCTCTGCCTTCGGGCTCCTGCAGCAACTTCAGTTGATACCTGGTACACCGAACTGTTTTGTCCGTGTCCGACCGCACAATGTCCTGTGGCAATTTTGTGCATGATATGTCGAATCTGCAAACCAGGGCGAAAAGGAAGCCTGCAATTTGTCATGTTAGGACTGCGTTCGGCAGGAAAGAGGTAGTGCAGCACCTAATTTGTTTAAACACATATCACCACGGTGAATTTGCGCGAGCAAGGGAACTGTTATGTACGAAAAACCAGCACTGCAAAATGAAACTGCGGACGAAGCAAGAAGTGCCAACGCCTTCGATTTTCTACGTTTGCTCTTTGCCTGTCTGGTCATTTTCTCCCACGTGCCGCCTCAGTTGTATGGCCCCCAGGCCGCAAAGCGTGAGTGGCTGATGCAAATCACCGGCGGAAGCCTAACCATGGGAGGGCTCGCAGTAGATGGCTTCTTTCTCATCAGCGGCTACCTGATTGTGCAAAGCTATATGCGCTGCCGCGGCAATAAACAATACCTGCTTCGCAGGGTGGCACGCATATATCCTGCATTTATAGCTGCCATGTTTTTCTCCACCTGGGTGGTAGGGTGGTGGGGAGCGGTGAACAGAAGCGGTTACCTCTCGGTGCACCATGCAGCATGGTTCATTATTTACACCCCTGCTCTCAAGGCATACTCTCCCAAGGTGTTTAAGGGCTTTCACTATGCCAACGTAAACGGTTCCACCTGGACAATCCAGTACGAGTTTCTCTGCTATCTGCTTGTCATTCCCGTGTCGGCCATGGGGCTGTTTCGCAAACCTGCGCTTCTCACAACAACTACCGTAGCGTTGGCCATTCTGCAACTGCCCGGGCTGCCTATGCACAGCCTGCCAACAAACTGGGGAAGCGGCAGCCCTCTGCTCAACATAATAAGCGGGCCGTATGCGATGCCTCGCTTTTTTCTCTATTTTCTTACCGGCGCTTGCTTCCTCGCATTCAAAAACAAACTTCGCCCCACCCCTCTGCTAGTTGGTGCTGCCGCTGCAGGTCTGCTTCTTTACGTATTTCGTCCATATCTGCAGCCCCTGCTGCTGCCGCCGTGCCTCGGCATTCTGCTTTTCAGCTTCGCGTTTTATGCTCCCCCCGCGTTTCGCAGCGCAGCAAAACACGGCGACTTCTCATACGGAATCTATCTTTACGCCTGGCCGGTTTCTATGGCGATTTTGGAAGCCACGCACCGTGATATCAGCACGGAGCTGCTTGCGGCCCTCACGCTAATCGGATCGGTTTGCCTCGCGGCGGCAAGCTGGCGCTTCCTTGAAAACCCCATTCTGCAATGGGCACACCGACGAACCCGTGGGTAAGAAGTTACAGACAGGGTAACACCCTACGAAGTAAAAAACTTGCCTTCTGCTTCTGGTCGTTGCTCTGTACTTTCATGCGTTATGCAGCAGCCTCTGTCTCCCCTACTCCCTCATTCTGCGAGCGTAGCGAGTGCCAGGGGTCGGAGGCTCTTCCTCAGCCGCTACATGTCTACCGTGGCATCTAGTCGACGCAGTGGGCTTTTGTATATAAGCACGGGATCGATAACCCCGCGCTGATAGGCCCGCGGTAGGAGATGTCACGCTTTAAGCGTCGCCATGTCGATGACGAAACGGAATTTTACATCACTTTTCAATACCCGTTCATACGCTTCATTTACCTTCTGAATGGGTATTAGTTCTATGTCACAGGCGATGTTGTGGGCGCCGCAGAAATCCAGCATCTCCTGGGTTTCCTTTATACCACCGATGAGCGATCCAGCTACTGATTTCCGACCCATGACGAGGGGGAAGGCATTCACCGGGATGTTCGTGTCGGGTATTCCTACTACCACCAATGCTCCGTCGCGCTTGAGGAGATTCAGATAGAGGTTCCAATCCAGTGCCGCCGACACCGTATTAATGATAAGGTCAAACCTGCCCTGAAGCTCAGTAAAGGTTTCTGGATCGCTCGTCGCGTAGTAGTGATCGGCGCCAAGCTTTAGCCCTTCCTCCTTCTTCTTAAGAGATTGGCTCAGCACTGTTACCTCGGCTCCCATTGCGTGGGCTATTTTAACGCCGATATGACCCAGGCCGCCCAGGCCGATAATAGCCACCTTCTTGCCTCTCCCTGTTCCCCAGTGTCTTAGTGGCGAGTAGAGGGTGATACCTGCGCACAGCAGTGGCGCCGCTGCATCCAGCGGGAGGTTGGCCGGAATGCGAAGAACGTAATCTTCGTTTACGACAATCTTTTCTGAGTACCCTCCCATGGTTGGTGTGCCATCATGCTCCGTACTGTTGTATGTAAGTACCAACCCGTTGGAACAGTACTGTTCAAGGCCATCCTTGCACTCAGTACACGTTCTGCAGGAATCGACGAAGCATCCGACACCTACTCGGTCGCCGACCTTGAATTTTGTTACCTTAGCGCCGACTTCTGCTACAATTCCCGTAATCTCATGGCCAGGTACCATGGGATAGATGGAGCCGCCCCACTCATTGCGGACCTGATGGATGTCTGTGTGGCAGATACCACAATACTCAATATTGATGGATACGTCGTTGTCTTTGGGAAGTCTGCGCTCTATGGTGGCCGCGGACAACGGCGCCGTCTCATTCACGGCGGAAAATGCCTTAATTTGAGTCATAGATTTACCTCTTATAAATTTGTTTAATTGGGTGTGAAATGCGGAGCAGCAACGTTTCCTGCAGGTTAGACAAGCTTACAACCCGCGATTCTTTCAAGGACCGATACTGGCGCCCTGTCCGGATCCACCATTGCTTCCACGGGAACAATGCAGGTCTGTTCAATTGCATACTGCCCGGATTTTACCGAGTGCGCAATCTGGTCGGTAAATGCCATCCAAGTGGTACCTGCCGCGAAGGGCGTTGTGTCACGCATCCTCGTTTTCTGGAACTCATCGTTGGCTTTGAGGTAATGGTGGAATCCTTGCATGAAATCATCATATGCAGTTCGTTTTGGGGCTTTCATCCCGATGAGACGGGCTGCACGTCCGGCAGCACGCTTGAGTACGGCGCCTGCGGATGTGACGCTACCCAAACCAGCGGCGATAGCATAGTCGCGACATAGATCTTCAAAAGGGTCGGAGGTGACCCAAACCCGTGGCTTCGACGGGTGGATGTTAGTAAATATCCGCAGAATACGTCCGCCGTTTGTAGGCCGAGTGGGAAAGGCATCGACGTGCATGAGGTCATTACGGCGCTTCAGCGGCAGGTCGCGTCCTTCTTCTTCTACGGGCCTATATGTGGCGAAATCAAGGCGCCATTTCCTTCCATAACGCGGCAGCAGTCTGCTCACGTAATCCACTGCCCCGTTCGAGTAGGTAGAAAGAATTCTATGAACAGTATCGCAATCCATGCCGCTGTCGGCACTTAGCCCCGTTGTTTTGTTGAGATGCGGTTTGTAGGCAATGTTTTTAAATGCGCTGCTTTCCGACTGCTTCTGATCTCTTAGAAACACGCGATCGGCTTCCACAGGAGCAAATGGTGCATGCTCCATCATGAGAATATCGCCGGCTTCAAGGTGTCGACATAGCTCGTCTCCGTACTGGTCGCCAATCAAACTTGTGTCTATCGTAACTACCTGCATATTGGGTCATACCCTCCTGATGGACTGCTTATCGTGGGAGGTGCTTCTGATTTGGCACAGTTGCGTACCCAGGACCGACACCTACAAACGCATTGCGCCCGACCGACTGATCTAAGGCGGCCCGTGCTGTGTAGTAATCGTAAAGTGCGCTCACTCGGTTAGATTGTGCCTGAGTAAGGCTAGCTTGGGAGTTGGACAACTCTAGAATGGGTGACACTCCCGGCTGCTGAGATACTCCCGCACGGTAGCGAACCTGCGCTAACCTGTATGCCTCTTGAGCCTGCTGCAAAGCTGTGTTGGCCACGGCAACGCGGTCTCTGGCCTGCAGCAAGGCAAGGTAGGCCTGTCGCACCTGGAGTTTGGCGGCATCCACCACCGCTCGACGTTGCACGATTGCTTCGGCCTCTGCTCCCTGCGCCTCGTGCATTCTTGCGCGGGAAAGCCCACCGTCCCACAACGGCAGCGTTACGTTAAGCGTAGCTGCAAACTGGTTATACCTCGTAAATCCGGCGGCGTTAGGATTTAATGTGTAAGCCATGCCAAGGGAGAGCTGCGGCAGCATGCTGGCCCTGGCGAGATAAATCCCCTTCTTGCCCGCGTCTACCTGCGCATCTGCTGCGAGGATGTCGGGACGATGGTCCAATGCTTCTGTAATAAGCGGTTCAACGGCCGGCCCCATGTGGATGGGGTCCTGAACGAGGGTTGCAGAGGATGAACTGCCCGGCATGGCTACTGCACTCGCGCCCGGCAGCGTTTTTTCCAGTTGCTGCGTGGGGGTTGGACCAGTATATCTCTGGGGCTCTAGAGAGGGCGCGGCCGTAGTCTCAGAAGCTGCTGGCGCAACCTGATCTGCTTCTGGCAGGCTTGGTACTGCATTGACATCGGAAATGGTTATAGGCGAATCCACGTCGATTCCCATAGCCTGCTTCAGACTGAGGAGTGCAAGGCTAACTCCGCGCTGAGCCTGCAGGAAAGAATCCTGGGCGGTTGCGACATTCGTTTGCGCAGTAAGTACGTCGAACCTGGGTGCTGTACCGGCAGCGTAGTTTTTCTGTGCATCATCCAGCTGACGCAGGTCGGATTTTACTGTGTCCGCCGTAACAGCCAGCTGCGCTTGAGCACGTAACACGGCATAGAATGAATTTTGAACATTAAACACTATCTGACTGCGCACCTGATTAACACCAATACGCGCCGCTGCCTGCTGAAATTGCGCTTGTGTGACAGCTGCTCGCAATAAGCCCGTGACATCGATGGGCATGTTAGCCTGAGCAGTGACTACTGGGTTGAATTGATTAACTAAGGTGAGCGAGGTTCCGGCAAAGCTGGCGTTGGTAGCCGCATCAAATTCCGTTATCTGGCTGTTAATATTGGCGCTGGGATTGAGTGCCGCACGTGCCGCACTGGTGTTCCCCTCGGCTATCAGCAAATTTGCTACTGCACGGGCCATATCGGGGCTTAACGCAAGGCCTATGCCGATGGCTTCCCTCAGCGTAACCGGCTTGCCGCTGAGGTAGCCGTTGATTGCCTGCAGCCGTGGAGAAACGAGAAGCGGTTTGTATGCAGGCGCGGCGGGTACTGCAGGAGCAGTGGGTACCGATAGCGGTCGTGTTTCAGGTGCCCCCGAGGGCAGTGGAACGACACCTGTTGGCACCGGCAGCGGTTTAGCAGGTGGCAGAGATGGAGACGGCTGCTGAGCACCTGCGCTAAATGACATGAGCGATAGTCCGCCAAAAGTGGCGGCAATCACGTTTAATCGCATCGATTTGTTGGGGTACATTACCGGATTCAACTCCTTTGAAAACTTTACCGTTATATAATTAACGAAGGAACGCCTTCGGATGTTGCTGTAATGCACTCCTAATCGCGGTTAGCAACTTAGTGCAATCTATGCACATGCGGGTTATTGCAGGATGCTCATCCACGCCAGGCTTAATTACCTTACGGGGGCACTACAGTGGTCGGACAAATAGGGACGCCGAATAGGCGCGTACGTTGACGCAGTGTATACTATTTGCTGTCACGCGTTCAACCCCGTTGTCATTGTTACAGCGACAATCTCATAGAGGAGACACAAGATTTCTATGCGCATTTCAGGAACGGCAGCAATCCTGGTGCTGGCAGCTAGTTTGTTGTCGGGGTGCCAATCTGGAAAGCCAGCAGATTCCAGCACTCCCACACCTCAGCCCAGTACGCCACCTGCTACCTCCACTGCTTCACCGCAGCCAACCACAGGGGCGCCGCAGCCAAGCACAATGGCTACAAAACATTCTGTAAAACCACAGCCGAAGAAAGAAGCCACGGCTGCGTCTCCCTCAAAGAGCACTGCGGTGGCCGCCACCAGGAAACCAACGATGATCAAGTTAGCCGACGGCTTACAATATGAAGATACACAAATAGGAACCGGCGCTACTGCGAAGACCGGTGACAGCGTGCAGGTAAATTATACCGGTTCGTTGACCGACGGCACCGTTTTTGACAGCAACGTCGACCCTAAGTTTGGCCATGTTCAACCATTTTCGTTCACCGTTGGCGCTGGCCAGGTAATTGCCGGCTGGGACGAAGGTGTTTCGGGCATGAAAGTGGGCGGAACCAGGAAATTGGTGATACCTGCTAATCTAGCGTACGGCGCGACACCGCCTACTCGCGCAATACCACCCAACGCCGTGCTGGATTTTACTGTTACGCTCGTTAAAATTCAGTAGATCTCGCTTTTAGGTTCTGTTTATGGGGTTCTGTGAACTATCGTCACGGAGCCCCATTTTTTTGGTAACAGAACGTGATGATATTCTCGTATGACAAATTGCGGCGTGCAACATACAATTTATCCCATAATTGTGTTACTCAACCTGACAACTGCGCGTCTTAAACATCACGATAACAACCTGACGCAATGAAATACACGCGTCCAGTCATATAGCTTAAACATCAGCTTAGGAGAAACTTCAATGTCTCTAAAAATGAAATCGAAAAGATGGGCGGTATTTGCCTTACCGGTGCTGGCCGTTGGAATAAGCACACTGGAGTTTATGAGCGTTCGCAGCAGCAGCGCACGGCAAGCTGATGCCCCGCCGCCGGTGCATCCATCAGTTCAAACGGTGAGCTTACAGGACGATTTTGAAAATGTCGCAAATGCCATGCTGCCTTCCGTAGTCTCAATTACCAGCAGGCAGCCAGTCAATAACTCCATGCGGGTTTTTGGTAATCAGGCTCCCGGATTTCAGTTTCCTAATATGCCCGGCTTCCCCGGCGGCGCACCCAATGTGCAAATCTTCCCAAATCCGGGCCAGGGCAATGGTCCGCAGTTCCAGCAGTACGCGGTCGCCAGCGGCAGCGGAATGATTGTCCGCTCCGACGGTTACATTCTCACTAATGACCACGTTGTTGCAGGCGCCGACCGCGTTACTGTAACTCTGCGCGATGGGCACAAGTACGTTGGCAAGGTGTATAGGGATCCTATGAGCGACCTGGCGGTTATCAAAATCGACGCTAATAACCTGCCTACCGTGCAATTTGAGAATAGCAATGATGTGAAGGTGGGACAATGGGCCATTGCGTTTGGAAGCCCATTTGATCTAAAAGATACGATGACGGTGGGAATTATCTCCTCTCTAAGCCGGCAGACAACAATTGGCCAGGGCAACGAAATGCGTTACTACCCAAGCCTGTTGCAAACTGATGCGAGCATTAACCCCGGAAACTCTGGCGGGCCGCTCGTAGATATCTACGGCCGGGTAGTAGGCGTTAATGTGGCTATTGAGTCGCCTAGCGGAGGCAATGTGGGTATCGGTTTCGCCATTCCCGCCAACTCCGCTAAATACATCATGGATCAGTTGATAGAGAACGGCAAGGTAACCAGAGGGTACTTAGGCGTGGACCCGGCGCCGCTCACCTACGGTGACAAACAGCGATATGGCGTGGATCATGGCGCCCTGATAAGTGCCGTGGTTGATGGTACACCCGCAGCCAAGGCTGGTTTTCAAGTGCAGGATGTGGTCACTTCCTTTGATAATAAGCCAGTAAAGGATGAGGTGGCCTTCCGAAATCTTGTCATGCGCACCGCCCCGGGTACCACTGTACCAGTCGAGGTACATCGCAATGGCAACAACATTACGTTGAATGTGACCATCGGTAATCTGCCCAACGATATGAACCAGGTCGCTCCTACTGTGACTCCTCAAAAGTCTAAGAGTAGGCTGGGCATAGGTATTGCCGATCTTACCAATCAGGATGTACGCCGCCAGCTTGGTATCAGTCCATCCATTCAATCCGGCGCGGTAGTAGAGCAGGTTTATCCAGGCAGTCCTGCGGAAATGGCAGGGCTAATGGCGGGTGACGTCATCGTCTCGATGGACGGAAAGCCCATTACCTCCGCTCAGCAGTTGTCGGACGTTGCTGGCGCTCTGCCTGCCGATGCTAAGGTTCCCGTGGTAATTCGTAGAAGTATTAAAACACCAGGCGGTGGTATGCAAGTTGAAACTGTGCTGCTCAGTCTGCATCTGGTGAACTAGAGGTCTGCTTTTCAGACCTAATGGCCTGAGAGCGAACAGGCGCGTTCGCTCTCAGGAAGTCTTAAGCGCCGAAAGGTGAGGTGGGTGCGATGGTACCCCGTGAGGTTGAAGGAAGAGACGACGAATATGTGGATGTACCTGCAAGTGTTCGCCGTATGACAGATGAACAGTTTATGGCATGGTGCGCCCAGCATGGATTGCATATTAGCAACAAGTTACGGGTTTATCCCAATGATGAGCGAATGGCAATATACCGGTATTTGGTACGCACACAACAGTTAAGCAAATAGAATAATGAGGCTGCCTCAAGGAACGCAGCCTCATTAGATTTCGTCATCTCCTGCTGTGTCATCACCCTCTAGAATGCCTTCAAGCTCTTCATCACTAATCTCCTCACCTAGTTCGCTGCTCATCTCCTTCGCCATTTGCCGTAGCGCAGATGGATTGCTGTCGTCGGCAGTTTCCAGCTTTTCTGCAAGCGCATCCATCGCATCCTCTTGCGACCTATGGCGCGCGAACCGGCTCATTAGACGAGACACGTGAGTGCTGTTGCAGTATTTGCATGTGAGGGGTACCGCGTCCTGACTACTCACCAGCCGGCTGAACTTACGATGACATTCAGTACATTTGTATTCATAGATGGGCACTACGCAGACTCCTAGTAGGCATAGCCTGCACATCCTCGCAGCAGTAGCATCTAACCGTTAGAGGCCGGGCAGGAATTCTCCTCTGTTCTGTTAAATATTATATTCTATTGCGCAATCTGCCGTATGAGTATCTGGTAAATCTACCGATACGTATAGGGTAGTTAGATAGGTAAGGCGGGTTGTACCCGTAGAAGAGGCTGCTTATATGACGACGACCAGAGCTCATTTTGATACCGAATTAAGTGCACTACGCGACAAGATGTTGGAGATGGCGACCTGTGCCGATAACATGGTGGCCCTTTCGGTGGAAGCTCTGGAGACCGGCGATCTTGAGTTGGTGCACGAAGTAATTCAACGGGATGACACGGTTGACCAATTAGACCTGGACATTGAGGCGAGGTGTCTCCGGTTAATTGCGACACAGCAGCCGGTTGCGCGTGACCTCCGCATCATTGGTACGGCGTTAAAAGTTATTACTGATATCGAGCGCATTGGGGACTACGCAGTAGATATCGCCAAGATCGGCAGACGACTTGTGCGTGCTCACGAAATGTATCATCCGTTGGTAGACCTTCCACGTCTCACTCAGCTCAGCAGAGTAATGCTGCACGATGCGCTGCAAGCATTTATTCATCACGACCTGGATCTTGTGGATCGCGTTATACGTTCCGACGATGCAGTAGACGCCCTGTATCACAGTATGCGGACCCGGTTGACCCATCTTTTGGCGGAGGAACCCGCCCACAGTCTGCTCGCGCTCAACACGCTCTTTGCTGCAAAATACCTTGAGCGCATTAGCGATCATGTGGTGAATATTGCTGAACGCGTCTGTTTTATAGAGACAGGTGACCTGAAGCATATGTCCCCCACGGCGGCCATGCGGGACGATCAAACTGTATAGATTTAACTTAACAGGCGCACCAACTTTTCGTCCGTGGTGAATTAGTTCGCACTATTACTTAATGGCTGCAGTGCACAGGCTCATGTTATTTATTTCCCTGGGCCTTTAGAGCCCAAGGTGCTTTCGGCATCCTTGCAGGTATTCCAAAGTTATCTGAAGAACAGTAAGAATATAACTTACTTCGGAGCCCTTTATGCACCTGCCTCTTCCACTTGCACTTGGCCTGTCACTAGCATCCCTCTGCGCAGTCAGCTCTAAAGTCGCTAATGCGCAAACCTACCGGCCAACCAGTTCCTGTTTTGTATTCAGCCCTGCCAACTGGTCGTCCAGCGGCGTAAAGTCTGATGCCAAACAAACATGGAATGCGGGTGCGTACTTTAGAGTGACCTTCAAAACGGTAGACGCGGCCACTCCCGTTTCCATTCTTTTTTCGGTGAAGCAGTATGGAACTTGGACTGGTAGTTCATGGTCGCTCCAAAACCCTGTACCGGATATAAGCTATGCGTTGGATGGTCTTCTCACCGATAACGTATCGGCTGATGGTCCCGCACACAACGGTGTTATTACCATCACCGTTCCATCTGTAGGCAAGCACACTCTTACTGTATGGCTGCGTAATAGCCAACAACTGCACAGGTGGGTCGCAGGTGGCATAGGCAGTAACGTCTTGAAAGTGAAGGGTATCACCCTAGGCCAGGGCGCCCTGCCAATAGCTTCAAGACCACACAAGCGGTGGGTGCTAATTGTTGGGGACAGTATAACAGAGGGCATTATGGCCGATAACGGTCGTGACAGCGTGCTTGATGACTACAGTTGGCTGGACTCACGGGCGTTACTCTACCAAGGCTACGAAACGTGCATTAGCGCTTGCGGGTACAGCGGTTGGGTGCGTCCGGGCTGCGCCGATGGCGACGTGCCGGGATATTATGTGGTGAACAAGGGGCCGGATGGACGCTGGGCGTACGACGATGCTGCAAGCAGGTGGAACAGAATTGACGGAACCAGCAGCCTTCTAAATGCGCATGGCAGGATATCAAGTTACGGTGGGGAGAGGCAGGAGCCCTCACTTATCTTCTTTAACTACGGTACCAATGAAACTCTCAGCAGGGCCGGTACTAAACGGATGATCGCCTCTATAGTTCAGTGTCTTCCTGCACTGCGGCGTGCCGCCCCAAAGGCGCAGATTGTGGTAGCCGTTCCGTTTGGCATTGAGAGCACACAGATCTATGGTGCAAACGGTCCTCGGTATGCGGCTGCGCTGCGAACGGCAGTAACTAGCTACTTACACCAGCATCCTTCGGATCACCGCACACACCTTGTCGACTTGGGCCCGGAGACCGCCACTGCCCTGGCATCACCTCTTTACGGAGCCGGCGTTCACCCCAACATGGCTGGCCATGCCTACCTCGCTCCTTTAGTTTTGCAGACCATTGAGCGCTTTCTGCCTGCCAAATAGGAACCGCATATGAAACCACTGGCTATGAATCTGCTGAAATCGCGTTCGTTAGGTGGAATGTTCGCGGTTTTTACCGCTGCGATAATAGGGCTGTTGATTACACCCCCTGCCGTAGCGCAAGCACCAGACCCTCTACTGTCGCTAAGTGCCAAGGAGTTCGTACCAGGCACCAAAACCTGGCACGATGTTTCAGATGATTTCACCTTCACTGCGTTAGGGGCACCAACGCTTGTCCATATGCGTGGCGCCGTGGGTGTTGCATTCAATGGCCGCACCGATGCGTTCGTCGGGCCGATGCCTCCTAAGGCATTGGTGGGAGACCATCCTCGCACGATTGAGGTATGGGCACTCAATCCAAGCATCGATTCGGACGAGGAGACGATCATTTCCTGGGGCAGGCGAGGTGGGCCAACCGGTTCATTGATGGCATTCGGCTGGGGAGCTAATCCCGGTTATGGCGCCATGGCGCACTGGAGTGATGACCTGGGGTGGAATGGAGTGCCGTCCGCGGGCCGTTGGCATCTGCTGGCGTACACGTATGACGGTAAAACTGCCAGGATATACGACGATGGTCTCCTTAAGGGCTCGCTCACAACCGCTATCAATACGGCGGATAATGCCCCAGTTACCATTGCAGCACAAACCGCTCAAGACGGCAAAGTGCAGTTTAAAAACGAGTACACCGGAGCGCAGCAGGCCGGTTCGCTTGTAATCTCCTCTGTGAAGGTCTACGGCGAGGCTCTTTCCCCTGCGCAGATTGCCAATGATTTTACTTCTCAAGCGAAAAGCTATGGCGCAAAACCCTCCGACGCAGAAGGTTACCTCGCGGATGGTGTGACCGCGTTAACGGCAGGAGGGTTCAGGTTAACACTGCTCAAGGCTACGGGCGGCGCTGCAGGGCTTGCTCCAGTTGGTTCAGGTTTTAACTTCTTACCTGGTGACCGAGTTGCATCGCGTTCAGGTCCAGGATACTACTATCTTGGTGACTGCACATTTAGACTGAAGGATGCGAGCGGCAAGTGGAGAGCGTTTTCCACCTCGCACAACGCTGCTGCTGCACGGCAAATTCACTCCGCCGGCGCAGTTTCTGCCTATGATCTAACAGATACCGTTGCTGGTAACTGCCCTGTGCGTGTTGTTCGACGCTGGTTAGTTAAAGACGGCCACCTTCTGCTGCGCTTTACGTTTTACAATCCACACCGTCATGCGGTTACGTTGGGTGCGTTTGGCGCGGCCATGGTGTTTAACAACGACCTCTCTGGCAAAACCCTCAATCAGGCACACGACACGTGCTCCTTTGCGGACCCGTGCATTGGAGAAGATGGTGGTTACCTGCAGGTGACACGCCTAAACGGTCATGGACCGGCTCTGCTCGTTCTTCCGGACCACCAAACACCACTGGAGGCCTATCGACCGCTTTACGACGATCCTACTCCGCGAGGCGTCACTTTCGAAGGCTTTTATGAGTGGATGTGCTGTACCCGTGCCTACATTCATCATGACTGGAGAGGCGTGCAGCCGTGGAACCCCGCTACAGAACGAATATTGCAGCCCGGCGGATCAACAGATTTCACCTTCAGATTTGCCACATCTCCAGGCGTTCAGCAGATCCAGAATACGCTGATCGCCTGTAAGCGGCCAGTTGTAGTGGGTATTCCGGGCTATGTTCTACCAACAAACCAACCTGCTGAGCTGTTTGTGCATTCAAGCCACAAAATCACATCCATACATTGTTCGCCGCGGGCATCTATATCTATCTCTCCATACAAGCATAAGATAGCCAGCGGCTGGGTGGGATACGCGCTTAGCGCTCATGTTCATGGACGGTGCCTTATTTCTGTCCATTACAATAATGGTGCAACCCAAAACATTCAATACTTTGTGACTCCACCAGAAACGGTTCAAGTTTCTAGATACGGCTCGTTTATGGCGTCGCACCAGTGGTACGATGACCCTTCGGACCCCTTTCACCGCACGGACTCCTTTTTAGGCTACGACCGCGCGACTAAGAGTATGGTGCTACAACGGTTTAACAGCTGGTTCGTTGGGCTAAGTGATGAGATTGGTGCTGGACCTTCGGTTGGAATGGCCATGAAAAACGCCAACCGACCCAATGTTCACGAGGTGCATCTACTCGACCTCTACGTTTCCAGATGCCTGTGGGGTCACCTGCAAAACAAGAACTATTCAGTTCGTGCAAGTCTATTCTACTATCAGCCAAATCTTCTTCCTAACTACCACTACACAGTTACGGAGGGGTGGGATAAAGCGCGGTCCGAAACAACCTGGCGCTCATTTAACTATCCGCATGTCGCGGCCGTTTACTGGGCAATGTATAGAATCGCGCGTACTCATCCCGACCTAAAGCTGATACATAACTGGAGCTGGTATTTGTACCATGCTTACAGAACAGGAATGGCGATTAAACAGTTCGCACCAGGATACGCACAATTTGGGCTAATGGTTGGCAGCATCTTCCCCAAGATCATTCACGATATGCAAGTGGAAGGCTGGAGCGCACGCGCGGACAAGTTGCTGGCATTCATGCACGCCAGGGAGCGCTATTGGGTTACGCGGAGGTATCCGTTTGGCAGTGAGATGCCGTGGGACTCAACCGGGCAGGAAGAGATCTACACCTGGTGCAGGTACTTTGGAGCAAATGAGAAAGCACGGGTCACCGTAGATGCGGTTCTAGGTTACATGCCTCTAATTCCTAACTGGGCATACAACGGTGCGGCCAGGCGCTATTGGGATGGGGCAGTGAATGGATGTCACTATCGCCAGATAGTACGAATGACCAATCATTACGGCAGCGGCATTAACTCCATTCCTGTACTTGATGATTTCCGACGACACCCTTCCAACCTGTATCTGCTGCGTGTGGGCTATGCCGGCATGGACCAGCTGATGGCGAACATCTACCCCAGCGGGTTTGCCTCATACGGCTTTGTCGCGGATCCAGCGGTGTTGAAGTTTGATCCGTTTAGTGCAGATTACGGCATCGCATTTTATGGTTACGCTCGCAATGATGGTTCCTACGTGGTTCACAGCCGCCGGTTTGGATGGCTGGGGTTTGGCTGCGCCGTCACCCGCCAAGGACACGCTATTCTCATATCACCTAGGGATGGGTTTCATCGACGAGTTTTTATAGCGCCATTGGGGCTATGGATGACTTTAAAGGTCGGTGAGTTTCAAAGCGTTCGCTACAATACCAGCGATGGTGCAGTGAGACTTGCTATCACTGGCGGGCCGTCGGTTACGCACAATGTCCTACTTGCGGTACAGGTAACCAGTACCGCAAACCGCGCAGTAAAATGGCATACCGCCGTCGTGTACCCTCTAGTGAGAGGTGTTTGGAGCATTCCGCTGGCCCATGATAAAGCGAATGTTACACTGCTGCGCTAGGTAAAACAAGCGGTAAGTATGCCTGCCAAAATATGGCTTCACGGTTGGTTCCATGGGTTGTTTGGTGCCTCCCAAGAGTGCTGCAGACCGAGCAGGCTACTTGCAATTTTAGGTCTCCTATGCTATACTTTGCAAAGGATCGCGAGCAGTTTGCCCGGCGAGAGTGGGTTTGTGCCCACTCTCTTCTGCTACCGGAGGTACGGTGCACAATTCGGCCACACGAGGGCCTCGTGCGGGGAGCAGCCATGAGCGAGTTTTTGGAAGCGCTTCAGCAGATTGCCAGAGAGAAGGATATTCCTTTAGAGCGGCTGGTAGAAGCAGTGGAGCAGGCGCTTGCAGCCGCCTATAAAAACCATATGAAGAACCATACAGTACTTGGGGACGTGCGTGTCTCAATAGACTCGCGCAGTCACCAGGCTCTGCCGTTTAGGGTTTATGCGGTGAAACATGTGGTCGAGGAGCTGACCGATCCTGTAAATGAATTCGATCTTGCCGAGGCACGTGCGCTTAATCCTCATGCTAAAGTTGGTGACATCGTAAATGTTGACCTGCCCTCTATGGGTGACTTTGGCAGAATTGCCGCTCATAGGGCAAAGCAGAGCGTAACACAGTATATTCGTGAGGCTGAAAGAGCTAAGGTTCTCGATGAATTTCGAGAGCGTCAGGGCGAAGTCATGACGGGCACGGTGCAGCGTCGTGAAGGTCGTACTGTCATTATTGCGCTTGGTAAACTGGAAGCAGCATTGCCGCCGCAGGAGCAAGTGGATACAGAGCCCTATAGAATAAACGACAGGCTCAAGGTTTACGTATTGGATGTTAAAGACAGCCAGCGAGGCGATCAGGCAATGGTGTCTCGCACGCATCCAAGCCTCATCCGAAGGTTGTTTGAACTTGAAGTTCCCGAGATAGCCGACGGAATTGTCACGATCAAAAGTGTGGCCCGAGAGCCTGGCGCTAGAAGCAAAATAGCAGTTGCCAGCCGTGACGAAAAGGTAGATCCCGTTGGCGCTTGTGTTGGGCATAGGGGAACTCGCGTGCAGGCAGTTGTAAACGAATTGTACGACGAGAAGATTGACATCGTGAGATGGAACCAGGACATGGCGCTGTTCATTTCTGAATCTCTGTCACCTGCAAAGGTGAGTAAAGTCACCGTGAATGAAGAAGGTAAGAGCGCGTTTGTGGTTGTGCCCGACAGCCAATTATCTCTTGCAATTGGCAAGGCCGGCCAGAATGTGCGGCTTGCTGCCAGGTTAACTGGGCAGCGCATTGACATAAGGAGTGAATCGCAGGTCGCTCGTAACCCGGGAGAGGCCTTAGGTGTAGACGGTGTTCATCATGGTCAGTCAGCAGATCCCATCAATGACGATGGAGAGTCACGGGTATGATCCGCTGCAGCTCAGGGTTGATCGTGGGTGCTAATCAGAATTGGTGCAGGGTGGGTCTGAGTGTAACCGCTGGCGGCTTTGGCGACTTCGGCAAAGCTGCAACCGGTGAGCAGGAGTTCGAGATGGAACTGTAAATCCGGGGGTGTCATTTTGCGCCCCGCGCCGATTACATTCCTCTATATCGGTGCTCACTCCACTTCTCCCCTTTTCTGTAAGTACTCTCCTTCTTCCCGGTTCACAATGGGAAATTTCCAATTTGAAAGTACGAAAACAGCCGGTACGAACGTGCGTCTCTTGCCGTACCACGGACGAGAAACGTGACTTGCTGCGCGTTGTGCGCCAGCCAGATGGTACCGTTTGCTATGACCCAAAAGGCAAAATAAACGGCCGGGGTGCATACGTGTGCCCCGCCAATGAGTGCATTACGCAGGCCCAGCGGCAGAAACGCCTGGAGCGCTCACTGCGCGCGAGTACGGTTAGTGCCGATGTTTTCGAGGCGCTTCTGGCAGTGGCAGCTGCATCTGGAGTTACCGATTTGGTACCGCCAATGCAAATGAATGCTGTGGTGCCTCAACAAAGGATAACGGACAAGGAGAACAAGGTATGACGGTTGCAAAGGGAATAAAAATTTCGGCGCTTGCAAACGAGCTTCAAATGACCGAAGCGGAGCTTGTGCTAGTGCTAAATGACCTGGGGGTGAAAGCCGAGGGCCCAGCGTCACTCCTTGACTTCGACACGGCAGTTACGGTGCGACAGATGCTGGCCGGCAACGAAAAGACTATAGAGGTAAGCGCTAACTCCACATTAAAAGAGGTTGCGGAGGCCATGGGAGTAGCGCCCAATACTGCGGTAAAGAAAATGATGGAATTGGGCCAGCTCGTAGCAATGAACCAGAGGGTAAGCGTCGAGGCAGCTGAGAAAATTGCCGCAGCCTTTGGTTACGCTGTAAAAGTGAAACGAGAGCCCAAACCGGAACCCAAATTACCTGCTCGCCCCAAGGCAGGAAGCGGAGTTATGCCAGTGCGTCCGCCGGTAGTTACCATTATGGGCCACGTAGATCACGGTAAAACCTCGCTTCTTGATACGATTCGCAAAACCAACGTTGCCAGCGGAGAGTTTGGTGGTATCACGCAGCACATTGGAGCCTATCAGGTTGAGATCGACCATAACGGTGAGAGCAAGAAGATTACCTTTCTCGACACTCCCGGCCATGCCGCGTTTACTGCTATGCGCGCCCGAGGCGCCAGGGTAACCGATATTGTCATCCTGGTAGTTGCTGCCGATGATGGCATAATGCCGCAAACCATAGAGGCAATTCAACATGCCCGCGCAGCCGATGTACCCATTATTGTGGCCATTAATAAAATAGATAAAGAAGGTGCTGATCCTAGTCGCATCAAGCAGCAGCTTACCGCTCATAACCTGGTTGTTGAAGAGTATGGCGGTGACATTATTGCGGTACCGGTTTCGGCGAAAGTTGGTACCGGTGTAAAAGAACTTCTTGAGTACATAGTCCTTGTCGCAGAGGTCAACGACTACCGTGCTGATTCTCACGGCCATGCCGTGGGTGCAATTGTCGAAGCATCAATTGAGCCTGGACGAGGACCGGTTGCTACGGTTCTTGTGCAAAGCGGCACACTCCATGTAGGCGATTGCCTTGTTGCTGGGTGCACGCAGGGCAAGGTGCGTGCAATGACGAATGAACGAGGCGAGAGGCTGTACAAGGCAGGTCCATCCACACCTGTAGAGGTTCAAGGCCTCAGCATGGCCCCGGATGCTGGCGATACCGTGGAGGTGGTGAAGAACGAACGCGAGGCTCGCAAGATCGTTGACGAGCGGCTGCAGGAAGCACGCAACAGCCGCCTGGGTGATAACAGACGTGGTATCACCATTGAGGCCTGGTCTGAAAAAGTATCGGAAGGCGAACTCAAGGATCTCAACGTGATTGTGAAGGGCGATGTTCAGGGTAGTGTTGAGGCCGTGGTAAGCGAGCTAAACAAGATGAGCGCTGATCGAACCGATGGCGAGGTGCGGCTGACCGTAAAACTGAGCGGTGTTGGCACCATCAATGAATCGGATGTCAGCCTCGCCGTGGCAACCAACTCGATCGTCATAGGCTTTAACGTTCGGGCCGACCAGGCGGCTCAGCGTGCTGCCGAACGCGATGGTGTTGAAATTCGCACCTATAACATCATCTACAACCTTACCGAAGATATAGATAGAGCGATGAATGGGTTGCTGGCGCCGATATTTGAAGAGAACATTCTCGGTACTGCAAAGGTTCTGCAGCGCTTCCAAACGCCAAAGGGTCAGGTGATTGCAGGGAGTATGGTTACGGATGGCAAGCTGCTTCGAGGAGCTGAGGTGCGCATCATTCGGGGTGGCCAAACTCTTTTCACCAGCCGTATCGATACGCTTCGCCGCGTGAAGGATGATGTGCGCGAAGTCGCTCAGGGATTCGAATGTGGTATTGTGATTGAGAACTGGAGTGACGTACAACCCGAAGATCTACTTCAGTGCTTTGAGATGAAACAGATCCAGAGAGTGTAATTAGGCCGTTTCAATGCAGATTGGCATACTAACGATAGGATTATTCCTGCCCGAGGCGCAGTCCCTTAAAGATAAGCGGCAAGTCATTGAGAGTCTGATTACGACTTCCCGGCGTAAGTTCAACATCTCAATTGCTGAGATTGCCGATATGGATCGTCATCATCAGGCCACCCTTGGTGTCGCTTGCGTAGCGAACAATCGCCGGTATGTCAATCAGGTATTGGATAACGTAGTTAATGAGTTTGAAAACTGCCTTACGGCAGAGGTTAGTTCGATTGAGATGGAATTTCTATAAGAAAGCGAGTGCGCAGCCATGACCCTGAGACAGGATCGTGTTAAATCGCAGATGATCCACGAGATAAGCGAGATGATTCAACGGGAGGTGCGAGACCCGCGACTTGGCTTTGTAACAGTGACCGATGCAGAGATTGGACGCGATTTGAGGAACGCACGCGTCTATGTAAGTGTTTTGGGTGATCAAACCGTGCGAGCTAACAGTCTTCGTATTCTAAATGGTGCAGCGGGCATGCTCCGCGGCGAATTCGCACGGCGCGCTCACCTACGTGTAGCACCTGAGCTGACATTTCACTATGACGAGGGTATTGAACGTGGGCAACACATCTTTGAATTGCTGAAATCTGTAGAGGCTGACCTTACGCCTGAAGCAACCACCGAAGAGCCGGGTGACGAACCAATTCAATGAAGCTTCCCTATCGTGAAGCCGTTGAGGCTATTTGCGGCGCCAACCGAATAATGCTGGCAGCTCATGTAAATCCCGATGGAGACACATTGGGCTGCGTTCTTGCCTTAACGCATGCCCTGCGGCTTTTGGGTAAAGAAGCTGTACCGTTTTCCGCTCACGGGGTGCCAGACATTTACGACTGGATGCCGGGCGCCTCGTGGGTACAAACCGCCTGTGAGCACCATGATTTCGATCTTGCTATTATCTGTGATGCGGGAGCCGTTAACCGCATCGGGAGTGCGGTCGCGCCAGCGGCTGAATCAGCCCGTACTCTAATTAATATCGACCACCATGTGAGCGACGGACTATTTGGAGACATTCAGATAGTCGACCAACGATCGGCAGCAACTGCCGAGTTGGTTTACCATCTGCTTCGGTCTCTGCAGGCGGCGTGCCACCATCACCTGCTAACAAATGAAGTAGCTGTCTGTCTTATGACGGGTATCATTACGGACACCGGATCATTCCGCTTCCTGAATGTAACGCCGCATACCTTCTCACTTGCAGCACATCTACAACGCCTGGGCGCTGATCCCGCGCCCATTGCCGAGCAGGTTTTTGAGAATCGCTCATTTGCTGCGCTGCAGCTTATGGGATTGGCAATCACTAAAATGAGCATTAGTGCGGATGGACAAATTGCGTGGTCAGCAATAAGTTTCGATGATTTTCAACGGCTGGGGGCGGTGGATGCGGATACGGAGGGAATTGTTTCCAATCTCCGTTCAATAAAGGGCGTAAAGCTTGGTATTCTGTTCCGTGAAGTAAAGCCTGGCACCGTACGCATAAGCCTGCGATCGCGCGAAGGTTGTGATGTTACGAAGATTGCTCGGGTTTTTGGAGGCGGCGGCCACAAGCTTGCATCTGGATGCAGCGTAGAAGGAACGCTGGACGATGCTGTTGGTAAGGTGGTTGCCGAAGCGACTCGGCAGGTAAGTTAGCCAGTACTAGACATCCAACAGACATACCGGCGAACTATTGGGACCCATCAGCTCTGCGGCGCGCGTCATATTTAACTGTCGTACAGTGGTAAATTTGGTCAAGGTTCCGGTAAGGAAGGCACCCCACCGGAACAGAGTTGACTTTGCTACTTGGTCATCCCTTTTGGTACGGCAGCACCAGGATACGCGTGCGGGTTTTCACCAGGTAGGCGCGCCGGCGCAGCAGTGGCGGCATTTGGCGACTGTGGCGCCGCGTTACCCGAACAACCCGAAATGCAAATGGTGACCCATACCGAGATCACTGCTGATATTACGATTTTCTGATAGATCCTCTTCCTTGACATCAAGGTTATTCCTCAGGAGCGCATGCCCCCGTAAGGCTACGGGGGCGACGGCATCCCTATTCTGTAAAAGCTGAAATTTACGGCGAGTGGGAAACTCCATCCCAGGTCGCACTGAACCAGTATCGGTTAGGCACAACGGCAGGTGTGGTCACCCCCACATTGTATGGGTCAACATAGGTAAGGTTCACCTTGTACCATTTCACGTGCCCATCCGCAAATGCAAAGTTGTTGCCTCCGTTGTGCCGTGCTCCAGTGGGCATGTCGGAGTTCCAACCGCTCGATGGATTGCACCTTGTGTCATAGACCGCAGTGTGAAGCGTCTGGCGAGGCGTATCGGCGGAGTCACCCAGGATGATGAATTGCGCAGGAAAATTGACCGCAGCAATGGAGCGTCCTGGTAATGTACCCGATGCAGTGTCTGCCATAACACAGCCGTCGCCCTGGTTCCATAGACTGTGGGGATTGCCCCCGGGGCCATAGCCGCTGCTCCAGTTGTACCCGTAACCCCACACAGGCTGTGGCGTACCGGAACCTGGGTTGCAGAAGTCGCCATTGGGGTTCGTTGTGAGCGGTCGATCTGGGCAGAAGAACACCTGATAGCTCTTAACGTAAGGTTGAATGAGAAATACAATGTCGTTCTGTATCCAACCCTCAAAAGGCGCCCCAGGAATTGGTGGGTTGTTATTTGCGGTTACGCACGGAAAGGTTTCATCATAGTCTTGAACGTACATACCCACTGCAAGTCCTAGTTGTTTAAGGTTGCTGGTGCACGAGATCTTGCGCGCGTTTTCTCTTGCCTGAGCGAAGACTGGGAACAGGATTGCCGCCAAAATAGCAATTATTGCTATTACTACCAATAATTCGATAAGAGTGAATCCGGCATTCATGCCTAAAGAGCCTCGATTACTAGGTTTCATCTGTCCTCCCATTTTGCGAAAGCACATCAGTGCGTGTTTCTTAGATACCGAAGATATTCATAATGCAAACAGTGCCTTGTGGCGTTCGTTCATTGACCGTACATTGCAGGTACAAGGTTTTAACGCAGAAATTGACGCCGAACCAGAGCTGCCCACATTTACGGCCGTTGGCCTGTAGGGACTAGCTGGCGCACATAGAGCTGAGCAACACGGTACCAACTTCAGTATGGTACTGCGGTGTTAAGAAGAGATTAACCTTTGTTTAAATGATTGTTATTACAATAAATTCATGATTGTGATTTAAGTCATGCGTATATTCTGGCCATATCCATCGCGCAATCAGCTTCTAGTGTGCAGCACCACGTGACGTGCTAGATAAAGCTGAACAAGTGGTCCGCGGACTTCTATTCTGGTAGGCTCGCAATGCCGTCTATTTATGTTGTAAGTAGCTCAATTTCGCACGCGGTAGTACAATAAGGTCATCAATTAGGTTCGACCTTCACGGGGTTTCAAATGAACAACGATAATGCACGTAATGGCCTGCGTGGTAATCGCCCGTCACTGAGTGCATCGCTGCTCGGTATTATTCAAAGTAAGTATGGCTTTAACAGCATTCAGAACGAACGTGACCTTGGGGGCTCATCTAATCTAAACATCTACTTTGAAACGGACAATAGACGCTTAGTTGCTCGAGTCTATCGACCCTCCGTAACGGTGCAGCGATTACATGCAATTCAGTCCACTCGTGCAGCTCTTGCTGCCGCTGGCATACCGTGTGCAGTGCCGTACCAGACCACATTTGGTGAGAAGTTTGTAAGATGCCAGGAAAACCTGGTGGAGGTGGAGGCGTTCGTACCAAGTGAATGGACAATGGATACGCCCGAACGAATAGAACTAGCGATGCCCTGGTTAGCTCGTATGCATGAAGTCCTCGCGCAAATACCGCCGGATGTTCACGCGGATGCACCATTGTTTTCCAACCACATTGAGTCTGCTGCCATCCTGCCGTCATTTGATAGAGCTGAAATGCGGTTGAGAACCTGGGCTCTTACCAGAGAAGAAGCGGATCTCCGTTCTGCGTTAAGAAACCTGGCCGAAACCGTCGCATTCGACGAACAGCCACTACTGGGGGCACTGAAATACCAGCGGGCACATGGGGATTTTTGGGACAACAATGTCTTTTTCAATGGTACAGAGGTCATACTTATTGCGGACTTTGACTACATGGGCCGAACACCACGCACCGACGACCTGGCGCGAACAATCTATTTCGCTCTGACTGCCACGTTGGGCACTCGTATTCCACTGGATGGCTTGCTTGAGTATGCGTGCGCGTTAGTAGACGCCTACGATAGCCGGGCACAGCCACCGCTAACTGCTGACGAAAGGAGAATCCTACCGTTCTCAATCGCCCGACAGCCACTTTGGTGGTTTGGTGGATGGCTGGTGGACCTAGACTCGAATGAATTGGCTCGAAGGGGCTTTAACGATTTGCATCGTGAGATCCAAATTCCTCAAGAAATAATCAACCGGTCGGCGGTGTGGCAGAAGGCACTGGCTGGTTAGTTTCCTCTGCAGTACAAACAGTTGATTTCCGGGCGTTGGCGCTCATTTAATTACTGGTACTATCACAGCATTTAGCCGAAGTTGGAGGTGTTTTTGTTGCTGCCAGACGGGTTGTACGACTGCATTGTGGATGCCGAGTTAAGAAGTAAATTAAACAACCTAGCCAAGCAAATTGAAACAGTCAAACTTGACGAGGCTGAAAGCAGCATATTGCTTGCTCGGTATGTGCAGCGGCTACTGGAGACCGCTCTTGCATCCCTGCCATCCACGAATCGTCTCCAAAACCAGTTGGAGGCTGCTAACCACATTATTGGCCTGCTACCCAGTGTTATGGCGGGCCATGCTGGACCACCAAACGCTTTTACAGAAAACAAACTGATAGAAATCCGTGAACGCGGCAGTACTTCGCGTCCGCGGCCATCGTTGGGATTAAGCCAAGGCGACCTTTTAACTGGCTCCTCAATTGATCCGTCGTTAGCGACTCTGTTGGCACAAGAATTACAGTCTGCTGACCGCGTCGATATTTTATGTGCATTTGTGAAGTGGAGTGGTCTGCGGCTCATCAAGCACGAGTTACAAGCATTTTGTGAAGCTCATCGCCATTTACCAGAGCCTGCATTGCGAGTAATAACGACGACTTATATGGGGGCGACTGACGAACGAGCCGTTACTATGCTCACGAACCTACCTTCTGCAGAAGTCCGCGTTTCGTATGATACGCGAAGCACTAGGCTTCATGCTAAGGCATATCTGTTTCATCGTGACAGCGGATACGGTACTGCCTATGTAGGTTCATCGAATATCTCTAGTGCGGCGTTGACGGATGGTCTGGAATGGAATACACGCATAAGTCAAAGTGAATCTCCACATTTATGGGACAAGCTGTTAGGCACGTTTGAATCTTATTGGCGTTCAGAAGGGATGACGCACTATGTAGCTGCGGATTCCAAGCACCTTAGCAAGGCCCTTGTTCGCGAGCAACACCGTGGAACTGAGTACGAGGCCGACTTTCAGTTTGATATTCGTCCATACCCCTTTCAACAGGAAGTTTTGGATCGCTTGCATGCCGAACGGACCATTCATAACCATTCGCGCAACTTAGTAGTTGCTGCAACGGGTACCGGTAAGACAGTAATTGCGGCATTCGACTATAAGAGTTACGCTCAGACGAGGCGGCCGCGGTTACTATTTGTAGCTCATCGGGAGGAGATTTTACAGCAGAGCCGCGACTGCTTTCGGCGCATATTACAAGATTACAATTTCGGTGAGCTAATGGTAGGCGGTAACTCGGCTGACAGTTTTGATCACGTGTTTATGTCTATTCAGAGCTTTAACACAAGGAAAATAGCCAATCAATTACCTCCTACGTTCTATGACTATATCGTCGTGGACGAGTTCCACCACGCAGCCGCGGACACCTACCGCAAGCTTCTAGAGCACTTTGAGCCTAAGATCCTATTAGGACTCACCGCTACTCCCGAGCGCCACGACAACCTGGATATTCTTCACTATTTTGGTGGCAGAATTGCTGCTGAACTTAGGCTGTTTACCGCAATCAACCGCGGTCTGCTCGTCCCTTTTCAGTATTTCGGCATCACCGATGCAGTCAATTTTAGCAACGTGCGATGGGTTTCGGGTCGTTACGATCCCAATGAACTCTGCATGCTTCTAGACGACAATATCGAACGTGCCGGACTTGTAGTTCGTGAGGTGCGTGACAAGCTGTTAGATCCCCATCGCGCACGTGGACTGGGTTTCTGCGCTTCGGTACGTCACGCTCAGTTTATGGCCGACTATTTCACGCGTTCGGGTATTGCATCGGCAGCACTCTCTGCGAATACACCTCGTGAGGATCGCGCTGAATTGCGCAAGCAGTTACGTAATGGTGAAGTTAATTTTCTGTTTGTAGTAGATCTGTTTAATGAGGGCGTAGATATTCCGGAAGTGGACACCGTGCTATTCCTAAGGCCGACAGAGAGCCTGACTGTGTTTCTTCAACAATTGGGCCGTGGTCTTCGTCACAGCCGTCAAAAAGAGTGCCTAACGGTGCTTGATTTTATCGGTGATGCCAATAGAAACTTCAGATTCGGCGCGCGTTTTGCCGCCTTAACCGGACGTCCGGTTTCTTCGCTGCCTAAAGACTTTAAACACGGCCTGCCTTACCTGCCGTCGGGTTGCTCTATTAAATTAGACCGTCAGGCAATGGAGCATGTACTGCGTAACATCGAAATGTCGCTTAGCATGCGAGGTCTCCCAGAACTGATCCGGTCATTTGAACACGATACTGGTAAACCGCTATCTTTAGGTGCATTCGTGGAGCACCACGGAATTAATCTCGAGACCGTCTATCGGAATAACCACGGATGGACTTGGGCAAAGGACAAGGCGTTTTCGCGGGATCTAACACGCACAGCGACAGCCAGGCGACTGGAGGACGGGTTTAGCAGGCTCGTTCACCTGGATGGGCCTGCACACCTAAAGCGTCTACTCAACTGGCTTCGGACGATTACAACAGACGCGATGCACGACGAGGACCCGCTTCTGGCCTATTCGCTCAATATGCTTTTTGCCTCACTATTTGGTGACAGGCAGCCTGGGTCCGCCGAAGAGGCCGCAGCCACGTTGCGCGCTAATCCTGAGCTCTTGTGGGAGTTACACGAATTATTAGGCTTGCGATTAGATTTAGTGGTGGAAGAACCTCCCCAAGTCAGTCTATCCTTCCCGAGCGCATTGGAGTTGCATGCGCGCTACTCTCGCGACGAATTGCTCGCTGGCTTGGGCGCCTGGACGCTTGCAAACCCCAAGGAAGTTAGAGAGGGAGTGTACTATAACCAGGTCCATCATTATGATCTGCTCTTTGTAACGCTAAACAAGACGGAAGACGAATACTCTCCTACTACCATGTACCAGGACTATGCAATAGACGATAAGCTTTTCCACTGGCAATCTCAGTCAACCACCTCGCCTGAGAGCACCACGGGCAGGCGATATCAGCAGAAGAGTGAAAAGCCTACGACTCTTCTGTTGGCGGTACGCGATTTTAAGGCGAGAAACAACCGAACCGTGCCTTACTGGTATCTTGGACCAGCACATTATGTCAGCCACAAGGGTAGTAGGCCAATGTCAATCACCTTGGAGCTTGAACATGCAATACCTGCGCGTTTGCAGCCTACGTTGTGTCGATTGCTGAGGATCTAGGGATTTTAAGCCGGCAATCCATAGTGATGAGTTAGTATCCGTGTAGATTTGTGGCGGCAAGCAATATTGCAAGCAACACAACCGGTATCACCATGCATCCTCGACTTGTGCGGTAGTAGATTTTGTTATACATGGCCCTTTTGGGGTTTGTAATCCAGCCGTAACCTCGTGGCGCTTTAAAACCCAGGTTATGACGCACGTACCGCTTCCATGACGTTCGAGCCGCAATTCGCTTCGTAATGGAGGGTTTACGTATAAATCCTCTTCGCATCGGGCAATACCACCTTTCTGGCGCCAATTACCATTCTGTCGATGGCTACATTCGCTCGCACTTACCTAACTAATCTGGCACTATTTATTATATTTCCCGTTCGTATCCAAAAGTCGAGTAATTTCACCCATTTTCCCTGTGGTGGCAACACTAACAATAACCCCCAATTGGCGGCTAACTTCCTCTAATTACCATCTGTTCCAGATGATATTAAAGGCATAAAAGTTGTCTATAGTGGCAAAATACCGCTAAAATAACGTTAAAGCATGAACTAAAGCCGCGCATAGACGGATATAATTCCTTAGTATAGGATCTCGAACAGTGAATCCTACTCAACAAGAGGAGGTTGCGACTAAAGTGAAACGGTTAGCGATTGGCTTGGTTGCGGCTGTACTGCTGCCTGGGTTATCGATTGCGTCTAAAGCACAACAGTCTGTTGGTTTAAAAAATCTTCCGGGTGCAAGCCAACTTCTCATTGGCTCCGAACTAAATGGAACCTACCTGAAGAATCTGCCGGCTGGTTCAAAATATGCAAATACTGCCATACGGGAGTTCAATATTACAGGCTGCGAAAATGAGCTAAAGATGTACTCGTTCACAGGCTGGAAAGGGGATCCTCTCACTGGTACACCCATCATAGACAACAGCGGCGCGGATGCCGTGGCAAACCTTGCTCGCGCAAATCACATGGTGATGCGTGGGCACGTGCTGGTGTACAACAAGGCCATACCACACTGGATTACTCCTGACGGAATTCACACGACATTCACTAACGCACAGATAAAGGCTATGGTGAAAAAGTATATCTTTGCCAGGATGAAACGGTACGCCGACGTTGTGAAGTACTGGGATGTTACCAACGAATGCTTTGATGGCAAGGGCAAACTGATACATGACTTTTGGTACGAGCATCTGGGCCGTGATAAATACATGGCGAATATCTTCAGGTGGGCTCATGAGGCAGATCCCGGTGCACAGCTGTACTACAACGATTTTGGTACCGAGAGCCCGGGCCCAAAGTTCAACGGAATGCTTGCCTACCTTGTCGCTCTTAAAAACAAGAACGTGCCAATAGACGGCATTGGTTTTCAGTGCCATGAAAATACGAGGTGGCCCCAGAGCATTTTAAACGCCGCTAACACAGCAGCGGTGGATGCCGCCGGGTTTAAGTGGCAGGTGACCGAATTGGACTGCGGTACCGATGGTGCGCACCCGGATTGGAAGCTGCAGGCTGAAATCTACTCCAAAATTGCGAACATCTGTCTGGCAGATCCCAATTGTCAGGCCCTATTCATGTGGGGATACACCGACAAGCATTCATGGCTGTTTCCCGCGAATGGGCTGCCGTTTGACGCCAACTATCAGCCAAAGCCCTGCTACTGGGCGCTGTACAAGGCGTTCCAAAACCCACCTCCGCGCGTTGATCAAACGAGTGGCAATAAGTAACGGCCCATAGCCTAACAAGGTTGTGTGTAATTTAAACGATGTGTGCTGCTGCCTAACTGGTGAATGATGGGCTGCAGCACACATAGGCGTCTCTTGGGAATGGCAACAGGACTTCTTGCTTGACAATCTGTCGCCTGGAAGGTACACTTCGTACTGCACCGGGGCCCATAGCTCAACGGCAGAGCGCCCGGCTCATAACTGGTTGGTTGGAGGTTCGAATCCTCCTGGGCCCATTTTAAGAAGTCAGTGGTAGAATCATCCTCGTGCGTTTGTACACCTCTCCCAATATTCCAGGTATTAAACTAGTAGTGGCGAATTGTATCTACCAAACAGTAGCCAAGCATCGGTTCATTGAGGCATAAATGCGGGGATGCGTCTGGAGCGATTTGAACGCCCGACACCCAGTTCCGAAGACTGGTGCTCTATCCGCTGAGCTACAGACGCGATAAACGTCTTAAGTGTACCACGGCCTATTGCTAGCGGTCAACCCCTTAAATGCGTTTGCCTCTTAGGTCATAGTTTCGGCATTATCATCGCCCACCAGTCACCGCGGGGACTTGCCTGGCAATTCCCTCTCGCCCCGTATTTCAATGTTTAATCTGTCCTCGTGGTGTACTTAATCGTGGAAGTGGAGATCCTCGCGTTTTATGTCCGATGTGCGGCTATTTGCCATGGTTCAGCTAAAACCTAGTGAATGGTGCAGTGCGGCGACTGTTTTGGTCGGGGAATAATCCAACCGTTGCATTCACGAATAGTTAGTCTCGAGAAGGATGGTGAACATGAACTGGAACATAGAAGCCGAGTGTGCACGAAACCGACGAAGATCGGCAATACAGTTTCTCGATAGGATCATTGTGGCATTAATGGTTGCCATAGTCCTTTCGGTGAGCGGTCCGGTTTGTCTTATATTGTGGCAGCAACATGGCGGGTCACGAAGTGTGAATGTGCAGCCAGCGGTTATGCAGAGCAGTGCCGTTACGGCGCGCCGGTAACACCGTTGGTATTCACTGCAGGAGGTGGCTCAGGCCAAGCATCCGCGAGGATAGCGTACTCCTGCAGTGTGATGGTCTCGCCGCGGCGCTCCGGTCGGATACCGCATCTATTTAGTAGCTCTTCAATTCGTTCTCTATCATCCATGCCTAGCCCAAGCGCAAATGAGGCCGGGGCACGCATGAGTGCGTTGAGTACGGTTTTACGCCGCTGCCCAAACGCGGCGCGTACAATTTGAAATAGACGGTTTTCATTGCGTACCGGCACCGTTCCCCGTTCAGATGGTGTGAGTACCAGTATTGCCGATTTGACCTCCGGTTGTGGCAGGAACACAGTTGGGGGAACTTCGCCTGCGATTACTGCTTCCGCCTGAAACTGCACAAATAGCGAAAGTGAGCCGTAATCGTCGGATCCAGCAGGGGCAACGACTCGTCGGGCGACTTCCTGTTGCACCAACAGTACGATACGGGCAATGCGTCTCCTATGCGCCAGCAGTTTTTCCAGGATTGGTGTGGTGATGTAGTACGGAATATTAGCTGCAACGATACCCTTTTCTTCACCGAATGCCTGGTCAAGAACCCTTGGCACATCCATATGCATAAAGTCAGCGGAAATGAGGCTCACGTTGTTATAAGGAGCAAGCGTCTCCTGAAGCGGTTCGACTAAACGGGTATCGATCTCAATGCTCGTGACCCAACGTGACTGTTGCGAAAGCGCGGCAGTTAGCGCGCCCAAACCCGTTCCAATTTCCAATACCGGTAGATCGACATCCATTTTCGCCGCACGAGCAATTCGGTCTCGCGTGTTTCGGTCAATTAGGAAGTTCTGTCCTAGTCGCTTCTGTAAGCGTATGTTGCGATCACGTAGTATTTTGGTGACGTACGATGGTGAAGTAATGTCTGGGAGTTCTATGACCTGGTACCATCTGCTGGCAGTTGCACCGTGGTTGGCTGCCAGCAGCAAGGATTAGTTGAGAATGTGCACACGCACGGGGCCCTTATCGGGAACGTGGCTTGCGGGATGGTTTCTATCTACGCAGAGGTCGATTCGGTTCCCCTTAATAGCTCCACCGGTGTCTGCTGCAACGGCGTAACCATACCCGTCGATGAAGAGGCGTGTGCCCAATGGAATAACACGGGGATCTACGGCAACAATTCCATATGTGCCGCGAAGGCCAGAGTAGGTTCTACCATTGACGCCATAATACTTGGTTGCGATCATGGTAATAACCTTGCGGCCTGAAAAATACCCACGAGAGGGAAGCCTTGCGGCCATACCAACCTGAACGATTTCAGGTGTGGAATGTCGTAAGATGCGAACAGATAACTGTTTGCGCCCAACGACGCCGCTGCTTTTGGAGGTTACCTGGTAAGTCACTAATTCCAGGCCATCACTTCCAGCTCTCAGTATTCGCGAACTGCCGATACGAAGATTAGATGAGTGATGAACAATGACTGGAAACCTGAATGTTTGCTTCACTGTGATTACGTTCGCAGAGGACGTAACCGCGGATGCCTTTACCAGTTTCTTATTTTGTGTTGTGGCAGGGTGTTGCGGGGGAGGGCCTGCCGGAGATAATACCGGGGCCGCAATTGCTAACGCAGAGAGCAGAGAGACAAAAGCTCCGCTTCGCGCTGCTGGAATGCGGGACATATTTCAGTCCTCCTTTCCATATAGATTGCCAGCATAAGAGAGCATTAGAGCTCCAATTTGCTAACGAAAGACATGCCATACTGCCTGACGGTATATCTTCTAACGTGCAGTTTACCAGCGTGTGCTAGCTAAGTCAAGTTGGCAACAGTAGACAAAAATCTGGTAATAATTGACTTGCTACTAATTGTTGTCAATAATTGCCTGTTAAACGCAGAAAAATCCGTGGAGTAAATGGAGGTTTTTATATCGTTTTGTAGTAGTGGAGATGGGTAATCTAACAGCAACACAGTTTGTATGGAGTAATGGAGATGGCAAGGGAGACTACGTTCCGCATCATTGCTGGCACTGTGGCGGATGCGCGTGCGGAGCGTGCGTTGGCTGCAATAGCGATTGAGGATGGCCGCATAGTTGAGATACAGCGTTGGAACCAGGACATGCGTCCGGGCGGCACGGATGTTGACATGAGCGCGTGCACTGTGGTTCCGGGTTTTATCGATATACACATTCACGGTGGTGCTGGCAGAAACGTGATGGAAGGGTCGGAGGAGGCGCTCACTGCCGTTGGTGAGCACCTCCTATCACACGGCGTGACAAGCTGGTTAGCAACTACAGTAACGGGACCGCTGGATCAAACGAGAGAAGTGTTGTCGGCGGCGCGAAATGTTATGCGTCACGGACGAGATGGTGCGAATTTGTTGGGCGTTCATCTTGAAGGGCCGTACATTAATCCCGTTCGCAAGGGGGCACAACCGGAGCAGTTCATACTTCCGCCGGATCCTCAGGCGTTTTTAGGCTGGGTGGGCGATCTGCTTCCGTTTGTGCGAATTGTTACCTTCGCGCCGGAGGTAAGCGGCGGCCTTGAATTCGCACGCATGCTGTCGAGTTTACGCATTATTCCCTCAATAGGGCATACCGATGCTACATACGATGAGGTGTGCCTGGCGATCGACGCGGGGGCACGTCATGTAACGCACTGTTGTAATGCAATGCGGCCACTGGGCAGCCGAGAACCCGGAGTAGTAGGCGCAGTAATGACTCACCCTGAGCTTACCGCAGAATTGATTTGGGACAACGTTCACGTGCACCCGGCAGTGTGTGGCGCCCTGGTGCAGGCAAAGTCACCCCGCGGGGTAATTCTGGTTTCTGATGGTATTCCAGGAGCGGGGATGCCGGAGGGCTAT
>DAIDKH010000017.1:0-29705 GCA_027450145.1 Chthonomonadaceae bacterium | reverse complement strand
AGGGCTATCAATTCTCCTTAGGCGATTTACCGGTGGTCGTGAAGAGTGACGCAGCGCGTTTACCTGACGGCACGCTTGCTGGCAGCCTCCTCACGCTGGACAGGGCATTTGCGAATGCAGCACCTATGCGACTTGCACCGTGCTGTGCAATGACCTCGCATAATGCGGCGTGCGCATTGGGGTTGGGTGACCGGAAAGGGCTGGTGGCGGCAGGGTATGACGCAGACCTAACGGCCCTAGATGCAAATGGAAATGTTGCAGCTGTGTGGGTGGGAGGCCAGCGCAAAATATAGAGCTCTAGAGGGTTCTTGCACTTGCAGATGGCTTGAAGCAAGGTAGAAAATAGGGCAGTGATCTTGTCGTCATCACTGCCCTGAAAAATGCAGATGTGTCCGTTTAAGATTAGTTGGCGTGTTGTGCCTGTTGTTGTACGGGGGCGGACATCGTATTCATCTTGTGAACCATAGGCCGCGGAGCTCCTGGTCTAGGGGTTGGAACCGTTACTGTTGGCACGTTGCTAGCACACCCTGCAAGACCAAACATTAGAAGGCACCCTGCTGCGAGAATTACAGGCAATACCGGTCTTGAAATGCACATTTTCATGCTATGACCTAGTCCTTTCTTGGGATCAATAGCGCTCAGTTAGGGTTGATAGTCTGGGCGGAATAACCACGCGTGGCAACCATCGTAGTTGTAGCCTTGCACATTTCCACTGGAGTCTTCAGTCCATGGGTCTACAAGGTAATTGCCCGCATAAGGGGCCCATTTAACATGGCCGTCTGCGAAATCCTCGTTATCTCCATTGCCATGTATGTGGTCGTTGAGGCTGGGTTGGCCGAGACCGCCGTCGTAGATAACGTCGGTGCCGCCATTGCCGGTAGGACAGTTGCCATTGGAGTATACACTTGACTGGTACGAGCAATCCGCGGTGCTATCCGGGCACACGAGCTCGGGATCAGAAGAGGAATAACCCATTGCCCCGGATTTGTTGTGCCCAAACCAAAGCAGAATAATGTTGGACGGTTCCATGATTCCCGCTTCGGCATAATCTTGTAAGTCGCCATTGTAAGTCTGTGCAATTTTTGGAGTATTTGCGGGATTCGTCGCGCCCGTGATGTACCAAGTCTCTGTTGACGGGCAATCGAAGGTTCCTGTACTCTTAACATACGGTTGAATTGAGTTTGCCCAGACACTATTTCGCAGGTTTAATGACGCAGCTGAAGTAGGTCGCAGGTTGGCCGGCGTGGTCCATAAGTATCCGTTTTGCCAACCACCGTTAAAGTTCAAGATGGCTAGCGGATAGTGCTCATCGTAATCTTGAACGTACATCGAGATGCCTAGACCTGTTTGGTTAAGGTTTGACATGCACACCGCCTGCCGTGCCTTTTCTCGGGCCTGAGCGAAAACGGGGAAAAGAATTGCAGCCAAAATTGCAATAATTGCTATAACTACAAGCAGTTCTATAAGAGTGAAACCGTAGTCGCGAGGCCGAGTATACCGATTCATAGTGGAAATCCCTCCTGTTGTCGCCTACATTTCAGGCCATAGATGACGAGTAATGGTAAGACGGGAACATCATTGTAAGAAAAAATGCCGCGATGCGGCAAGTCTAGCCGGGTACTTCTCTATACACATTTCACAAGCCAAAGACGTGCAGTGGATCGTTCATGAGTGGTACCAAGAGACATTAACCTCACCCTTAAAAACAGATTCAGAGACCGTAAAGTTCCCGTAAGCAGCAAAATGACCGACCATTGCCCTGGAGTGTTTAATTAAAAACATTACCTAAGGTTGTGGTCGGTCAGTAATTTATCGGAGGTAGCTGTAAGGTTTATTCAACCCCTGCAGGTGCGTGCGCTCGAGGTGGAGGCGGTGTCCAATTCGGATCGTCCTGCGCGAGTAAGTGGAGGCCCAGTGCCTCGCCGAGTTCGGCGTCTGTGTTGCGATCCACCCAGGTGCCAAAACTCTCGCCGTCTCGCCGAGTCGCTTGAAAGCGCGTCAGCAGGTTCTCTATAGCATACTTTACTTTGTCAGCTGGAACCTTGCGGCTGATGGCGCGTACAAATTTGGCATTTTCGCCCAAGCGACCACCAAGGCACACGTCGTAAGCTTCCACCTGTGTGCCATCGTTCAGCCGTGCCAAACAACCCTGTAGGCCGATATCGCCAATGTGGTGCTGGCCACAGCTATTGGGGCACCCATTCAGGTGGATACGAATAGGCTCCTGCCACGTCAGTTTACCTTCCAGGTATCCTACTATTTCCCGCAATCGGGCTTTAGTTTCAGTTATGGCTAGATTACAGAATTCGTTGCCCGTACACGAGACTGCACCCTGGTGAAATTGCGTCACGTTCCATTCAAATCCTGCAGCACGTATCGCTGCGCGAGCCGCGTCCAGGTCGTCCTGAGCAATGTTGGGAAACAAGAAGTTCTGTTGATTCGTCGTGCGAATGGAGCCTTGGCAGTAGCGCTCGGCAATTTCGGCGGCAGCATCAAGTTGATCTGCGGTTACTCGGCCGGTAATTACGGAGGTGCCAATCCAGTGGAGTCCGTGTTGCTTCTGGCTCTTTTCACCTAAGTGGTCCTGCTGCACTGTTCCTTGTGGATCACTCATCACAAGCGCAGGTTCGGGCGTCCAGCCAAGTCGATCAATTATCTCCTGCCTGAACCGGTCCGCACCCCAATCTGCCACAAGGAACTTGAGCCGCGAATGGTTGCGTCGTTTGCGATAGCCTTCGTCTCTAAAGATCTTTGTTACTGCAATGCAGATATCTAGTACCTGCTCTGGCTTGACGAACATGTCAAGTTTTTGAGCAAAGTGCGGCTGGGTGGAAAGACCCCCTCCAACACGTACGTGAAATCCAATCTCTTTGCCTCGCCGAACAGCCTGGATGCCGAGGTCGTTTATTTCCGGTTGATTGCAATGAATTGGACACCCAGAAATAGAGATCTTATATTTTCGGGGTAGGTCCGAAAACTCCTTGTTTCCAAGAAAGTAGTTGGTGACCTCGTCAATGAGTTCCCGGCAGTCGTAAACCTCATTTGGATCGAGGCCCGCTACGGGGCAGCCGCAGATGTTTCGGGTAATATCCCCGCATGCGCCTACGGTTGTGAGGCCAACGTTATTGAGAATCGCTATCGCTGCGGGTAAATTTTCAACTGTAAGCCAGTGGAACTGGAAGTTTTGCCTGGTGGTAATGTCTGCTATAGAACCCCCATATTGTCTGGCGACTGCCGCAACGGCGCGCAGCTGTTCAGCGGACATACTGCCACCGGGTATTTTAACTCGCATCATGAAATGACCAACATTAGGCTGCTGCTGGTAGATGCCGTACCATCGAAGCCTCGCCATGTCATCTGGCTCAATGGTGTTGAAGCCAGTTACAGCATACCGCTGAAGGTCTTCCCATACATCCAGGCCATCTTTTTCTTTCTTTATAACCTCAATATCCGCTTTCGCCATACCACTGATTCCCCAATCCATCCGTGAGGACGTTTAATGTTGATAAGTGTACCCCACACCCAAAATGCTCAGCCGATGCTGCCACTTCCCACCTGTTGAACCGCGAGAAGTGGCAGGATTACAGCCGAGCAATCGTGAGGGTGTTAGACGTACCGTTGCTTACCCGTTTTTCATAGCCTCGATGAGAACCGAAGCAACCTCCGGGCGCGTGAATTCCACAGGAGGTATCTCGCCAGCTCTTAACATTTCGCGCACTTTGGTGCCAGAGAGGATGATTCGATCCTCAGCGCCGTGCGGACAACTTTTTGTAGATGCCATACTTCCGCACTTGCTGCACCAAAAGGTGTGCTCAAATTTGAGGGGAACGATCCCGATTTCCTCCGCCGTGAAGCGGTTAAAGATCTGCTGGGCGTCGTATGTTCCGTAGTAATTGCCTACGCCAGCATGGTCGCGCCCAACAATGAAGTGCGTGCAACCATAGTTCTTGCGAATGAGAGCGTGGAATATCGCCTCGCGTGGTCCAGCATACCGCATTGCGGCAGGGTTCACCGCCAAAAGTGTACGATCTAGTGGATAGTAATTGTCCAGCAGGACGCGGTAGCATCGCATTCGCACATCTGCAGGGATGTCGTCGCCCTTCGTTTGCCCAACCAGTGGATGCAAAAGGAGCCCATCGACCATCTCGAGTGCAACTTTCTGAAGATATTCGTGAGCACGATGAACAGGGTTGCGCGTCTGAAAACCAACTACAGTCCGCCAGCCACGTTCCGCAAAAATCGCTCGGGTTTGAGCAGGGGACAAATAGTACTCGGGAAAATCGTCATGCTTAGGTAGATCAAGCACCGTGATTTCGCCACCAATTAAAATGTTTGGCTGTGAGTACAAGGCCGCTACGCCAGGATGTGCTTGCTCAGTAGTTCCATAGACATTGGCTGCCTCCACCTCGCGGTCGTATGTGAAAATATCTCGCACTGTGAGGACCGCTACCAACGTACCTGCAGGTGAGACAAGAGCCACTTCGCCGTCTAGCTTGAGCTCTTTTGATTTTTCTTCAGAAACTGCCAGTGTAATGGGGATTGACCATGGAAGGCCATTCGCCAATCGCAGGTCGTGCACAACCGACGTGTAGTCGCTTCGCGTAAGGAATCCCTGCAGTGGGCTTGCAGCTCCCGTTGCAATTAGCTCAATATCACTAATTTGCCGTGCATCGAGCTCGATAACCGGAAGGCTTGCGGCCCTCGATTTTAGGCGCGCTGCTTCAGTCTCGTCTGCAAACCGGTTAACCAGCGTGCCACCATGCGGTGCAATGGTAGTCGTTGCGGCCGCCGTGGCCTCGTGAACTGCGGTCATAAATGCGGTCTCCTTTGATAGTTGACTAATCTGGTCTAAAAAGTTAGGTATGAAACATTGTACCACCAGTCTCGGTATGTGGTCAAGTGACCAGCCAGTGGTTTGCAATAAATGTTTCAATCGCTCTGCCATTGGCGGTGGGAATGGCACGGTGCTCGTAGTAAGTCTTGCCTTGGCGATCCTATCAAGGCTCATGCAGCGAATGACAACGAACGGTATTCCCACTCTTACTCTAGGCATGTCGTAATCAGTGCATCGTGAAGGGCCATACGCATAACGGCAAATATCAACTGAGTAAGCACTCTGCAATGTTCAAAACCGTCAGTATTTGCATTGTGAACGATATAACGGTGTTATTAACCTAGTGTCCCCGCGTAAGCCTTGTTGACACAGTCTCGGTTTGCGAAGCATAATAGCCGATGAACCCCATCAAAAGTCGCTAACCGGACTAACTATGCAATGAGCCAAGAGATAAATGGCAGAGTTTTGAAGGATAGGCGCACCAAAAACCTTACTAGAAGGCTGCGCCCTGGCGACATAGCGCTCATTTACCACTCCGATCTTGATATTACGTCTGCCTACAACCTCGTGGAATGCAGAGTAGCAGCCGTCATAAACGCCCAAAAAAGCATAACTGGCAAATACCCTAACGGTGGTCCGTCTATTATTATCGATGCGGGCATACCATTGTATGACAACGTTGGTTTTGAAGCCTTTAGCAGCATCCCAGATGGATCGACATGTAGGATTTTGGGGAACGCCGTTTATTATGGGGCCGACAAGTCGGTAACGGCATGCCAACTGACAAGGGAAATGGTTGAAGAGGAGCTAGCTGGTGCCAGGCAGAATTTGCATGTTGAGCTAGACCATTTTGCGCGCAATACCCTGGAACACCTGGCTAATGAGGAGTGGCTGCTTTATGACCCGGTTGAGACGCCTGCACTAAAGACACAATTTAGCGATCGCCACGTCATGATAGTGGTGCGAGGTCATGGATATAAAGAAGATCTTGCAATGTTGAGCGAGTACCTGCGAGACGTACGGCCTGTACTGGTTGGCGTAGATGGCGGCGCAGATGCTCTTCTCGAGGCTCGACTGCAGCCACATGTAATTCTGGGCGACATGGACAGCGTGTCGGATACGGCGTTGACCTGTGGAGCGGAGCTTGTTGTACACGGCTATCCGCTGGGAGATAGTCGCGGTGTGCCTGGTATGCAACGCGTTAGCGCACTGGGCATTCCCGCTTCGGTTTTGCATTCTGCGGGCACAAGTGAGGATGTCGCCATGCTGCTTGCAGACGCGCTTGGCGCGCGCCTAATCGTTGCCGTGGGCACTCACTTCTCACTGGAAGAGTTTCTGGACAAAGGGCGTAATGGTATGGCAAGCACGTTCCTTACTCGTTTGCGAATAGGCTCACGGCTGGTAGACGCAAAAGGTATCGCCCGGTTATACGAAGGGCAGCGTATACGTTTGCGTGACTTTGCACTCATATTACTAGCGGCGGCATGTCCAATTATTGCAGTCATTTTCATTACAAACCCGGGTCGAGCCATATTGCAATTTGTTGATGTTTGGTTACGTTATCATTTTCACTAAGTAGCAAAGAGGCGGTTGGAGGATCATTTGGGACCAGGCTTTAAATATCACGTTGCAACTATTGCCGCTATTTTCTTTGCGCTCACCGTAGGCTTGGTGGTTGGAAGTCTCACAGTTTCGCCAAGGTTGGTACACGGCTACGAAGGAGCTCTAAAGGGTTTACGAACTACCCTTAACCAGGACATCAACGAGAAGAGTGCAGAGGTTTCCCGGTACAGAGAGGGACTACATGCCATTCTGCCAATTGCACTAAAGCATAAGCTGGATGGCGCAGGGGTGGTTGTGATCATCACTGGCCACTATTCGGACACCCTCACCGCGGTCGAGAACGCGCTGCATATGGCGGATGCTCATGTTGTGGGGGCGATAACAATGGCTGATCCTATGATCAGCCAGGGACAGGCTATTAAGGACGCTATTACCCAATTGCATACGTACTATCCCAATGCACCACAGACGCTAGCCGGTGTTATTGCGCGATTCGACCGAGCTGTCGCCTACGGTGAAGACCCGCAAACTGGTATAATTGCGGCTATGCAAAAAGCAGGTCTGGTTAGTATTTCAAGCAGCGGATACGATGGCTCTCCTGCCAAATTCGTAGTAATCCTGGGTGGTAGCCGGGGGTTGCATCCCGACAGGGTGCAGAACCTGGATATTCCTATTGTGCAGGATCTCAAGGGAATTAATGTGCGAGTGGTGGTTGCCGAACCTGTCGATGCTGCCATTTCGGACGTTCCAACTTACCAGGCGGAAAACATTAGCGTGACTACGGTGGACGACGTGGACAAATCGATAGGGCAATTCAGCCTGGTCTACGGTCTACTGGGATCTAGCAATAATTATGGAGAAAAGTCATCCGCTCACGCACTTAGTCCTACACCTGCCTCTCCTGATGACCAGTTGACGGTATCCCAATGATGATTTCTGTGGTGGTGCCTGCTTACAATGAGCATGAACGCATCGTGAAAACACTTGCAGGGATCGCTGCCCTCCCATTTGATAAAGAAGTGATCGTGGTCGACGACGGCTCGCGCGATGAAACTGCTGTAATCGCCGAGCAGTCCGGGGCAGATATTGTACTTCGCGTTCCTCACGGAGGTAAGGGGCGTGCGCTGCAGGCCGGCTGTAAGGTGGCCCAGGGAACCGTTGTTCTCCTGTTAGATGCCGACCTGGGCGATTCTGCAGCCTATGCAGGTTCTCTGATCACTCCACTAGTAGATGGCGCGGCAGACATGACCATCGCTATTTTGCCCGGTAGCGGCAAACGAGGTGGCGGCTTTGGCATGGTGGTACGCCTAGCACGACTTGGCATCCGCCTATACACTGGTCGGTATACGCGTGCTCCCCTAAGCGGGCAGCGAGCAATAAAACGTGAACTTCTGGAAAGCGTTGTCGGATTTGTTGACGGTTGGGGTGCGGAGGCGGCTTTGACGATATTGGCCTTAACCGCCAATTTTCGCGTATTAGAAGTGGAGTGCAACCTGAAGCATAGGGTAACTGGGCGATCCTTTACGGATATCCTGCATAGAATAAGTCAGTTTAAAGATGTACTTCTAACACTTTTAACCCTTCGAAGCAGAGTGAGGGCTCTTAAAATGACGGGAGCCAAACGTTGATAAGGTGGCTTCCATCGGTTGCCGGTATTTTACTCCTAATCTTCTTGATGAGCGGAGTGGAAGCGCTCCTGATGAAGGCGAGGTTGCTGAAGCCCAACTATAAGGGCAAGGTCATTGTTCACGGGTATGGGCTTGTAACGCTCATATGGGCGACAGCAATATATGCGCTGCTCATGTTGTTGTTTCAGCAAGCGCGTTGGGAGCTTCCCGTTTGGACAGTTGTCATTGGGCTCTTTGGGTTGCTGGGGCTTGCGGACGACGTGTGGGGCGATGGCGAAAGTAGAGGGTTCCGGGGTCATCTTCGGGCCCTGATCAAGCAGCGTAAGGTTACCACGGGGCTGATCAAGGCAGTGGGTGGAGTGATTGTCGGCGTAACGGCTGGAGTAATGTTGTGGCCTTCATCAATACTTCATGCAGTATGGGCGGGATTAGAAATAGCGCTGTGTGCCAACTTTTTCAACCTGCTGGATCTACGACCAGGTAGATCTGGCGCAATTTTTTTGGTTAGCTCTATTGTGATCGCTGCAACCGCACATGCCGCTTGGCCACTCTGGATTGTAATCATTCCTGCATGGGCCGTATGGCTGCGTGATTCTCGGGCTCAGGTTATGATGGGCGATTGCGGAGCGAATCTCATTGGAGCCGCACTGGGCCTGGCGATTGCGGTTACCACCACAACGAATATTGTTCTCGTATGTGCACTTATCCTAATCGCATTAAACGCGATTAGTGAGAGAATTTCGCTCTCTAAACTCATTGATGGTAACTCGCTTCTGCGCCGCCTAGATAGGCTGACCGGTGTTAGGAAGTAACGTGACAAAAGCTGATGAGACGGTTGTTGTGCGGCGAGCCGCTCGTGAAGATGCCGGCACGCTAATCCGTTTGCTGCAGGCACTTGCAGACTATGAGCATCTGCCAGGACCCGACGAAGGTGCTAGGCAGCGTTTGCTGGAGCATGGCTGGCCTGCCAACGGTGGTCTACCGCTGTTTACTGCATGGCTCGCAGAATACGCAGGCGAGGCGGCGGGGTGCGCTTTTACGTCCATAACCTATTCCACATTTCTTGCGCGACCTACCCTTTATCTGGAGGACCTGTTCATTTTGCCGAGCTTTCGCAGGCAGGGAACGGGTAGTGCGCTTTTCTCGTTTTTACGGCAGGAAGCGAAGCAGCTGGGTTGCGGCCGCATGGAGTGGGTGGTTTTGGACTGGAACCAGATCGCCCTTGAATTCTATCACAGCCACGGCGCGACCTATCTTCCCGAGTGGCGTTGTTACCGCTTAACCCTCTAAACGAAGCTCTTGGTGGCGCGGAGGGTTAAGTACCGACGGAATGAGAGCCGCCACTGCCGCAATAGATAGTAGAATCGCGCAGCCAATGAACGGTAACTTGTGCCCCATCACGTGGATTGTAATGGAATGCCCAGCAAACCATTGCGTCCACACGTATTTTATGTCCCAGATCCGTGCAGCTAATGCCGTGCCGAAAATTGCTCCTAAACCCTGCACCGCACCCGCAGTACCAACCATTGCCCCGCGGTTCTTGGCCTCGCAAACACTCGTGACAATTGCCATAAATGATGGAAACGCCAGTACAAAGCCCAAGCCCACTACGGTTCCCATTAGTACCAGGCCAAACGGAACGCGCACCAATAGCAGCATCCAGAAAGCCGCCGCACACATGCCCAGCCCAATTTTAACCGCGCGTGCCTGACCAATACGGTCTCCCATAGCGCCTACAGGAGCCGATAGTGCTGCGACGATAAGTGCAGGCGCTATAAGCAGATTTCCGAACTGTGCCTCCGATAGCGCAAAGTGAACCATGCAGTACTTCTTAATGTACGGGGCGCATAATCCAATTCCCATAAACACGAGGAAAATTGTCCCTAAAAGCAGGGGATAGGCCTTGCCAATTTTGAGACTATCCCTAAACCTAACTGACTCACCGGATTCATGCAAATGCTGGGGCTTGCCTCCCGGCAGTAGGAGTAGAGCTACTGGTACCATAAGGGCAAAAACGAGAGCCACGGCATAGAAAGAGGCACTTACTGAATTGAACTTGTGATCTAGGAAACCTCCAATAGCTGGCCCGGTGGCAATACCTACGAGATAAGCCATATTGAAATAGCTCATGGCCGTTCCGCGCCGATCTACCGCAACATGGTCCGCGATAAGGCTGAAAGTGGAAGGCCACAATGCGGCTGCAGCAACTCCGTCTAGAATACGTAGCGGTACAAGCATGTACGGATTGCCAAGGTGGACCGTGAGAATACTAGTACAGCAAGAGATAAGAGGCGCCGCGACGATTAGTATTTTTCGGCCCACACGATCGCCCGCAATTCCCATTGGAGATTTAAGAAGGGCCTCGGTGAGCATAAAAATCCCGAGGAACCAAGCTATCCAGCCACCGGGAAGTCCAATAGCCGGAACCAGCATGGGCATAGCTGAGATATTAACAAGGTTGTAGCCAAGCTCACCAAATCCAGCAACTACAACGATCGCAAAGACGATCCTTCGTTCACGATTGGTGAGACGGTTAGAGACCTTAAAATTGGGAGCTGAGAGCGGTTCAATGGTAGCGTCCGGCTCACCGGAGGGATACTTGGTAGACTCCTGCCGCACTTGACCGTCCGATTTTTGCTCCAAACCTGATCTCCTCCCTTAAGGTGGGATGCCGACTACAGTTGAAACTCAATACGAAAGCCGGCATCCCTTCGTTTTACACCTTTTCGACCGGTACTTCGTGACCGACCTCGGCAGATTTATATATGGCATCTACTATGCGAGCAACCATCACGCCGTGCTCACCGGTTACCAGCGGCTCTTTACCGTCAAGTATACACTGCACAAAGCCTTTCATTTCAGCATGATGGGTATTTATGTTGCCGTTAGGTACCTTGGGCTCAAATGTAAAGACGCTTCCGTGCCGCTCTTGCGTAATCGAAAGCGGATAGGCCTCCGCCCCACCTTCGGTACCCAGTAGTGTTGTATTATGCACTTCCTGTCGAATATTCGCAACAAAACTGGACTCTAGCACCACCGTAGCCCCGTTTTCAAAGCGAATCATCGCACTCTGAAGGTCCTCTACTGTGAACTTTTTGTAATCCCACTGCCCCATAAAGCCTACTACATCCGAGCGCGTACCAAACTTCTGATAGGTCACGCCGCTGGCCGAAACGGGTTCAGGATGACCCATCAGCCAGAGGGTAAGGTCAAGAATGTGGACTCCAATGTCGATCAGTGGGCCGCCACCCTGCTGCTCTTTGTCAATAAACACACCCCAACCAGGAATACCCCTTACGCGAAGTGACTGGGCGCGTGCATAGTAAATGTCGCCAATTTCACCTGCCGATACGAACTTCTTGAGGGTCTGATTACTGGGTGCGAATCGGCTGTTGTAACCAATTTGCAAAATCTTGCCATTCTTCCTTGCGGTGGCAGCCATAGTGGCAGCTTCCTTGGCATTCATGGCAATTGGCTTTTCGCACAGCACATGCTTCCCTGCATTTAGCGCATCTACGGTTGGCTGAAAATGAACTCGGTTTGGTGTACAAACAGACACGGCATCTAGCTCGTCCATCTCAAGCATCTTGTGATAGTCCTCAAACAAGTGTTTGGCCTGAGGATATTTTTCGGACGTGGACTTCAAGGCTTCAGGTTTGATGTCGCATAGTGCAACGATCTCGCACAGGTCTGGTATTAGCGCGTAACCCGGTAGATGCGCGCCATTGGCGATGCCTCCGTTGCCAATAACGCCAATTCTGACTTTCTTTGCCATCGTAAATTGCTCCCGTGATTAAATTAAATCTCAGCAATGGCAGTTTCTCCTTTTTAAACCCAAGTTCCTGCGGATTGTTGGCGAAATCTATTCGATTTTTGGCTTATGGTTCAGCGACCGGCCCTGTGGTTGTGTACCGAATTATTCTCGTCATTTGGTGAGATTGTGGTGGTAAATCATTGATGACTGATTTTTGCCTTGTGCTATGAGGTGAGAGGGGTAACCGGCCAAAGATAAGGATGATAAATGTAACAACATTACCGTGGACTTAGGTCACCCTAGTGGTTACATGCCAGCCTTTAAGGAGATTGGACCGTTGACAGGCAAAGCGAATTATATTTTTAGATACTGTGCCGCGGGTTTTGCCGCCGGTAGTCTATTTGTCCTAACCGCCTGCTCCATCGATGCCGCACGGCTTCATAACGTCCTTGGTCTCGGCTCGATCGTTGAGAGTCACAGAACCAATGCACTCCTCTGGATAATTGATCTGGCGCCTTTCGTGCTCGGTATCGCAGGTGCACTACTCGGTCGGGTTTCCTACCGACTTTACAAACAGCTGGAAGACCTGGAGAACGAGGTCTCCTCGCGTACTCATGAGCTTGTTGCCGCCAATAAGTCTCTTGAACAACAGCGCGACACATTTGCGCAGCTTGCAGAAACGCTGCCCGTTGGAATTATACAAACACGTGGCGACGGTTTCCACTTGAATAGTCAGGCTTTGCGAATTACCGGTCGCACGGTAGATGACGGGTTCAATATAAACACATTCGCAGAGTCTCTACTGGGAGACTATGCTGCTGTAATCGATATGCTGCAGACACATGCGCGCTTAGGGAGACCCGCGAAGCCAGAGATAGTGTCGTTTCGAACAGGTGACGGAGTTGTGCGAGACATACAGGTGCAATGTGTCGTGGTTAACGACCTAGAAGTATGGGTGCTGAATGACCTCACGGAAATGGTAGCCATGCAGCGGGAGTTGCGAGAAAGCCGCGCCAGCAATGCCGCAATGCTGGCGGCCCTGCCGGATACTATCGTAACTGTGAAAAACAACGGAACAATTCTATCAGCATTCTGCACCGATGGGTTCCGAGACGCCTTCCCCAACTTCCATGCTGGAAATGGGCTGGAATCTGCTCTATGTACCGAAGAACTTAGCATCCTGAGCAATCTTGTTACCACTTGCAACAAGGCAGGAGAGGTAAGGTCGGTGGAATTCTGCCACGTGCTAGAGGAAGATTCCGCGGAGCCAACGTGGTGGGATATTCGTGCGGTGGCTCGCACTGATGACTCACGAGTTCTTATCATTCGTGACATTACAGATCGAAAGCGAGCCGAAGCCCATGTTCAGCGACTAAGCCATCAATACGAACTTATGCTTGAGAGCATTGGTGAAGGTGTGTATAGCTTAGACGCAAACGGCATATGCAACTCCGTTAATCGCGAGACATCGCGCTTACTAGGGTATTCCGTCAGCGAGATGATTGGACGAAATTTACACGATCTATTCCATCACTCTCACGAGGATGGAACGCCATACGCCGTCGAAGACTGCCCAATCTACCAGAGCATGATGGGTAATACCACCCGTAAATCGGATGACGAAGTGTTCTGGCACAAGGATGGTCGCCCTATTCCGGTAGAGTACATTGCCACTCCCATGTTCGAAGACGGTAGGTTGGTGGGGGCCGTGGTCTCATTTATGGATATTACTGAGCGAAGACAGCTCGAGATGCAACTGCGTCAGCAACTTGAAAGAGAACACGCAGTGAGCGTGCAGCTTGAGGCTCATCGAAGTGAAATGGAGAGCCAGCAGCATGAGCTTATAGAGGCAAATAAGAAGCTTGAGGAGTTTAATGCCTCCCTAGAGCGTCAAGCTGCGGAGGACGGGCTTACGGGCCTTCAAAATCACATTGCGTTCCAGGATACGCTACATCGTGAAATTAGTAGGTGTCAGCGGTATGGAAGTACTGTGTCGCTTGTTATGTTAGATGTAGATCACTTTAAATACTTTAATGACACGTACGGTCATCCCGGTGGCGACGAGATTCTGCGGCAGGTTGCCAAGCTCCTTGTGAGTGTAATTCGTACCTGCGATATTCCTGCGCGATATGGCGGCGAGGAGTTTGCAGTAATTCTGCCGGAGACGAGTGAGGCGCAGTCTCGAATTGCGGCCGAGCGTATACGGTCCACGATAGAATCAGCAAGTTGGCCTCTTCGTCCGGTGACCGTAAGTGTTGGAGTATCCACTCTAGACGAGAGTGTCGAGACACCAGCCCTTCTCGTAGCACATGCCGATCGCGCCCTTTACTGCTCTAAACACAGTGGGCGTAATTGTGTGACTCACGCCTTTGACATGGATGCTGCTATGAAGTCTGAAGTGAGTAGCAGACCTTACACAGAGGTGCTGAAGACTATTTTTCAATCACAGGAGGACATTCGTGCGTCCGCGCAGGAGCAGGTGAAAGAAGTACTTTTGGAGAGCTATGATCGCACCATCCTAACTTGGGGCAGATTACTCGACCCTAGCGAACCGGGTGGGCGCGGGCGTACTGCCCGCGTTTGCGAGATGGTTGAGCGCCTGGCGCGGCTCGCAGGGCTGAACGAAGAGGAGGTACTTTACGCCAGGTGGGGTACGCTTCTGCACAACATTGGCGAGGTTACTCTCATGCGCTCGCGCTTTGGCGACAATATGAAATCTGTTGAGGAGCGAAGCGATGTTCTTAAACAGCATCCGCAAGTCGCGTACGAGTTCATGATGACGATACCACTTCTTGTACCTGCCATAGACATTCCTTACTGTCACCATGAACATTGGGACGGTACAGGCTTTCCACGCGGTCTGAAAGGCGACGAAATACCGCTCACCGCACGCCTATTTGCGGTGGCAAGTTATTACGATAAACTCGCCTCGGGTACTGCTGACCATTCGGGCCTTTCCCACGATGAGGCAATCCAGCATTTGAATGAGGAGGCTGGTAAACTCCTTGATCCTCGCGCCGTGAGGCTGCTGATTAAGATGCTAAGCGCCCGCAAGCTGGGTTCCCAACAGGCAGCTTAACAACAAGCGTGTAGATGCACACAACTCCTGACCCCGTGGAGCACGGTTTTACTTTACGAAACCGAGTTGGACGTATGTCGAGAGTACTCCGATAGCCGCGAGCGTAGTTATAGCCGTTGTGGGCACCCCTACCTTTAAAAACTCCAGAAACGACAGATTGCAGCTATCCTTGGCCTTTTCAGCGACAATAAGGTTGGCCACGCTGCCAAGCAGTGTGAGGTTGCCAGAAAAGGTCGCTGCTGATGCTAATGCCAGCCATAGAAGTGGGGCATGCGGCATGTCAACTATCCAATTACGCAGCAGCATGACAAAGGGAACGTTGCTAAATAAATTTCCTCCGGCGATGGTTGCAGCAGAAAATCGCGTGAGTTGATCTATAGACCCGGTGTTGCGTGTAATAGCCGGTATGAACGCGGCAATCCAATGCGACTCTGTACGCGTTACGCCTGCCACCACCACAAACAAGCCCGCAAAGAAGAGGAGCAGAGCCCAGTCTACGGCCGCAAATGCATGCTCAGGATTGCGGTTGGCCAGTACCAGGATAACCACCGCTGCCGAAAGCGCGGCAAGGTCCATGGGCATTCCCACTGCAAATGCAGCCAGTAAGCCAGCTAGAGTGATCAATGTTCGCACGGCTAGTTTGCGGTGAACATGGCTGTGGCCAGGTTTTTCATTGTTGTTTGGCAGTCTGCCACTGGGGATGTGTTTGCGATAGATTAGAGCGACAATGAGTCCGTTAAGTAGCATGCAGAGCATGCCAATGGGCACCATTCTCATAGCGTATTGCGCCCAAGTCCAATGACTGCTCTGACCTATCAGCATATTTTGGGGATTGCCTGTGAGGGTCATTACAGATCCCACATTGCTGCTGGTGGCGAGTGCTATGAGATACGGTTCTGGCCGTAGTTTCGCACGGTGAGTTATGGTGAGCAGCAGAGGCGTCATTAGCAGGCAGATAGTGTCATTCACGAAGAGCGCAGATAGCAGGCCAGATGCAAGGCACACAGCTGCAAGTAACTGCCAAGCCGTATGGCAACGCAGTAGGAATGCCTGTGCGGCCATGTCTAACAAACCTGCAATGGTGGCATAGTGAATGACGATCATCATGCCAAACAACAGACTGAGGGTGGAAAGGCTGATGGCGGCTTGAGCCTCGTGCTTTGTCAAGACACCAGTAAGCACCATCAGCACGGCACCGATCAGCGCCGCAGCGGGACGGTCAAGTTTACGGGGCGATTTACTTCCAGCGAGTATAATTCCGTACACTAGGCCAAAAATCAATAACGCCGCGGCGCTGTGATAGTTCAACGCTAGCGCGCATCTTGCTGCAAGGATATGATGGAACCGGTGTTGCTTGAATCCAGGCCGGCTTGCAAAATTTCCTGGGCATTGCGGCTCACGATAGGCGAACAGAATCCCTCAATTGCGGCCCCTGTGGCTGCATAGTGAAGGATTGCTTCCGGACCGCTACGCCAGGGTGACTCTAGTGCGGGTACATTGATCTCAACCTCATTGGCGCCTGGGCGCTGCAGCAGAAGTTTGCCATGGTGTATGGCCAATGAGCCTTCGCTGCCGTAAACGACCGGGTTAGACCCTGCATAGCCAACTGGTTGTGTCCAGCTAGCTTCGCAAACAGCCAAAGCATGTGGATACTGTGCAGTAATCACGGCATTGTCATCTGAAGCTGCGTACGCTGGTTCAGTACCAAGAAATCCGCGTAATCCTGTGACGCGATTAGGTCTGCCGAGTAGGAGTGCCGCGAGGTTCGCACCATAGCAGCAATAATCCATCAGCGCACCGGCACCATTAATTGACGGAGTGGTGAGATCACGCACAAACTGTGGGCTGCAACCTATAGCAACCGGCCCGCTGTGGGCACTGCGGTACCGGGTATAACGTACCTCTCCAATTTCTCCCGCCTGTACTCGGCGTGCCATCTCTACCCATGTGGGCGACCAGGCAGTGGGCCAGTTTACAAGCAGTAACGTGCCTGCCTTTTGCGCCGCGGCCAACATGCGCTCAGCTTGCTCTAGCGTTGCTGCCATGGGCTTTTCCACAATTATATGTACGCCCTTAGCCGCCGCGCATTCCACAATTTCGGCGCTTTCACTATTACCACCAGCAATCTGTAGAAACTGAAGTGTCTGCTTGTCCAGCATTTCTCGCCAGTCGCCGTAACATGCCCCCGGAGCAAACTCACTGCTGACGCGATCCAAAAGCGCCTGCTCGTCGTCTGCAGCGGCAACCAGTGCGACGTGCGGTTGTTTGCGCCATTGGTCCAGTTCGTGCCACACATGATCATGTGACAAGCCAGCAACGCCCACTCGAATTTCATCCGACATTGTGTAATTCTCCACCGTTAAATGTGAGCAGAAGCACTGATTACTATCCCGCCAACGCGCGGGAATCCTTTACGCCTAGGCTTGCGTACACCTCCCTGGTGGCATTAGAGCGATTGAACGTATAGAAGTGGATACCGTTTACCTTGTTATCCAGCAGATCACGACACTGTTCAGTTGCCCATTGTACGCCAACTTTGCGCACGTATTCGTCGTCTCCATCCGCTCGCTTAACTGCCCTTAGAAGCTTTGCAGGAATTCTTATTCCAAGTGCAAGCTGGGACATCCGACGCATACCTTCCTCAGTGGTTACGGGCATAATACCTGCTATGACCGGTAAGTGGATGCCCGCAAGCTCGCATCGCTCTCTGAAGTCATAAAAATCGTGGTTGTCGAAAAACAGCTGCGTTACGATGTAATCGGCCCCTTCATCTACTTTCGCTTTTAGGTAATCCATTTCAACCAGGCGGTTGGGCGTTGCGGGATGACCCTCTGGATAGCCTGCGACACCTATACCAAAGCCCGCAGTGCAAGGGTGAACACCGCTTTCATTGAACTGCACAATTGCGCGAACGAGGTCGGCGGCATACCGATACGCATCTTGGGAACGGTCGTAAGAACCCAAATTCTTAGGGATGTCACCGCCGAGTGCCATCACGTTGGATATGCCATGTTCCGCATACCGCTGTAGAATGAGATAGATGTCCTCACGCGAATGGCAAACGCAAGTAATATGTGGAACGGGGTCACAACTGGTATCAGTTTTAAGCCTTACAACCAGGTCATTGGTGCGCTGGCGCGTGGAGCCTCCGGCACCGTAGGTTACCGACACGAATGACGGACGAAGTTGCTGCAGTTCGTCTACGGTCGTTACAAGCTGTTCAGCTGCAGCGTCAGTTTTGGGAGGCATGAATTCGAAACTGAATGTGGTTGCCGTATTTTTAAAGATTTCTCGTATGTGCACAATGGTTCCTCCCTCAAGTGCTGATCCACCCTATTATACCGTTTGCAAAAAGTCGTACTTATTAAAGCCCTTTAATTGCGTGAGCGCAAACTGTTGGTAATTTGTCATAATTAACCAATACTTTATAAATGAGAGAGCAGGCATGCCCGTACCAATTACCCCCGATCCCAGACGCAGCGCCCGAGTAAAGCGCGTGGAATCTGTCTCTGAAATGCTTCGCCATAACATTTTTACTGTGGTTACAACCCTTACTGTTGAAGCATGGCGCACTCAGGAACCCGTTCCCTATTCACATCGCACCAGTGGCGATCACATTACACCATCCGTAGGCGAGTCGTGGGGCAAGCTGTGGGACTGTGCTTGGTTTCATTTCACCGGCACGGTACCGCGTGAGGCTAATGGAAAATCTGTGGTGTTGTTAATTGACCTTGGTGGGGAAGGATGTGTGTTTGGTGACGATGGCGTACCGCTGCAAGGTCTCACCAACATCCGGTCGGGGTTCGACTATTCTCTTGGACGGCCGGGCAAAAAGGTGTATCCGCTGGTCGATAATGCGCCTGGAAGCAAAGTGGATATATGGGTTGACGCAGCATGTAACGACCTGTTTGGCTCGCTGCCAACGGGCGGAGTGCTGCACGAGGCGGCAATCGCCCTATGCCGCTTGGACATACAGGCGCTGGTCTACGACCTGGAAGTACTGCGCGAGCTGTTTGACCAACTGCCGGTCGATTCTGCTCGTGCTGCTCGCATAATGTTGGCTATGTATGACGCCGCACTAGTTGCCAGCGCATCATTAGAACCTGACTCTATCGCTAAAGCACGCGCAATCGTTGGCGTAGAACTAGGTAGACGAAATCAGGATCCGCCATTAACCATCACCGCGGTTGGTCATGCGCACATAGACCTTGCATGGCTATGGCCACTACGAGAAACGTATCGGAAGGGCGCCCGCACTTTTTCTACTGTGATGAGAATGATGGAGAGGTACCCGGATTACGTTTTCGGAGCTAGCCAGCCGCAGCTTTACCAGTGGATGAAGGAGCAGTATCCCGCACTCTACAGCCAGATAAAAGCACGAGTTGCGGAAGGAAGGTGGGAGCTTCAAGGTGGTATGTGGGTCGAACCAGATGCCAATATGCCCTCTGGTGAGGCTTTGGTTCGCCAGCTGCTATACGGTATGCGGTTCTACCAACAGGAGTTTGGCGTTACCGTAGAAAACCTCTGGATGCCGGATGTATTTGGCTACTCTGGCAATCTTCCACAGATTATGCGCGGCGCAGGTTTAAAGTATTTTCTTACCCAGAAGCTATCGTGGAACGACGTGAACACGCATCCGCACCACACGTTTTTATGGGAGGGGATAGATGGTAGCCGTGTACTTGTTCACATGCCACCGGAAGCAACATACAACAGCTCTGCCGCACCACGCGCGTTAGCCAAGGCGGAGCGCGAGTTCGTGGAGAAGGACCTGCAGGATGCATGTCTAGTGTTGTTTGGAATTGGTGACGGCGGCGGCGGTCCCGGTGAGGAGCATCTAGAGAGGTTACAGCGCGAGCGTAATCTTCAGGGCATACCACCGGTTGTTCAGCAGCCGGCGTACAAATTCTTTGAACATATCTCAGCAAATACAGACCGACTTGCTGTTTGGCACGGCGAACTCTACCTAGAGAGGCATCAGGGAACGCTGACCACGCATGCCGCAAATAAGCGTTGGAATCGGCGCCTGGAGGATGCCCTTCGCACGCTGGAGATATCGGCGGCAAGGGCCCATCGGGAGGGAGCAGATTACCCTGCCGAAGAACTTGAGGTTATCTGGAAGGAGGTGCTATTGTACCAATTTCACGATATACTCCCGGGGTCGTCTATCGCTCGCGTATACCGCGAGACGGACGAACGTTACCACATTCTCTACGACAGGGTGTTGCGGCTAACCGCGGTGGCGGACGCAGCATGGGCCGTTGATGAATCATGTTCGGGTAAAACAGTTGTAAATTCGCTTTCGTGGCATCGATCAGAATGGCAGAAGGTAAATGGTGCGTGGCGTCGTTTACAGGCGCCGCCATTTGCCGGCGCGGCTATACTCGATGAGCCGCAAGACATACCCCCGATGATCGCGGACCCTGCCATATTGCAAAACGATCGTCTACGTGTCGTTTTTAATTCTTCAGGCGACATCACATCCATCTATGACTTGCGCGCAAATCGCGAGGTATTGCGTCATGGCGAATTTGGCAACCAGCTTCGTGACTACGAGGAGCACGGCGACGCGTGGGATTTCGCCTCAGATTACAGAAGCGCGCCATCTCGTACCCCCATGCTGATAGAACTAAGCACCGAGGTGGATGGGCCAGTTGCCATCATGCGTCAAGTGCGCAAGGTAGGTGCCTCTACAATTACGCAGAACATTACTCTCACAGCCGGTAGTGCGCGACTTGATTTCTGCACGGAGGTAGACTGGCGCGAAAACGGCAGGATGCTGAGGACGTCTTTCCCCGTAGCCGTTCAGGCTGACACAGCACGCTGCGAGATTCAATTCGGCAACATCCAGCGTCCCACCACGAGCAACACATCCTGGGAAATGGCCCGCGAGGAGATATGCGCACACCGCTGGATAGATATATCGCAGCCTGACTACGGCGTAGCGCTGTTGAATGACTGCAAATACGGCCATTACGTTAAGGACTGCACACTGGATCTCGACCTGTTGAGGAGCCCTGGTTATCCTGACTCCACTGCAGATCGGTGCACCCACAAATTCACGTATTGCCTGCTGCCACACACAGGTGATTACATCAAGGCTAAGGTCATTCAGGAAGCTCACCAGCTTAACTCGCCGTTGCGCGTTCTCAATTATGCGGTTCGAGAGACGGCTGTCACACCATATGTGCAAATTGATTCGGGTGAAGTTGTGGTGGAAGCAGTGAAAAAGGCGGAAGACGATAGCTCCCACATACTTCGCCTGTATGAGTCGTGGGGTGCATCGTGCACTGTAAACGTGGCGCTGCCAGAGGGAACTATGGCGGCCTACTTGGTTAACCTGCTGGAGGAGACGCTAGAGCAACTTGCCGTCACGATGAGCACGGTTACTCTCGAGTTCGCGCCCTTCGAAATAAAATCACTTAAGGTTGTCTTCGGGTGATGGCTGTTGTGCCGTTATTCACCGATTGGTCTTAGATAAAACTTACACCTAGAATTTTGAGAAAGTGAGCCTGGGAATGAAATTTTCTGACGGGTATTGGATGTTGCTGCCGGGAGTGCGTCCTCATTATCCTGCAATGGCGTATGACGTAACAAACGGACCAGATTGTCTGGAGATTTTGGCTCCTACCCGAGAGATTAGGCACCGCGGGGATACCCTGGACGGCCCTGTGCTCAATGTTCGGATTACAAGCCCAATGGACGACGTGGTTCACGTGCACGTGTCGCACTGGAATGAAGGGAAGGTCACGCCATCATTCCAGGTGCAGCCTGCCGACCAGGTGAATGTCGAAACCTACTGCAGCGATGACGAAACGTGGCTGCGCGCAGGCTCATTGACAGCGCGTATAAACCGACGAACTTGGAGCCTTATTTTTGAAGTGAACGGGAACGTGGTGACGCGAAGCGGCAGCCGTGGCCTGGCAATGGTGAATACGAATGACGGCGATTTCATGCATGAACAACTGACCCTGGCAGTGGGTGAATGCGTGTATGGATTAGGCGAACGGTTTGGCCCATTTGTTAAAAACGGGCAGACTGTAGAGTCCTGGAACAAGGATGGTGGCACGGGGAGTGAACAGGCATACAAGAATGTTCCGTTTTATCTCACCAATCGTGGTTATGGGGTCTTTGTTATGCACCCAGAGGCGGTCTCGTTTGAAGTAGCGAGCGAGAAGGTTTCGCAGGTTCAGTTTAGTGTTGCAGGACACTCATTAGACTACATGGTGATTTATGGTCCAACACCCAGGGAAATCTTGCAAAAGTACACGCGCCTAACTGGTAGACCCGCAATTCCGCCCTCGTGGTCATTCGGACTCTGGTTGACTACCTCCTTCACCACTAGCTACGACGAGTCTACGATAACCTCATTTATTCAGGGCATGGAGGAGAGGGACCTGCCTCTGCATGTTTTTCATTTTGACTGCTTCTGGATGAAAGAGTACCAATGGTGCGATTTCCGGTGGGACGAGCGCGTTTTTCCTGATCCCAAATCGATGTTGGCCCGTATTCATGATCGTGGCCTTAAAGTATGTGTATGGATCAACCCTTATATCGCCCAGCAGTCTCCACTCTTTTCAGAAGGCGCAAATCAGGGATACCTGCTCAAACGGCCGGATGGTTCTGTGTGGCAAACAGATCAGTGGCAGGCTGGAATGGGGATTGTAGATTTTACCAATCCTTCCGCGTGCAGGTGGTATGCCGACCACTTGCGTGCCCTGTTGGATATGGGCGTAGATGCCTTTAAGACTGACTTTGGCGAGCGAATACCTATCGACGTGGCGTGGAGCGATGGCTCATCGCCGCAGCGCATGCACAACTATTATTCATACCTGTACAACGAGGTCGTATTCAACTTACTGCAACGAGAGCGAGGAAATGGCGAAGCAGTACTGTTTGCACGCTCCGCCACTGCAGGTTGCCAGAAGTTTCCAGTGCACTGGGGTGGTGACTGTTTCTCAAGCTTTGAATCGATGGCAGAGAGCCTACGCGGCGGCCTTTCGTTAGGTCTCTGCGGATTTGGATTCTGGAGCCACGATATTGGCGGGTTTGAGGGAATGCCACCTGCCGCAGTTTACAAACGGTGGATAGCATTTGGCCTGCTATCCAGTCATAGCCGGCTGCATGGCTCGTCTTCCTACCGGGTGCCATGGCTTTTTGATGACGAGGCCGTGGAAGTTCTTCGAACATTTACCAATCTGAAGTGTAGACTGATGCCGTATCTGTTTGGCTCGGCAATACAGGCACATAACCATGGTTGGCCGATGATGCGAGCAATGGCAATGGAGTTTCCTGGCAATCGAGCCTGTGAGACGCTTGACCGCCAGTACATGTTAGGTGACAACTTGCTGGTCGCACCGGTTTTCAGCGAGGACGGAGATGTGGACTATTATCTACCGGATGGCGATTGGACATCATTGCTCACTGGGTGCACCGCTTGTGGAGGCTCGTGGAAAAGCGAGCATCACGACTTCCGCTCGCTGCCACTTATGGTGCGGCCTAACAGCGTAATCGCTCTTGGGAGCAGCAGGTCTCAGGTGGAATATGACTACACCCAGGGGGTGGAGTTTTTCCTGTCTTCGCTCGAGGATGGTCGCACGGTTGTGTGTGATGTACCCTACACGGATGGAACGGTGGCCTTGACTGCTACAATTTCGCGCGATGCAAACAAGATTACCGCGAATTTGACGGGGCGAACCAATGACTGGGGGCTCATACTTTCGCATGGATTTGCTGGAGTTACCTCTTCAAACGGTACGGTGGACCACGTGGAAAACGGTGTGCGAGTAAGGCCAGAAGATGGGAAGCAAGACCTGGTTGTGACAGTGGATTAAGAAAATTCGGTTAACTTAACGATGGGCTGATAGCGAATACAATGCGGTATCTATATAGATGGATTAAATTCATGGTCCTCTTCCGTGCGCGCAAGTTGCGCTAACAGCCCTGTAACTCCCATCGCTAAAGCTTTAAGCCACCAAAGAGTAAACTGGTCTTCACCCACGCGGTCACTTATATGCGTCTTCCTGTGCTCATTGTTTGATGGGTCCAGGCTGGCCTGCAGGTTTACAGGCAGCTCATCGCGGATAATTGCCCAAGCCGCCGTCGCCATAACGGCCAGTTCCAACTCGCCCGTAGTGATCATTGAGTCTGCGAAGGCAGCGAGCACTTCGGCGTGTACCTGTGTGACGATAATAGATTCAAGGTTTTTGATTGCGCATCGAAGATAGTAACGAGCCAGGTAAGTATCATTTAGTGTCAGCCACAAATTCGCGATTTCCAAGTTGCATAACGCTATGCCGATTGGACTGCCGATTGCCGTCTCAATCTCAAGCGCTTGGTACAAGGTCGATTTTGCCAATGAAAGATTTACCGCGTCTCGGTAGAATCGTGCAATCCGTTGGAGTACAGTAGCCTCACCTCGTCGATCTTCCAGATCCCTACAGATATTCAATGCCTCAAAAAGTAAGGGAGTTCCATGAGTGCCGTTGCCAGTTTCCCTGTATACCTCGGCTAAGTGCGCAAGGCAGGAGGCAGTGCTTGCCCGATTACCTACCTGTTTGTAAAGGGCTAGGGCCTCCTGCAGTTTCGGCAATGCGGCGTGGTAGTCACTTAGGCAGAGAAGAACGAGGGCTAGTTCGTGCACACACATAGCAATTCCACCTATGTCGCTCAAGTCCTTATATACGAGCAGCGCCTGGTTAATGAGGCTCTCGGCTTCGGTGAGGCTACCCAATTCACGATGAATCGTACTTATTCGAAATTGGCAAAGTGCTTCGCCACGCCGGGATCCGGCAAGGCGGTATAAATCCAGAGCCTGCTCGAATTCCTCCATGGCATGATCAAAGCTGGCGGTATACCAATAGGTCATTCCCATGAGGATGTGAGACTCTGCCTGTACTTCAGGATAATTGCCAATTTCTGCATCCCGGCACGCCCTATCCGCATATTCGTAGGCTGCATCATACTCGCTTCTTGAACATGCGCTTCGTGCTAAAACGAGCCGCGCAGAAGCGGCTGTATGAAGTACTGCGCGATTGTTGGCGATGCTTAACGCTTCGGTGGCAAGATCAACTGCCGCAGAATAATCCCCGCGGGGCAGGAGAAGCCGCGCTGCCAGTGTTTGTGCCTTCGCCCGAGCCGCGGCCGAAATTTCACAAGCAGCAAGTCTTAGGACAATCAAACTCGCTTCATGTGCAAGACCACGGGCCAACCAAAAGTCTTTCATCGCGCAGCATATGCGCAAGGAGAGCATCGACTGGTATTCACACGCTTCCGGGCGAGTGCCGTGCTCTATGGCGCGAATTATATTCGGGTACTCGTCAAATATGGCGTCACTGTCGCCATGCGAATCTGGCGATCGCTCCTCAACGTAATTGGTAAACCACTGTTGATGCCGATCACCAACGATTTCAGCCCCACCAGATTTTGCCAGCAGCTCACTCGCGAACGCCGTGATAACATAGAGCATGGAAAAACGGATGCGGCCGTGCACTTCTGATACGTTAATAAGTGAGCAGGTCCTGAGATCATCCAGCAAATCCAGGCAGCGAAGCATGGTCGTAGAAGGATCTATGCAGATCGCGCAGGCTGCATCTGCCAGCCACCCACCACGGAATATGGAAAGGTTCATTAGCAGCGATTTAAGCTCTGGATCCAGAAGGTTGTAACTCCATTGGATAGTGTTTCGCACGGACCTGTGTCGCAATGTTGATTGTGATCTGTGGTCAACCAAGAGGTCCAACTGGTCGTCGAGGTGCGATAGAAGCGACTGCACTGAAAGGACGGATGCGCGGGATGCGGCAATTTCCAACGATAGCGGCAATCCCTCTAAACGCGAGCAGATATCCAAAATGGCCTGAACGCTATCAGGAGCTAGGGTGATACCCGGTCTCACTGCCCTCGCTCGCGCCATGAAAATCTCAACACCTGGTAGACTGGCAGCCACGGTTACCCGATCGTCCATCTCGTGGATGTGGCTAAGGTCCGGCTGGTGAAACGGCTGAAGTTCTACGATATGTTCTGCCTGTAGGTTAAGATGCTGCCTAGACGTCACTAGGATTTGGAGGTCGGTAGTGGCTTGTAGAAGGTATTCCAGCACCTCCTTTCCTCCATCAATAAGGTGTTCAAAATTGTCTAGAATGAGTAAGCCGGCGCACTCGCACAGTTTATCCGCTATTAGTGATATAAGTGGAGCGGTTGAACTGCGCTCAATTCGCAAAGCGTCTGCAATTGCACCTGATATTTGGTGCGGGCGAATAAGATCTGCAAGTGGGACAAACCAGACATTGTCCATGTATTTTGCCGTGGTGTTTTTTGCAATGATCTGTGCAATATGGGTCTTGCCCACACCTCCTGGCCCGCATACGGTTACGAGGCGAGGTTCGCATCGATGTTTGTCACTAGGCGCGACCAAGGCCAGCAAACGCTGTAATTCAGTTTCTCTTCCAAAAAGCGGTTTAGGATTGCGTAAATCCCACCAATTTGCAGGGCTTTTCGTGGGCTGATAGCGGGAGGAGTCGCTGTTGCGGAGTTGGTCATATAACTCCTTTGATTTTCGCGAGGGTCGCGTCTGTAAGTGGTCAGATAAAAGCTGCTCAAGCTGCTGGTATTGCTTAATGGCCATAACGGGCATGTCTAGAGACACGTATAGTGCCATTAAGTTAAGGTGTGCCTCTTCGTTTAACGGGTCTATCGCGATCTGTTGGCGCGAAAATTCTGCGGCTTCCTCGTTTGCGCCGCGATCTGTGCAGAGTTTGGACAACTGATTGAGAACTTCTGAATGTTTTGTGAGGAGCGACTGTCGTTCAATGGTAATCCATGCTTCATCGAACTGCGGAAGCAAGTCTCCCGTATAAAGGTCCCGCGCCTTGCGAAGAAGAGACTCTAATTCTGCAGTATCCACAGCACGACCGCAATGTCGCAGCACAGAGTGGTAAATGGACACATCTGTTGTGCAGCAATCTGCATTTAACGCAACCGACTGTCGATCGGAGAGAAGGATGTCTGGCTGAGAACTCGTATGCAGGATCTTTCTTAAAGTAGACAGCGCGGTACGCAGACGGGCTCTTGCCGCTTCGGGGTCGTCATTCGGCCAAATCGCCTCGGTAAGCTCGTCGCGACCCACAGGTCGGCCAGCCATAAAGGCAACAAATGCAAGCAGGCTGGCGGCCCGTTTGCTACCTTGCACAGCAAATTCGCGGCCGTTCCCGGTCACGCGAAAAGTACCCATCATCTCTATGTGCCACATGAACTCATGCTCCGTCAGCATTACAGTTGGCGAATAACGGTTGGTACTCTATACCCGTATTTAGTAAATTATCGCATGCTTTAAGTTGGGTTGATATCTTTGGATGAAACAGTCCGCCTATTGGTGTCATTGAAATCGTACTGGAGCAACTTCGGTTATGGCATAGCGCTCTGTTTTGCGGAAACAATTCTCCATGATAGTTGTGCATCTTGTTGGTAAGCAGATACGATTCACTATGTTATGAGAAACAGTACGGTTAGGCACATCATGCAATGAGTGGGAAAGTATCCAACACTTCCGGGCCACAAACGGTCGTGAGGCTGCAGTTTATGGGTCGGGTTGCAAAATACTCGACATCCATGATCTGTGGAAAATTACAGCCAGGGTTTAGTAGCGCTTAAGCCCTGGCTGTTCAAAAACCGAGGTCACAGACTCTAGACCATGCTGGCCTAGTGACTATTGGTCTTACGTTTCTTGAAGAGGCCCACAAACCCAAAGCCCATTAGGGCTGCAAGCGAGGTGACACTGGATGCCTCGGGAACGGCGGGCGGTGGCACATTTGTAACTGTGACCATGCCATTATTGTATGCGAAGCCGTAGCCCGTAAGGTCACTGGAAATGGAGGAAAAGCCAGTTTGCCCGGGTGCAAATGAACCCGATGTTAGGAATTGATAGGAGTTGTTCAGCCCAGGGAGATAGCCGCCGAGGAAATCGAGGTAAAGGTTACCTCCGTTGATGCTGGTCGTACCGGATACGCCGAGTGTGTCGAAGCTGCTTAGACTCGCGAGATCCAGTTGGTAAGTGCCTCCTTTGATCGTCAGGTTGCCGGTAATGCTCATGCTTGAAGGGTCTGAACCAGGGTTGAATGTTCCACCGCTTTGCACCACGGACATATTAATCTGCCCGATACCGTTTAAGGTTCCACCATTCATGTCGTAGCTGCCATTCACGGTATTCAAACTACCGTCTACCGTCGAACTTCCGCTGCTTTGAGTGATACCTGTTGGAAGATACACGGTACTATCCGTCGCAATATTGACATTTCCACCTATCGGAGAACCACCCGTATCGGTAAGCCGTAGCGTTCCACCATTGCTTGCGGCAAGCGTGCCTTCGTTGGTTGCGTTGCCCTGTACTAACAGCGTCTTTCCAGTCTGGTTTGCGTTCACCGTACCATTGTTGCTAAATGCACCGTTATTATAAACGTCTATCGTGCCTTCGCCCTGCACCATACCCTGATTGTTGAGGTTCGAGGTTGAACCTTGAACGTAAAGGTCGGAGCCTGCACCTAAGGTTGTTGTGCCATTGAGCGTGGATACGCCTTGATTATAAACTTGTGCATACGCAATTGTTGCTAGATCGAGATTTCCGTTTATGGTGGCGCCATTTAGGTAATTGGAACCGTTGTCGGCGAAGCTGAGGGTGCCACTGCCTACTGTGCCTTGGATCGTGGCGCCGCTAACTATCACCAATCCACCGTTGCTTGTACTTATAGTGTCCTTGACGGCATTTAAGGTCGCCTCACCATCAATTAGTAACTGGCTGCCGGCGCCATCAGCTTTAAGTGTCCCACTGTCGTTTAATGTGCCGCCGTACAACGCAAGTGTACCACCTGTGGTGGACTGTACAGTACCGCTGTTGGTAAACGTGCCGTTGTTGTAAACATTTATCGTACCAGCACCTTGGACAGTACCTTGATTGTTCAGGTTTGAGGTTGCACCCTGAACGTATATGTCGGAACCTGCAGCTAGGGTTGTTGTACCATTGAGCGTGGATGTGCCCTGGTTGGAAACTTGGGCATTTACAATTGTTGCGAGGTCAAGGTTACCGTTTATGGTAGTGCCATTTAGGTAATTGGAGCCGTTGTCGGCGAAGCTAAGCGTACCGGAACCAACTGTACCCTGAATTGTGGCGTCGTTAGCGACTACCAGGCCCCCGTTGCTGGTGCTAAGTGTGTCATTCGTGGCATTAAGGATGACGCCACCACCGAGCATCACCTGGCTGCCTGCGCCATCCGCCTTAAGTGTTCCACTGTCGTTGAATGTGCCACTGTAAATATCGAGTGTGCCACCCGTTGTCGACTGCACAGTGCCGGTGTTCGTAAATGTGCCGTTATTGAATGTATTAACGGTGCCCTCGCCCTGCATAGTACCGTTGTTAACGAGGTTCGAGGTGGAGCCTTCTACGTATATGTCGGAGCCTGTGCCCAGGGTCGTCGTGCCATTAAGATTTGAGACGCCCTGGTTAGAGACTTGGGCATTCGCAATGGATGCGAGGTCAAGGTTGCCGTTAACCGTGGCGCCGCCGAGATAGTTTGATCCGTTGTCCGCGAAGCTAAGAGTACCAGAGCCAAGGGTGCCCTCGATGGTAGCACCGTTCGCTACGATTAATCCTCCATTAGAAGTGGATAATGTGTCGTTGTTTGCTGTAAACACGACACCACCGTCCAACATCACCTGGCTGCCAGCGCCGTCTGCCTTCAACGTACCACTATCGTTAACCGTACCGTTATCTAGTGAGAGTATTCCACCAGTAGTAGATTGCACAGTACCCGTGTTAGTGAATGTGCCAAAGTTGTACGTATCGATCGTGCCACTGCC
>DAIDKH010000016.1 GCA_027450145.1 Chthonomonadaceae bacterium | reverse complement strand
CTACCGCTCCTAACCTGCGAGCCGTTGCGATCGACTGCAAACCGGCAACGCCGGCGCCCATCACCAGCACCTTCGCAGGTGTAATGGTCCCTGCAGCAGTCATCAACATGGGCATTATTTTTGGCAGCGCATTTGCCCCCAACAGAACAGCGCAGTAACCGGCCAAGTTAGACTGAGAGGAAAGCACATCCATGGCTTGTGCGCGCGATATGCGCGGTACCATGTCCAATGCAAACGCAGTAATACCCTTTGCCATCGCTTGTTTCAGCGGATCAGGTGCTGCCAGAGCATCCATTGTAGCAACGAGCAGCTGCCCCTCGTGCATCAAATCAAGATCGGCTTTCCATCCGTCAGGATTAGCGCCTAATCCTCTAACCTGAACAAGTATGTCGGCATTCTTAAACAGTTCATCGCGAGCTGAAATGATAGTCGCGCCCGCTTCTGCAAATGCATGATCCAACACACCGCTTTCAACGCCTGCGCCAGATTCAACCAGGACGTCTGCCCCTGCCTTTTTGAGCGGCGCAATTGCCGCAGGCACAAGGGCAACGCGTCTCTCAGTAGCATAGGACTCCTTGGGTACTCCGATTCGCATGTCGGACTCCTTCGTATAAGAGCTCGATCCAGAGAGGACAATCCTGAACGAAAAGAGCCCTCTCTTGGTACCGAGTGTACCGTACAAGCAGTTTTTGCACATCCTACTAACGGCGGATGCACAAGTGAATTACTACAATTACAAATAACAAATCAGATTTCAGTTTATTCAAGCTTAAAATGGCAATACACAATGCGTTTTCCATCAAACCAATTGCATTCAAATAGTTATGTCTGTTCTACTGGCGGCCTTTTGCTGCACATTCATCGGTAGCGTAGTCAGGTGAGACTACCCGAGAGTTGCAGGGTTGTGTAAATATACAGCAGACGAGGTACGGTGCCCAGTCACCAGCACCTGATGACATGACATTCGTCACTACTGTGAGAAGCACGGAAATGGGTAATGTAGCCAAAATTCAGCCAACGGTGTTCAGATAAAACTTGAGGTGATCTCTCACACCAAATACTGGTAGTTCGTAAATGTTTGTACTGCAGGTAGGTACCAAGGCGCCTGGTAAAAACACCGTTCGGGTCAATCAAACATTACGGGTAATTATTAAACCGGTGATTGCAGGTGTCCTGCTGTCGCCATCTAGGCTTCCTTCTCACACGAGCTTACGTTACTGGGGCTAGTTGTGAAAGCGAGCCAGCGAGAAGCGCGACATATCACAACCCGGAGCCTGGTGACACACGCATGCCGCAGCGATCTCCCCTAGCAGGGGGGCAAACTTGAATCCGTGTCCTGAGCAGCCACTCACGATGAACACATGGTCGCTACCGGGTACCCAGTCGAGTACAAAGTCTTCGTCTGGGGTGTTTGTATACATGCACACCTGCGATTTTATAACTTTACCAGACAGACCTGGAAGCCGCCGTTGGGCCTCAAATGCCAACTCTTGTTGGTACAGGGAGTCTGGTTTCTTGTGAGGTTCGTCAGGATCAACCTGAATGCCAGTCTTGTGAGAGGCAACTTTTACTCCGTCTATAACTCCATCCAAGGGAAATCCGTATGTTAGCGTTTTTAGATCTATCCAAACGGGCATACGGTCTGGAGCGAATAAAGCTGCATCAAAATCTATCTTGAAGTAAGCAATTTCCTGCCGCGTGACGGTTGCCGGTATTGTGTTAGGCAGAATTTTGGTAATCCAAGGTCCGGCGGCGACGACTACCTTGTCGAATGTTCTACTGCTGCCATCATCGAAGACAAGTCTCACGCAATCGGTGCCATCTTCAATGTGGCGCACCGCGATATTTTCAAGTAGAACAGCACCACTGGCCTCAGCTTGGGCACAAATTGCCTTTAGGCAGCGAGTGGCACGCAAAAAGCCACCCGCCGGCTGATGGATAGCTACCTCATTACGCTGTAGGTGAACCCCAGATGCAACGGCGCTGCATTCATCGGGAGTCAGTACTTTATAGTCAATGCCCAACGACATTAAGCTCGAGGACACCTGCTCCATTGCCGGCAGGTGCTGCGGGCCAATAATCAGGACCCCTGTTTGAACTAGAAGCTCCTGTCTGGCCTCGGCCTGTATCTCGCCCCACAGGGCATAGGCCTTCGCCATGAGAGTCGTATAGAATGGATCTGGGTAGGTGTACCTGATGATTCGTGATTCACCGAAAGAACTTGCACGATCGGACCCAATGGTGAACTGTTCGAAACCCGATACTTTATGTCCACGGCTGGCGAGCTGCCGGCACGTAGACGCACCGGCAACCCCCAGGCCTATTACAGCAACCTGCATATCGATTCCTTACCATCGTTCTGAAATTGATTTTGCCTGTAAAAAGTGACCCAGGTACTCGCGGCCACCGGCTTTGCTATCGGTGCCAGACATGTTGAACCCGCCGAAGGGTTGAACATCAACCAACGCGCCGGTACATTTTCGGTTTAGGTAGAGATTACCCACATGAAATTCACGGCGTGCCTGTTCTAGGTGCGAGCGGTTATATGAAAACGCCGCACCTGTGAGGCCATAGTCGGTAGAGTTAGCAATTTCTATCGCGTTATCCCAGCTCTCGGCCCTAATGCAGCTTAACACTGGTCCGAAAATTTCCTCGCAGGCTATTCGAGCCGAAGGCGCCACATCAGCGAATATGACAGGATGCACAAACCAGCCAGTTTGATCCTGTGTCTCGCGATCAGCTCCCCCCATCACGATTCGCCCCTCCTGCTGGCCAATTGTTACATAGTTAAGGATCTTGGTGTACGCCTCGCGATCTATAACGGCCCCCATCTGCACGCCATATTGAGCAGGATCTCCCACTACCAGCTTACGCGTTCGTTCCACAACCTTTATCAGCAGCTCGTCGTAAACCGCCGAATGCGCGATGAGCCTGGAACAGGCCGAACACTTTTGCCCCTGGAAGCCGAACGCACTAGCCACGACTTCGGCAGCCACGACATCCAGGTTCACGCCCTGATCAACGATTATCGCATCTTTACCACCCATTTCCAGAACGGTGCGCTTAATCCACTTTTGCCCCGGCTGTACTACCGCCGCCTTTGCATGGATCTGAATGCCAACTTCACGACTGCCAGTGAATGAGATGAAACGAACCGAAGGGTGCTCGACGAGGGCCGCGCCAACAGACTCACCTGGCCCCGGTAAGTAATTTACAACGCCAGGTGGTAGGCCCGCAAGCTCCAGTAGCTCCATAAACCTGCTGGCGATAATTGACGTTTGTTCAGCAGGTTTCATCACCACAGTGTTACCAGTAACTGCCGCAGCCGCAGTCATTCCTGCAAGAATTGCGAGTGGAAAATTCCATGGCGCGATCACAACTCCAACGCCCAGAGGAATCTGCAGCACCTCGTTTTCTTCACCGGGGAATGGGGTAGTTCCACCTGGTTGCTGCCATCTCACAGCCTCACGTGCGTAAAACTCTAGAAAATCGATTGCTTCGGCGGCGTCGGCATACGCTTCTAGCCAACTTTTACTCGATTCTAACACCATGGCTGCCGAGAATTCGTAAATGCGCCGTCGTAAAATAGCCGCTGCTGCAACAAAATAGCGAGCGCGCTCGGCAGCAGTGAGCTTGGACCAGGAAGGAAATGCATCGGTGGCGGCCTTAACTGCCACGTCGGCCATCTCAAGTGGAGCTTGGCACACAGTGCCAAGAGCTTGCGAGAACCGCGCAGGGTTTCTAACTACTCGCTGATCCACCGTTTCGATGCGTCGTCCACCTATGACTAGTGGGCATACGCGTGTAGATTGGCCACTAATCAGGTTGATGGCCTCTTCCATCTTTCTCTTAGGGCGGTCCTCAGAGAAATTGGCATACGGATATTCGTTCTGAAACGGCGTAAACATGGCACTCCCTCCGGAAAATGTGTTTCAGCAAGTAAATGGTGTAATCTAGATCGGCTATTCGTGCAATTGGCCAGCTTCGGCACCTTCGAGTGCCCGTAACAGGCGCTCCCTTGCCGAGCGTTCGGGTACATCTCGCAATCCCCTTACATAGAACACGGCCCTCACCGCGCCTTGCCAGGTACTGCTTCGAGCACTTACGACGTCCCATCCAAGTCGAGCAATTGCAGCTGAAGGCCAATACAGAGCTCCCTGCTCATCTGGCCCAGCTGTTTCTATAACTGTGTGAGCTTCCGAAATATCATTTCTAATATTGATCAATTCAACGGGCCTGGGAGGACGCTCAGTGGGGATGACGATCTGCCCACCTGGAGAGAGTGCCTTTAACAAGTTGGCGCGCACCTCCTTCTGCTTACCAAGTAGGAGCTGCCTGCCCCGGTGTTCAATCCAAAGAATATCAAGCGCAATACGGTCTGTTTCGGTTACGCGTGTAGCAACTTGCGCACCGTGAACAACTACGCCCGCGTGATAGAGAACACCTGCGATGCGGCTAAGTAGTCCGGGACTGTCGGGAGCCACTACGGTGAGCTCGGTGTATGCAGCACGGGGTTCATCCTGAAAATCCGCGATTACCTCTCCCTTCCTCACGCGATCGACAAAGCCAATATGAACGGCAATGCGGTTGGGTGGTTGGTTAAGCAGGTAGCCGGCTGGCATTGCCGCAATATGTTCGCTAACGGCATCTGGTGGGAGGTTTTGCAGAGTGAGGTCGCGATGCAGCCTTCGTTGTGCCCGCATCAGGGCTTTGTCCTCCATGTCTCCGCTTTCAGGCGTGTAGAGCATCGCCCCGGCCCGCAGCCAAAGTTCACGAAGAAACTTCCCCTTTACCGAGGTCCAAACACCATTACCCACGGCACGCGTGTCCGCATACGTCAACAGGTAAAGCATGTTCAACCGGTCTTCATCACTTACGACCTTGCAAAAATCGCTTATTGTGATGTCAAGATTCAAATCTCGAAGGCGCGATGTTTCCGCCATGAGCAGGTGGTGTTTCACCAGGAATGCAACGTCCTCACACGCTGCTGCATCCCAGCCTAGACGCTGTGCTATAGTACGTGCGAGAATTTCACCGCTCTCCGCGTGGGGTACTTCAGGGTTTGCTTTACCGCAGTCATGAACAAGGGCCGCCAACATTAGGCGCTCTGGATGCGGCAGTTCCTCAAGTACCTGCCGAAACTCAACCGCCTCCTCGCCATCCATTGCCGTCCACGACAAGATTGCCTCAATGTTGCGAATCACAAAGAGAGTGTGCTGGCCCACAGTATAGTCATGCGCGGGATCGTAAGGAATGAGGTTCATTAGGCCACGAAACTCTGGCACGTACCACTCTAAAATGGACAGGTCTGCCATCCGCTGAAGAGCGGGGTAGACCTTGCCCACACTACTTAAAATCCGTGTAAAACATTGAGCCGCAGTGGCATCATCGTGAGTGCATGCGCCCTGCCCCACCAGATCGATAGCCAGGTTTTCTAATGATCGACTGAAATCTAGTTCATACTTTTGGGCCAGTTCACATGCCCACAGCAGCCACGTAGGATCGTCGCTGGTTAATGCTTCATTTGCAGGCACCAACTTTCTACGCCTGCAATCCAGCCCAACCCCTACAATAAGGCGACAGTTCTCAATATGCTCCATCGTCTGCCGTGCCACACGGCGAATAAGTTTCAGGTGCTTATACACGTCCGCCATAAGCCGCTCAAGCGGTGGTGCGTTGTCATCAGGTATGTAACCTAGAAGTTCAGCAATCTCCTCCTGACGGGTAACCACCAGCTGGTCACGTTCTGCAGAAGCGGAGGCATGAAGGCAATTACGAACCTGTAGAATGCGTTCCTTAGCTGAACCCAGGCCAGCACAGATCTCGGGGCTCAGCTCCATTTCGCGGGAAATCGCCTCCCACGCCCTGTCACCGCGAACTCTGGCGGCAGTAAGATGCTGACGTGCCTGAATTAACCACACCATCGTCTGGATGTCTCTCAATCCGCCAGGGCCCTCTTTAAGATTGGGTTCTACCTGCAGCGGAGTGTCACCCCATTTTCTTAGTATCTGACGGCGTTCATCCAGCTTGGTGAAAATAAAATCTGTGGCATTAAACCCGGTCCAGTACGCATCTTCAAACTGTATGAACAAGCGCTCGCTCCCTGCAATAAATCTTGCATCGAGCAATCCACTTGCCGTTTGATGGTCAAGGTTGGTACAGTCCTCAAACAGACGGTATGCGTAACCTACTTCCAGGCCACAGCGCGTGTTACCCACATCCATTAGGAGGGCAAACAGGTCACGTATTACCTTGTCGGTTCGCGTATCGCCATCACGCTGGGGAATAAACGTGATATCGATATCCGAGAACGGACTAAGTTCTCGCCGACCGTATCCTCCAGTGGCAGCCAGGGATACCGGTAGGGACGCGGCATCGACGTTGTGTTTCGCACATGCGATGTGAAACAGTCGTCTTATAACTCGGTCCATTAGGTCCGAGAATGCATGTGCCATCGCAAAGCCGCCAGCCGGTAAACCCGCAGGCTGTAATATACGCTGTATAAGTGACTCGCGCTCGGTTTGAAGGTAGGCAGCAACCTCGTCGGCGTTCACTAACGCGTCCAGCCTGATGTCGCTATCAGGATTCCTCCGCGCGGCAAAAGTCATAGGTATTCCCGCCAGATCTCTCGCTTTTCTCGTGCCCACCTAGTTTAGTTCCCCGCAAGTTGTATTGCACCCGTTTGTTTGGCTCACGACTCCTCGACCACTTCAACTCGTATACCAATTGTCCGAATAATGCCAGCCGCCCTTTCACACTCCGATCGATCGCCATGGTGAACTACCGATTTACCAAGATGGTGGATTTCCCACGTTTCGATTTCAGCCTCTGTTAATGAGCATCGTGTAGCCGCAACTAAAATGCGGATCACCTGGTCAACCGTGTTAAAATCGTTGTCATATACCACCACGATCCAGTGACTGGTACTGTCTACCGCACGATCGTCGGCTTCCAGATCTGCTTCTGGCAGGTCAACACCTGGTAACGAGACCTGCGCTAGTAAGATCGTTGAAATTGATTGCATAAGAACCCGAGCCAAACTGATTTCACTGTGGTCTACTTATAATACCTTACCGGCCCATGCCCTGGGAGTTCACCAAGGCGATGTGCGAGCCATCCAAATCACGGGTGACCTCTATGCGCGTGGAAAATGAGTCCTTAATTTCATCCACATGCGTGATGACAACTACCTTTGAAAATTCCTGTTCAATCGTGCGGAGCATCTCCACAATGCGCTGTCGGCCAGACCCATCCTGTGACCCGAATCCCTCATCTATAAAAAGTGTGCTGAGTGAAACACCGGCAACACTTGCGAGCAGTTTAGAGAGTGCAAGCCTTAGAGCAAAGTTTACACGAAACGCCTCACCGCCGCTGAAGAGTTCGTACGGTCGACTGCCGGCGCCATCGTTAACCAGTATTTCCAGCACAGCTCCATCACGAGAGATTGTTCGCGCTGCTTTTTCCATCAACAGCTCCACCGAAAGTCGGCCGGCTGAAAGGGAGGCCAATAACGCATTAGCAAGGCTCTGAAGCTTTGAAACAAGTTCCGTAAGAATGCTGAACGGAATACCATCTGCGCCAAATACTTGAGCGAGCGTGGAATTAAGCGCAAGTTGTTCTGATACAGTGGCAATTTCCTGCCTTATTTCAGCAGCTTCCAGGGCAGCCTGCTCCGCCGCCTTAAGCTCAACCTCTACAGATGCCAGCCGCAGTTGCTTTTCGTGTAGTTCTCTCTGCGCAGACTCTGCGTCCTTTTGGAATTGCTGAAGAGTGAGGGCAGAGTCCTCCGATAGTTCTGGCTCGGAAATATCCGCCAACTCCTTGTTCAATACCGAGATACGGTTGTCGATCTCCGACAATTGCGTACGCTTCTTTTCTTCTTCGGCCGCCAGTTCGGTTAGGCGCGACCCAGCCTGTGAAAACTGCTGGTAACGATCGCGGGCCGGTTCAAGTTGAGTGATTTGCGCCTGCACATCCTGAAGCTGAGTTGCAAGTGTGCTTAGTCTCTGATGTTCACCCTCTAATTGGCGCACCTTAATCCGCAACGCCGGTCCAAAATCACCTGACTTATGCCGAGCTTTTAGGGTCGCCAACTTTACGGTGCTGGCGTCGTATGCTTCCGCAAGGGCCTGAAGGTTACGCCGCTGCATCTTCTGTTCAGCCAATGCACCTTGAAGTCGCGCAGCTTCGTTTACCGCATCTGCCGCAACGGCAACGCTGGCAACCAAAGCGCGCTTTTCGTGCGACAATCGAACGCCACGAGTTCGCAACATCTCAATTTCGGAAGCCATCTCTCCGTGGCGTCGCTTTTGCCTTTCTACTAAACTTCTCAAATGTGCCTGATCCAGCTGCATTTCACACTCTACGCAGCGATTCTGCCGGATAGCAGCCGCCATTATCTGCTCGAAGTCACTAAGTTGCTGCTTTAGGAGGTCATGACGCCCCCTCACCTGCTCAAACTGTTGCTCAACGTCGTCGAGCTGAGCCTTAAGCATTGCAAGCTCGCTTGCATGCGCCTCGGTCACTTGAAGCTCCCGAGTAAGATCGGCAAGTCGAGCATCAATTTCGATGACTCGTCCCGACTCCTTTTTGTTGGCTTCTAATTCAGCCTCAGCCAATTGTATTTCGGCAAGAAGTTTGTCCTCCTCATGTTGCAACCTGCCCCGAGCCTCGTCAAGCTCAGCTTCGCAACGGGTTCGTTCGATAACCATGGCCGCTATTGTGTCGCGCTGAGCAATGAGCTGCTGCAACAAATGAAAATCTCGCTCTACTGCTTCGCGTGCACTCACAACTGCCCGCATCTGATTAAGCTCGCGCTGCAGATCAGTTAAACTCCGGTTTATTTCGTTGTACTGTTCGGAATGGATGCGCAGCTGCTGCGTTAAGTGAAGCCTACGGGAAAGTATCTGGTTATTGCGAACGGTCTCTGTATTTAGTCTGGCGACCTGCTCCTCACAAACCGCAAGTGAACGGGCGGCTTCCGCGACTGCAAGTTCCGCAACCTGCTTTAACGAGACCAGACGAGGCACCGTTGCGCTATTGGTATCTACCTTACGCAATAACCCTTCTAGCCGGGAAATATCTTTACGACAGCGCCGCGTCTCATCCGCAGCAGCATTACATAGCCGTTCGTAGACACTTAGACCAAACGCTTCACTAAGGAGAGCCCGTCGTCGAGCAGGTGAGTTACGAGAAAACATGTCCCATCGACCCTGCAGAAGATAAGCACTTTGCACAAACACTTCGAAGCTCATACCAACAATTTTGTCAATACGCTTCTGAACACTCCCCTGCAACGCACCTAGTTTTTTCCATGTGCCGTCCTCCTGCAGAGTCGAAACCGTTAGAACAAGAGCAGGTTTTAGCGTTGATTGGCCACGCTTTAGTCGTTTTATAATACGGTATCGCTTGTGATCGGCTTCAAATTCAAACCGCACGGCCATCTCGTCGGCACCCGTTCGAATAAGGGCCTCGTCGCCGGTTACCGCCGACCCAGCAATACGCGTTCGCCCCCACAATGCCCACGTAATTGCATCGAGAAGAGCGCTCTTTCCGTTCCCGTTGTCGCCAGACAAGCACGCAGTATGAAAATCCTGAAACGACAAAGTTTCAGGTCGTTCGCCGTAACTCATGAAATTCTTAAGCGTAAGTTCCACCGGAATCACTAAGCCAAATCCTTCTCGTCGAGTTCTGCGGTCACCTGCGCAAGTAATGGCTCTGCTGCCTGCATAAGATTGTGCTTACGGCTACGCAAATCCGGCCGGTTTAAATACGCTTCTAGTTGAGATCGGGCATCCGAGGGTTGAAGCTGCATGCGGTCGGCATATACTTCAGCGGTTATCGATTGGTAAACTATTGACACGTCTTGCGCAGTGGCTAGAGCAGCGCGTACTTTGGACTCGTCTACCAAGCCGCGCCTGCCATGATCGCATGAAATTGTTAGCCGAATAATCGCACCTCGCAGATCGTGCTCGGCAATTTCATTTAGAACCGCGGCAGTGGGATTGCTACCCTTCGCTTCAACTTCCATCTGAAACATGGGGCGGCAAACGTCGACTTCTACAAACCTATGCGTCGCGTTACCGCGATTTAACTCAGCAATAACAAACCCGCGTGCCTCACCGGCCTCCATAATGTCGATCCGATCAACGCTGCCAGAATAAACTACTGGCGGGAAGCTACCATGAGACACTACCTGATATCGATGTAAATGACCAAGGGCGACATAGTCCCAGGGACCACGCTGTAACTCCTTCACAGTGAGGGTTGGTTCGTAAAAATGAGTTGACGAACCATGCTGCCAGGGCGACAGTATCGCGCCTTCGACCAATATATGGCCCAAAAGCACCACCGGGCACTTGATCGACACGTCTACTGCCTGCTCGAGTTCTTGAAGAGTCTTCCGGTACAATGCCATCCCGGAATTCTGCCGGTTCTTCGGTGTGCTGCCCCGCTCGACGGTACCATGCAACTGGGCCATGTATGGTAGCGCAGCAACAGCCAAGGATACTCGACGACATGGAACCTGAAATACAGAAGGTGTATCGGCAACAGTCACGCCAGGTACGCGAAGAGCTCTATAAATATCGACACTGGCCGCTCGTCCCCTGGCGGTTGGCATGTCATGGTTGCCGGTAACTAAGACGATGGGAATGCGTGCCTCCATCAACGGGCGAAGAGCGTCCGCAAATTCACGTTGCTCCGTTGGACGAGGGGCCTGCAGATGAAACGCGTCGCCCGCAAACAATGCGCAGTCCACGTCGGCTTTCAACGCGAGTTCCACCGCTCGTCCCAGGGACCTTCGTAGGTCCACCAGGCGCGAATGGATACCAGTCGATACATCAAGCCTACCATAGTTTTCAACGCCGAAATGTGTATCTGCAAAGTGCATGATACGCACAGAATTGCTCATTGCAATTATCCTTGTTTCAACCGCTGTAGGCAAATAACTGCCTGATTACTGCCAGCGCGATCTTCCTCGGTTGATCACGCACAATGAAATAATACTCTGCCGCAGCAAGTATTCGAGAGTTGCTGCCCCGCAGGGACCACGAAACATCACAAATGTTGCAGTTCCATTTATTGGGCCACATATCACCTCGTAAATTTGCCTGAAGATACCCTCGTGTTCGGCCAATAATGAGTAGGGATAAAAGGTGTCGTAGAACATCGACATCCGCTTGGTAACTCGTAAGCCGGTGCGGCTCCAGCACCTTAAGCCGGCGCATAGTGCAAAAGTAGAGGAAGAACTCGTGGCAGAAATTCTCTCCCAGGTTGAGATAGAGGCGCTGTTGGCTTCCCTTAGCGGCGACGGTGGCGAATCCCCTGGCGCAGCCCCAGAGCCTGTTCGAACAAGCGCATCCGCTGCGACGACTGGCGCATCGGCGCCACCCGCTCCGACGGCAGCACGCCGAGACAACAAGACGCCTATCGCATATGAAATCTATGACTTTCGTCGTCCCGATAAATTTGCCAAGGATCAGTTACGAACGTTGCAGATGCTGCATGAAACATTTGCGCGCTTGTTCGCCTCATCACTTTCTGCCTACCTACGCGTACCTGTACACGTCGATCTAGTCAGCGTTGAACAAGTTCCATACGATGAGTACATTCGATCCCTCACCAGCAGCATCATCAACATATTTAGCATGGCGCCACTCGCGGGGCAGGCACTGCTTGAAGTCGAGTTTAATGTAATTCTCTCCATGATCGATAGGCTTCTTGGTGGGCCAGGCAGCATGGTGAAGAACACCAGCGTGCTGACAGACATCGAAAAAGCACTGACCGAGTCGATCATCAATCGAGCGCTGAAGGATTTCCACACTGCCTGGGAAGGAATCGCGCAGTTTACCACCAAGAGAGAGTCCATGGAGACACAGGCTCAGTTTGTGCAGATAGTGCCTCCTAACGACGTTGTAGTATCAATCCTCTTTGAAATAAAAGTGGGAGACCTTCGCGGTGCAATGTCGATCTGTATCCCCTACTTGCTACTCAAACCTATCACCACGAAACTAAGTGCTCAACGTTGGTTCTCAAGCAGCATAAAGAAAAATACTGGCAAACATGCCGGTGTACTTGCAAAACGCCTAGAGCGCACATCGATAGAGCTTTCTGTAAAGCTGGGTAGCACCATGTTCTCGGTGACCGACCTGTTGAACATGAAGGTCGGCGACGTGGTGAAGCTGGATCGCGAACAGCACGAAGATGTGGACGTCATGGTAGACAACCGCACCAAGTTCCGAGGCAAACCCGGTATTCGGGGCAAAAAACTGGCCATATACATAAGCCACCGCAGTAATGACACCGATGCAGGTGCCGCGCCTGGTACCAGACACCGCCGTACCGCGTAACCGATCTACAATTCTGGAGGAATTCATGCCGGATATTACACCTGTTGAACTTGAGGGCATTCAATCACAAATTGCTGACTATTGTCCCGGGCTGGCGCTGGCGTTCGCTGAGCAGCTAAACCACGAAACGATCCTAGAGTCGCCAGTTGTCCGTGAAGTGCCCATTCAAGAGCTGTTGACGCGAGAGCAGTCCGTTCTTTGCTCGCAGTTCCATTTTAATAATTTACTTACTAGCGAGAGCCTTTTCGTTGTATCAGAAGAGACCGCAGCGTTGATGCTCGACCTGATCTCTGGAAACAGTGGCGCCAATCCTCCTGACCAGGTTGCGGACGACCAGATTCCCGCACTAGAAACCGCCATGACAGGCGTGGCTCGAGGGCTCGGCACGGTCATAGGGAATCAGATTGGCGAAACACTGGAACTTGAGACCTGCAACAGCCACCTGGGTACGTTAAGCCTTCCGCCTGTCTTTGCCATGAGCGGATCCGCAGTGGAGATTACATTCTCCTTTACAATCAACGACCTATCCGACACCCAGCTGACTCTCTTCATGACGCCAGATATGGCTCGTGTGCTGGTACCGGCCGATGCTCAGCAATCGTCCGGTGATCAGTTGCTAGATCAGGATGAGCTTGCAGCAATGCTGGGTGATCTCACATCTGGTCTCGATAATCCCGTACCTGGAGCTCCTTCAACAGCGGCCGCACCCACCAATGCGACATCTAGCCAGGATATTGGGATGCCGCGCGGCCTTGATATGATCCTAGACATACCACTTGATGTAACTGTAGAGTTAGGGCGTGTGCGGATGCTCATTAAGGATGTCCTTGAACTGTCATCGGGCTCCATTGTCGAGTTGGATCGAGTGGCGGGTGAGCCAGTGGACCTACTCGTGAACGGCCGATTGATCGCGAAAGGCGAGGTAGTGGTTATTGAGGACAACTTTGGAATTAGGGTAACAGAAATCATAAGCCCTGTCGAAAGAGTTGCTGGCTTAGGCCGGGGAAGGTAGGTTGCCATGATCTCCAGACGAACGACATTCGCAGCCGCTACGCTTAGTGTCATCTGCCTGATGGGTGTAGGTGCCCATGCGCAGGTTATCGCCAACACAAATAGTACACTACAACCAACGCCCACAGCGCTTTCCACAGCTCGTGGTCAAACGTGGCGAGCTAAATGGCGGCAGCGCTGGATTTACCGATGGCGCATGCGCACGGAGCGTGCTCATCGACGCGCACTGCACGAGGCAGGTCTCCACAATGAGAGAACAGCCTTCCTACCCCACAATCAACTGCGCGCGACAACTCGCAGCACGGCGGCAGCACACGCGCAAGGTAGTGCCAGTCTGAGTTCGTCTAGCCCGATAGCGCTTACCAGACAGGACACCAATGCGGGTAACGATAAGCCAATTGCCAGTCCCATGCGCACCGTTGGACAGGGTGTTTCAATGCTGGTTTACCTTCTTCCTGTGCTGTTTATCATTGTAGGCGCTTTGCAGCTTATTAAGCGACTTCAACAAAAGCTCGCAATCAGCAGCACGCCGAATTTATCACTGCAAACTCTTCCCAAGTCTACTGCCACTCCACGACATTCCGGAAGCATGGTGGCTGCGATCACGAAGTCAATGTTCGCCAAAAAGCAGCCGGTAAATGCTAGCGGTTGCAATATCCGACTGGTGGAGAGTACTCCGCTCGGCAACAGCTGCCTGGCATTGGTAGAAGTTCGCGGCAAATTACTGCTATTGGGTGTCAGTGGATCGAGTGTTGCTCTAATTACCGAATTCCAGGAGCAGGGCCACGAGAACGATAGCGATTTTCGAGCTCTCATGCGTGCTGCTGCCATGGATCTCGACGGCGTAGATTTTGCCGCAGCCGAACTTCCATCCAGTGCAATCATGGGAGACCTGGGTGAAGCGGTAGCTGCGGCCGGAAGTGCCGTAACACGATCTATGCAACGGCTGCGAACAGTTGCCGAGGTAGAGGGGGCACTGTAAATTTGATGATTTTCACTGCAAGGGTGAAAGAAGGTCTGCGCCAGCTCATACGATCACGGATCCTGCGATTGGCGCTTTTGACGCTGGCACTCAGCTCAGTTTGCATGCTGATGCAACACGCAGCGTTGGCAGCAGATCTGCCGATACCAAGTGTTCAACTGGGCATGGGATCCTCGCACAACCCAAAACAGGTAGCAGTAACACTTCAGATTCTGATGTTGATGACAGTACTTACCCTGGCGCCATCCATCATTATCATGACGACAGCATTTACTCGTATCGTAATCGTGTTTAGCATTCTGCGAAGTGCGCTGGGAACGCCACAAATTCCACCCAATCAGGTACTTATTGGTCTTGCGCTGTTTCTTACGCTTTTCATAATGCAGCCCACTCTTCGGGCGATTGACAATACTGCCTACGAACCGTATATGCACAAGCAGATCGGGTTCTCCACTGCACTGGATAGAGCGGAGACGCCCCTACGATCATTCATGATCCGACAAACCTACAAGAGTGACCTGACGTTTTTCATATCCATCTCGCATTCGCCAATGCCAAAGACTGCGGACAACGTCAGTATGGTAACGTTGGTTCCGGCGTTCCTTACAAGTGAGATGAAAACAGCATTTATCATCGGTTTCTACATCTACCTTCCATTTATGGTGATTGACCTGGTAGTTGCCTCCACGCTCATGAGCATGGGCATGATGATGTTGCCACCGGTTGTGGTTTCGTTGCCCGCAAAACTATTGCTGTTCGTGCTTGCTAACGGTTGGGCATTACTAATTGGCAGTTTGGTAAGAGGATTTAGATGACTCTTCGTCAAGGCTGGTCCGTGGTCATGTGTCATGCCCCGGACCAGTACTAACGCCTTGTATCTGCACATCCTCGTCATACTCGAACCCCTTCTCTCCCCGCCTCGACTTTGGTCAAAAGAACCTTCTGCACCGCGATTACATACAAACGTGGTACAACCCGCGAACATCACATATTTCAGCCACAATTCACCGAATCACGCACAGTAGCGTCTTATCTTTCTATATAATAGTAGTGACGGCATTTTTATTTGCAGAGTTAGAATGAAATTGTGCGTCCATTTTCCTGTTCGTAAGTGTGGAGAGACTTAATGTTAAAACCCGTCCACTTGCAACTACTAGGGAATTTTCGCCTCCTAATCAACGGCCGTGAGGTTACTTCTTGGCGCTCGCGAAATTTGCGCTGGCTACTGGGCATACTCGCCATTCGTGCAGGAGAGACTGTAGACCGATCCTGGCTTGCAGGAACACTGTGGCCCAATAGCACGGAACAGCAGGCTCTTGCCAATTTGCGTCTTAATCTTAGTTACGTCCGCACTGCGCTGGGCGAATATAGAACTGCCTTGACACAAACCGGCAGCAGAGTGGTTTCACTTGATGCGGCGGTATGTTCGTGCGATGCCCTTCAACTCATGTCGATCTCCATCGAAGGTTCTGAACTTGCACTGCATAGTGCCACTAAACTATACAACGGGGAATTAATGCCGGGCTGCGAAATTCCGTGGGTGCTTGCGCAGCGCTCCAGGTTAGAGACCAACATCATCACCTGTGTTAGAAGACTTGCAACGATGCAGATGTCTTCCGGCAAATTTGGCGTCGCCATTGATACGCTGGATTGGGGTTTGCAGGTGGATCCCTATGATGAAAACCTGATGCGTATGCTGATGGAATGCCATATATCCACTGGCGACAGTCTCCATGCGCTCGTTGCTTACCGTACTTTTAGAGCACGTATCTTACGCGACCTAAACCTTGATGTTGGCAGCGATATCAAGCAACTCGCCGCCTTCGCTCAAACCACCGCTCATGATCCATACGAAATCGGGACACCGACAATATGCTCGCCTGCCGCTGCGACGTTCACAATGATGCCAGGTGCCATGCCTACCATATACGGCCGCGAGAATGAGTTGCGGGTGATTTGCGCCAAGTTAAAGCAGCATCGCCTTATTACGCTTACCGGTAGCGGAGGGGTTGGTAAAACCAGGTTGGCGATAGAAGCAGCGCACCAAATACCTCGCGTATTGGGCATCCCTGTTTATATTATTGAACTGGCATCCGTGTCAGAATTCAATCAAATTTTACCTGCAGCCATTCGCGCTCTAGGTCTGTTCGATGACCACAGTGCGGAACCAGAGCAGCGCATTGTCAGCAGCCTATCCGGTAAAGCGGCTGTGCTGATCTTTGATAACTGTGAACAGATTATCGAGGACGCCGCCGCAGTGATCAAGAGTTTGCTGGGGAAGCTACCACTCATCCGTATTCTCTCTACCAGTCGCCGACCGCTGGGGATAGCGGAGGAATGGCGACTTAGGGTCCATCCGCTCTCGCTACCCGCTGAGGATACCTCTTCACTAGAGAGCATTGTGAGTAACTCTTCCGCCGTTAAGCTCTTTATAGAGCGGGCGTCGATGGCAGACGGGGAGTTTCGGGTCTGTGAGGACAATATTCTGGAGATCGTAAGTATCTGCCAAAAACTAGAGGGAATTCCACTTGCAATTGAGATGGCTGCGGCACGAACGGCACACCTGTCACTATCAGCCCTATCATCTAATATTGCAGCGAATGCCCTTACTGAACTTGATTTGCAGGACTCCACACGTCCGATGCGTCACCGAACTATGAACGCTTTAATTGAGTGGACGTACAACTTGCTCAACGAACAAGAAAAATCCTTATTAGGGTATTTGGCGCTTTTTGCCGGGCCATTCCATCTCGAACATTTGGGCAGCATCGCCGAACAGGCTGGCACGAATCCCAGTCAGGTTGCTCGGGCACTGTATTCGCTAACCGACTGGTCACTGGTTCGTATGGTGAACTCTGCAGGCGAGACATGTTATGTACTGCAAGAACCCGTAAAACTTTTCGTACGCAATAAGCTGGTAACAAGCGCATGCTACAAGCAGGCCATGTCGCAATTCATTGAGGTGTTGCGATCTTTCTCAACGCTGGCAGCCTCGGAGCTACGTGGGCATCATCAGGCACTATGGCTGGATCGGTTGGAGACTGAGCATACGAATTACGTGGCCATCCTTACAAACGAGATATCCGAAGAACCACAAGACCCTGCACGACTCGATAGCCTTACAGAAATCGCATGGAACCTAACGGCGTTCTGGGAATCTCGTGGTTACCTCACCTTTGCACGTTCTGTATTGACGGCGCTAAACGCTTCAACGCTTTCTGCTGATTTACCGAATGCGTTAATTAAGGTTCAACTTGCGCTTCTTAAAATCGCCATCGCCCGTGGTGACACAACCGACGCAGACGACCTCGTGGAACGAGCATCGCAAACAATGAGTGCGATCCGTGGCCGGTATCACGAACCGATGCTGGCCTATCTCTCTGTGTTGCGCGAGAATTTATGCACTGAACAAAAGTTGGCGATGGGCGAAAAGTGTCTCGCTGTTGCTAATGAGTGCGGTGACGAGTACCACGAAGCACTAACGTTGAGTTTAATGGCCCATGAATACTACAGAGCCAGGCTGTATGAAGAGTCGGAAGCGTGCCTGAGACAGGCGTGGCGCAAGTCGCACAGCATCGGCGATCTCCGCAATGCAGCGAGAGTCCAGACGGTTCGCGGGAATTTAGAATGGGCCAGGGGCCATCGAAGCAGTGCCATTAGCCAATACTACACACCTGCATTAGCCACATATCGGTTAATTAACGACCCGCGCGGAATGGCGACTAACCTCATGAATATTGCGGCGGTGAAATGTGAATTGGGTCAGTTTGCCGAAGCCGAAGCATTATACTTAGAGGCAGAACTCCTACACAAGAGATTGCAGCGCACCGTTAATGCCATTTATTGCAAGAACTTAAGAGCATGTGTACAGCTGTCCTCGGGCACACGCCGTACTGCAAAACAGCTACTGCTAGAATGCCTCTTTGAAGCGCGAAACGAGGGCGATGAAATTCTGGTTGCGGAATGCATCGCAGATCTATGCCAGGCTGCATTGCGCGATGAGGATGTCACTTCTGCAAGGATTTTATATGGTGCAATTCAGGCGATCACAACAGTTGACGTGTCATGGCACAAATGGCGTGCAGGTCTTGCCCTGGCTGTCACAGAATTGAACGCTGATAACTATCATACAGCGAGTGAGCAGTTTAAATTCCTATTAGCTGAGCTTAACATTTGGAACGATGACAGGTTCAACTTGACCTGTTATCTATATTTGATTTTGGCGAGTACACGTGCCTCGGACGCAGTACTCCTGCGCCAATCATTAAAGCAGGCCCAAAGTCTTCACTGGCTGCCTCCACGAACGGATATCGGTAGCAACTACGACATGTTCGAGCTTCTGGGAAAGGCTATGGTGGCTATGGAAGATTACGACTCGGCCGTAACTGTACTCGCTTTGGCAGATCAATTACGAAATATAGGTGAAATTCACCCCCCGCACGATTTGGCGCGTGAACATCAACAGTTGATTGCGAGCGCAGAACAGCATATTGGTCAGGAACGAGTAGACATTGCGTTACTTAGGGCGAAAGACGTTCAACTAATAAACTCTTCAGATATCGGCCGATTGTTCTCAATTTACCTTAACATGCTAGATCAGCAGTGTACGGCCCCAAAGGCACGGCAGTGAAATGAACGGTCCTTAGGCCTGTAGGATCGAACAAAATTGGAAACCATCCTTGACACAGGGATATTGTGCATGATATATTATTGCATCGGGCGGCCACGCGATACTGCCGGACAAGACGTCCTGCAATTTGGGCGAGTGGTGGAATGGCAGACACGCTGGATTTAGGTTCCAGTGCCGCAAGGCGTAGGGGTTCAACTCCCCTCTTGCCCATCGTTTGATTAATGTGCGGGAGTAGCTCAGTGGTAGAGCGCTTCCTTGCCAAGGAAGAAGTCGCGAGTTCGAACCTCGTCTCCCGCTCTCTTAATTCCTCCGGTTGGGTCCTCGAATTAGTGGTCGCATCAACAGTCTTCAATGTATCTAAGACGGTTGCTGCCTCACTATTTACTGTCGTATGCCAGGTATCGACAGTGGAGATTAAGACCAGAGAGTCTGAAACTCCACCGTTTCATCATCAGCTAATTACTTCCCGTTCAGGGTTACGGCAGTGCCATACGCCAGTACCTCGGTCATGCCGGCCTGCAATTCAGTCGAGTCGTAACGCATAGCGATTATTGCGTGAGCTCCCAAACCCTGAGCGTGTTGAACCATCGCATCCGTTGCCTCGGCGCGCGCCTGTTCACAAATCCCGCTAAAAGTTTGGTTACGGCCGCCAAGAACAGACTCGAGGCCGCCCATCAACCCCTGACCGATGTTGGGTGTGCGAACAACAATACCACGGACGATACCTAGGTATTCCGAAATTGTCGCCCCCGCTATTTCGCCGCTCGTGGTTACAATCATCACTGTATTCTCCATTTCTCAACAATATCAATGACCCTACGAAATGGTTGATTGGCCCGTTTCGGTGATTTGTACAATCGACAGGTATTACACCCTACGGCGTGTAATGCACCACGCAAGTCTCGTTATTCCACGATAAACAGAATTTAGCTACCTCTTTCAGTCGTGTGCGCACTATGTTCAAACCGGGCTTTAAGCGACTCCACGATTTTGTAGAAGACCGGTACATAGACGAGTGTGAAGATAGTGGAAACGAGCAAGCCGGCAATTGCAACCGTCCCGAGGCCGGCCAGTCGCTCAAGACCGATTGCCCATCCCATAGCAACCGGCACCATACCTATCGAGGTGCCAACAGCGGTCATTAGAATTGGTCGTGTGCGTACCACTACACTTCCCACCAACGCTTCATCCACACTTTTACCCGACGACCTTGCTTCTTCAATGAAGTCGATTAGGAGAATGGAGTTTTTGACCACAATGCCTGATAGCAATATCATTCCCATCATAGAAGGCATCGAACTGTGTAACCCTGCCAACATAAGTCCCCAAGCTGCACCAATTATCCCAAATGGAATAGCAACCATGATTATCACCGGATGTAACCATGACCGAAATGCAGGGACCAGCGAGAAATATAGTAGAAACACGCCAATTCCGAGTGCACTCATTAATCGAACAAAGGACGTTTCCATTAACTTCTGTTCACCTTCGTAGCTAATGGTATATCCACGCGGTAGCCGAATGGAACTCAGCTGCTTCTCTATCTGACTCTGCAACTGCGTTATAGGTGTCTTTGCTCTAAATGCACGAATATCAATTGTGCGCTGCAGCGACTGCCGCGAAATAATCGTGGGCACATTAGCGGTACTTATCTCACCAAAATCCGCAAGGGGTATTGCGCCGTGAGGCGTCTGCACACGATAGCCTTGTAGCGCGGCTATTGATGACCGATCGTAGCTCGCAAACTGCAGCCACAGCGGCAGCCCTTCCTCTCCAGCGACGCGATACGTAGAGGCTGGCAGACCGTGGAGGCCGCCCTGTATCTGGCTAGCCAAATCGAGAGGCGAAACGCCGTAGAGAGCAGCGCGTTCAGGCACGAAGTGAAATTGTAGCTCACGGGACTCGAGGTTCCAAGAAGTACGCACCGATGTGAGACCTCGAACGTTTGCTTCCAGTCTATGTGAGATATTCGCTGCCAAATCGGACAGAACAGGCATATCTGGCCCGGAAATCATTATGTCCACGGGAGCCCCCACAGTAGACAGGGGTGTTGCACCATAGTCAAAAACGTCCGCAAACTGTACACCAGGCACACTGCGCATCTGCCGGCGAATCTCATTCTCGAGTTCCCAAATTGTTGTCTTTCGATGAAATCGGTCCGTCAAATGTATAGTCATATCGCACTGCTGAGGCGTTCGTCCGGTGCCAAACGAAATAACGCCAGGTTCGGTTCCAATGGTAGAAGATACAGAGACCACCTCTGGATGCGAGCGAATTAGCTTCTCCATAGCAGCAACGGCGCTACTGGTGTTCGCGAGCGACGTGTTGGAGTACATCTGCACCGAGGCCTTGATGATGCCGGTATCCATTGGCGGCATCAAATCACGCCCTATGACGGGCAGCTGACGTAATGAGAGCACCAGGGCAATCATTGCAGGCGGTATAAATAGCCATGGGCGACGAATGGCAGAGGTGACAACGGAAACGTAGCCGTCGCGCAGACGCGATACGATATGTTTGTCGAACAGCTTTACTGTTCGCTCGACCAAGGTGCGTCGACGACCGTGAGCTTTGCGCAGAAGCACGGGTGCGAGCAATGGTATCACGGTGATGGATACTATATAAGAAGCTAGCAATGCTATAGACACGGTAACGGCCATCGGTCGTAAAACTGTTTGAACATAGCCCCCTATGAAGATTATCGGCAGCAGAACCATAAGCGTAGCGTACGTACCGGAAAATACCGCGAGCATCACTTCCTCGGTACCGCCCACTGTGGCCTCCCGGACATCTTTTCCCAGTTCACTGTGATGACGTTCGATGTTTTCAAGTACAACGATCGCGTCATCTAACAGCATGCCAACTGCCACAATTACTGCAGTAAGAGTCACAATATTGAACTCGTAACCCATCAGCCACATTACGGCGAACGTCAAAAGGTACGTGAACGGAATGGAAATTGCTGCCAATAGCATTAAAGGAATGTCCGCAAGAAATACAAAGATGACGAGAACGGTCATCACAATCGCATCTCGAAGAGCATCCTGCATGTTGCTTACGGACAGCTTTATGAGCTCACCCTGGTTATCCGGTGCAGAAAAACGGATGTTTGGGTAGTCGCGTTCTAACTGCGGCAAACAGGCTAAAACGCTATTGTATGTATCTAGCGCATGGCCGGTTGGAGACCGTTGGATGTTAATTGCAATTGCTGGTTGACCATCCGCATGATAGGAACTCTGCGCATCCGGCACCGAGCGTGTAACTTCTGCGACGTCACGAAGGTGGACATCTCCATCAGCCTCATGTGCGATCACTATATTTCGCACATCGTTTAGGCTCGCAAATTCGCCTTGCTGTTTGAGAAGATAATGCGTCCTATTACTTATCACCAATCCCAAAGGCCGGTTACTGTTGTAGGCTTCCAGCGCTGCTTGAATGCGCGGTGGTGTTAGAGAATATCGTGCCATTTTGACCGAGTCAACGGTTATACGGAGAATGGGCTCGTGACCACCGAACACTTCCACGTTCGAGACATTCGGCACACGTAACAACCTGTCCTTAATCTCATTATCAGCGAGTTGCCGCACCATTGAAAGGTCCAGCGGAGAACCATGGCGAGGTCGCAGCGCCAGAGTTATGACGGAAGGTGTGGCAGAAGAAATCTTAAACAACATTGGGGGCTGTGCATTACGAGGCAAGCGCGACGATACCTTCGAAAGAGCATTTGCGACATCAGTGGCAGCAGATTCCAGACCTTTACTGTACTGAAATTCCACAACAACTGAGCTTACTTCATCTTTACTAACCGACGTTACCCGTCTAACGTCCTCAATGGTGGCCAGTTCTCGTTCTATCGGTTGGCTCACATCTGTCTCAACGTCTGATGCGTCAGCACCTGCATAAACGGTCACTACCGCAACTTGCGGCCTCTCGGAATCTGGAAACAGGTTAACGGGCATGCGCTGCCAGCCCAAGAACCCAACAAATGCACCCAGGAGTATGAGGGACATCACCAGGTGGGGCTTGTGCAGCAGCTTATCAACTATTCTCATTGCCGTCTCCAAGTGACAACGCAGAGACCTTCTCACCGCTGTACATGGTCATGAGCTGTGCCTGCTGCCCCACCACGACATTGTCGTTTGCGTTTAGGGATCCGGTAACCAGATACTCACCACCTTGTTGCGAGACAACTTTAACCGGTACCATCTGCAGGTTGCCCGCGTGGACACAGAAAATAACTGTCCCATTATCCCCGCTAAGTACAGAGTCCACGGGCACAATCTTGCCAAACTGTGACTTAACATGCACTCGCACCGATAGTGTAGAGCCACTGCGGAGCCCAAACGGCACCCGAGGTAGATCAGCCTCTACGGTTAGTTGGTGAGCCTGGCTCAGCGCAGGAAAGATACGACTGATTGCAACGTTCATGCTCTCACCATCCAAAACTAGCGTCATAAGGTTGCCTACATGAGCAACGGAAGTGAGCTCTTGCGGAACGTTAACGATGACCCGGACCATTCCAGGTTTTTGTACCCTGACCACGGGCTGGCCCGGACCGATTAGATCGCCGGGTTCTGCAAGTCGTGCAGTCACAATACCGTCGTACGGTGCCCGTAAAGTGGCGTACTTAACTCTCGTTTCGGCGGTACGTAAAGAATTGGCCAATCCCCTTGCCTGTTGGTTCACAGCCACCGCAGATTTTGCCTGGCTAACTATGCGTGCCTTAGCTACCGATGCCGCCGCAGTTAAAGCAGATACCTTGGAACGCGCACCTGCTACCGCCTGCTCAACAGCTGCTGCTCGACTTTCCGAGGCGGCTACAGATGCTTGTGCTGCTTCGATCTGACTACTTAGGGAGGTTACAGTTGAACGCGCCAAAGCCCGCGCGGCTAGAGATGCCTCGTACTGCTCCCTAGAAATAGCCTGGTTAGCATACAGTATCTTGTCGCGCTCGGTTCGCGCATCTTGCGTAACAGCGGCCACTTTTGCCGACAACAACGTAGCGCGCAAGGCGCTCACCTGTGCCCTGGCGCCCTGAACGTTCTGTGCAGCTGCGGCAGCCTCCGCAACCTGTGCAGCGACAGCGCTCCGCGCGCCATCTAAGTCGGATAGCCGCGCGACGTAATCCTCCCGAGCCTGCTGTACCAGGCTACCCGCGGCGGCTGCAGACGCTCGCCCCCCCATATACTGATCCCGGCTGGCAGCTGCTATCTGCTCAAGTTCCGTTGAATCCAGTTTGGCGATAATCTCGCCCTTATGAACGGTATCCCCCTCCCGCTTGTAAACTGCTAGGCACCGTGCCAAAACCTGCGGCGAAATCGTCGATTCTGTCTGCGTCTTAACCTGTCCTAATTCATCAACGGTATCGGTAAGAATTCCCATGCGCACCTTCGCCACATGAACCGACAATGGTGCGATTACTGCTGTGGGTTCTGACGCGAGCTGTCTAACGCGCAGGGATCTCAGCCGCACCAACCCGACTATAATAAAAACGACTACTAGCAGCACTACTATCCGTTTCAATCTCTGGTTCATTTAACCACCTCCGCGCTTACAACGTGGTTAATCTCTGCGGCGGCAATGAACACCTGTGCAACCGCTTCAATGCAGTTGCTCTGTGCAGAAGTTTGTCGCGTACGTGCGCGCAATAGATCCTCTATGTTTCCTGCCCCGGTTTCGTATCGCAATTGCTCGATCCTTGCAACCTCGTCTGCCGCCTTCACCTGGGCCTCAGTTGCTGTCACCTGTTGATGCGCGGCATCCCATGCGGCGAGTGCCGCTGTTAGCTCTGCAATAGTATCCAAGCGCGATTGCAGATCCTGCGCCCGTGCAGCGGCAAGCTTGTCTTTCGCGGCTGCAACGACGGCTCGCCGTTCTCCCCCGTCCATTAGCGGCAAGGCAACCTGCACTCCAACAAGCCATGTGTCTTGAGAGTTTAAGGGATAATTAGGGTTGGTGTGTTCAAAATAGCTCATCTGCAGTTGTACCGACGGCATAAGGTCTGACTGCGTTAACTTAACCGCTGTCTGTGCCTGATCAACATTAGCTGCAGAAGATAGAACTCTAAATGATTTGGCGGCTTTGGCTAGTAGCTGCCCGTGCGTCGCGGTAAGCTCAGGAAGAGAGTCAGGCAGATCGCGGGGCTTTACCATACCGACATCATTTCGGCCGAGGACAGCGGATAACATGGCGAGTATACGGGTTTGTCGCGAGGTAACAGTTGCACGTTGGGCTCGAGCCTCTTCAATTCTATCCGTTACTTTTAGAAGATCGACTCCGGCTATCTTGCCAATGCCTACGGCTACGCGGATATGATTTTCAGTTGACGAGAGTTCCTGCAACTCTGCATCAATTGCAGTACACTGCTTTTGAAGTGCGACTGCCTCGACATACAAGGAGGTCACGTTAAAGACGACGTCGGAGCTGGAGTTGGCTAACACCAGGCGCGCAAGCTCCGCAGCGTCTTTTGAAATGCCAATCTGATATGCCAACTTGCCGCCCGTATATAAAGGATAACTGTAGGTAACACCGGAGTGCAGCTGATACTGAGCAAATGGTAGTTGCCCTATGGCAGAGGGGGAAACCGGGCCAGCCAATGGACGTAACAGTTGCTTGTCATTGAGAGCCTGAAACGACAGCGAAACATTAAGCTCACCATAAAGCTTCGCCCTGTTGCGACGCACGTCGTCTGCAGCAGCGTTTAGCAACCCAGCAGCAGCGCGGATTCGCTGGTTGTTATTTAGCGCTTCGGTAATTGCTTCTTTAAGTGTTATTATCTGGAGTTCACTGTCGCTGTCATTATTTTGATCTGGCGCCTTGAGAATAACTGGACTATTCGTTGCAGGACTGTGTTCTGCCATCAAAGGTTGAGAAAGAAGTAAAGCAATGGCAACAAGTATGGATAAATTCAGGCTCCTGCGTGCGGATCGACAATTCATCAAAAGCCTCCCGTAGGCTTTGCCCTACAGCTTCAATCACGAACAACTATATAAACATATTAATATTAATATATTATTGGACTGAAGCATTAACCAAATTGGTGTGGAATGGGTACAACGGCTTAATATCAAAGGGCTGTATACATCTACCAAACCTGAAACGATACAGTCACGCCAACTGCCACTCAGCCAAATTTCTTTATCTTTCTGACGAAATGGAAGGTACTGGTGTTTGCGAGCACGGTGTAAATCCGCCAACCGGAGGATCAATTCTCTGGTCACTCAGGCGAGGACTGACCATCTTTATCGAATGTTGAACCAGATTAGATAGATGAGGCTTGGGGTACACCATGACACGCATCAATATGCCACGGGCCTTACCGTTCGCAAAACCGACTTCCGAGCGAGGTTGGGTAGTTGACTTCTAAGAAGCAGAATTCTATGCTAGCAAACAACGGCTGGCATGGGAAATGGAAGATTGTATATCAACTTACTCCGCATCCTCTTCCAGGAATTAGCCATGCCAGCATTCATACTAAATAGCAAATTCAAGCCGTAAACTCAAACGGGATCTCCCGCAAATGTCGCGCTGCACGAGGATCTTAGTGACTGGCGAACCTGTTCGACGGCATTCTCAATTTCCACGTCACTGAGGGTGTGTTCCGGGCTGCGAAGGCTTAGCGACAAGGTAAGGCTCTTGAAGCCTTTCGCTATATGTTCACCCGTATACAAATCCGTTAAACGCACTCCTGCAAGAAGGTCGCAGCCAGCGTGTAGAACGGCCCTTTCCACCGTTGAATAGGACAGCGCTTCCGGTATGCGGGGCGCGATATCGCGGTTGACGCTTGGGAAGCGCGGTAGTGCGACAAACTGTCCGATGGTTGCAGAGTTTGAGACTAGAAAATCACCATCCAGCTCAAAGAAATAAACACGCTCTCTGAACCCCAACTGTTCCGCCATCGCAGGATGCAGCTCTCCAATGATACCGATTTCTACGCCGTTCACGACAATGTGGCCCGAGCGACCCGGGTGAAAGCGCGTGAGGGACATTGCTAAATCATGACTAAGCGGCTCGATTTGAAGGGACAGCTTTCCGAATGCCTGTAATAGGCGACCAGCCACGGCTCGTATCGTGTAGAAGTCGCTGTTCTCACTTGTGCGCCTCCACGACGATGGAGTAAGCGACCCCACCAATAGACACGCAACAGACGATTTTTCAACCGGCTCGCCATCCTGAAGATGCCAAACTGCACCAATCTCAAATAGTCCCATGTGCGCTCGACCAAATGCCAGGTTTTTACGGGCCGTTTCTAGCAAACCAGGAACAAGAGAACGCCGTAGGCGACTGACTTCCGCCGAAAGTACATTGCGCACCAATACTGTGTCCACCGCCTCAGATGGAGTATCCCATGCTCTGGGTCCCGTAAGACTGTGGCAAACAACCTCCTGCAGACCACATGCCGCGAGCGTGCGCCGAACGAGCGTACGCGCTTCTCCGTTCGCGTTGTCGCCACCATTTATCGCGACGGAATGTGGGAGCGTCTCCGGAATCTTTTCGTACCCATAGATGCGCCCCACCTCCTCAACCAGATCCTCTTCCAGCATTAAATCGGGCCTGTAGCTGGGTATAAGAGCAACTAGCTTGTCGTTACCATCGGTTACCTGCGTGGTAATACCCAGCCTTCGTAGGCATTCAACAACGTCCGGCAGGGAGACTGATAGACCTAAAAGGGCAGACGTTCTACTCACTCTTATCGCTACACTGCGCTCTTTCGGTTCGGCTGCACGAACATCGATATGTCCGTCCAGGGCAGGAGGAAGACCCATATCCTCTAAAAGCTGACAGGCCCTGTCCAGTGCAGTCAACACCAGTTCGGGGTCCACGAATCGCTCAAATCGGTAGGATGCCTCACTTCGCATTCCCAGGTTTCGTGCCGTCCTACGTACGGAAAGCGGTTGAAAGTGGGCCGCTTCCAGCAGTATGTCCTCGGTAAGTTCAGTGACCTCCGAGTTTTCACCTCCCATTACGCCTGCAACGGCAACAGGCCGAATGGCATCGGCGATGACGAGTGTACCGGCTGGTAGAACTCGTGCGTTACCATCTAGGGTTGTGAGAGATTCACCATCCCGCGCCAAACGTACGACTATCTGCTCGCCTGCAAGCTTCTTCAAATCAAATGCATGCAGCGGCTGTCCCAGCTCAAGCATGACGTAGTTTGTGACATCTACAACGCAGTTGATCGGACGCTGGCCGCAGGCAATCAATCTTCGCTGCATCCACAAGGGAGATGGCCCAACTTTTACTCCACGAATAACGCGAGCCGCATACCGCGGGCATAGCAGTGGATCCTCAACAGATACCATCGCAGCACTGTCTACCACCCCCCCCTTGCAAGACGCCGCGTACTTTGGCATTTGAAGTGGAACATCGTACAAGGCTGAAACTTCGCGGGCTGCACCCAGAATAGATAGGCAGTCTCCGCGGTTCGGTGTTATATACACGTCGAGTACGGGCACAACAGGCTGATCTTCGGTCGCCTCGTGTTGTATACCCTCAACCTCAAGTCCTCCCATCGTTAGTCGCTGAGCAATATCCTCAACTTCGACGCCGGGATCACAAAAGCTCTTTAGCCATTCAAATGGAACTTGCATTAACCTACTCCCTCGCTAAAACTGTTCTAGGAATCGGAGATCGTTGTCAAGGTAAAGGCGCAAGTCACTTACTCCGTGGCGAAGCATATGAATTCGCTCAACACCTAGGCCGAAGGCGAAGCCACTATACCGTTCCGAATCAATGCCGTGAGCACGCAGAATGGACGGATGGATTAATCCAGCTCCACCTAACTCCAGCCACCTTATGCGCCCATCTGGCATTTTCCATGAGATGGAATAGTCTACTCCAGGTTCGACAAACGGAAAGAAATCTGGCCTAAACCGTACTGTCGTGTCTCCTCCGAACATGCTGCGTGCAAAGGTGCCCAAAGTACCCTTAAGGTCCGCCATACTGATCTTTTCATCTACCATGAATACATCAACCTGATGAAACGTATGGTGATGGGTAGCATCGACAGCCTCATACCGGTAGCAGCGGCCGACCGTAGCGATCCTAAACGGTGGTCGACGTTCGCCCATCACGCGACCCTGAAGTGCGGTCGTTTGTGTACGCAACAGCTTAGAGGGAGTTATGAAGAATGAGTTCTGTTCATCCATGGCAGGGTGATCCTCAGGATAGTTCAGAACCTCAAAATTGTACTTATAGTCCTCTAGTTCCGGCCCGTCAACAAACTCAAATCCCATACCACCCAGGGTTGCCTTTATATCCAGAGTGGTCGTGCTGAGAGGATGAAGCCTACCCATTGGCAGTTCAGTGCCTGGAAGGGTGACGTCGATTGTTTCAAGGCGAATCCGCTCGTTCAGTTCCCCTGATTTGAGCTCTGTCTTCCTCTTGGCAAACTCTCGTTCCAAAAGTGCAGCCGCGTCATTTATTCGCGAACCAAACGATGGCCGCTCTTCCTTCGGCAGCTTGGCGATCTCTCGCTTTAACTCATTAAGGCCCTTGTTTCTGCCGAGGAACTGCGTTTCCAGTTCAGTAAGTTCTGCGCTGTTTCGTGCAGCCGAAACTGACGTCAGCGCCGTAGTTAACATCTCGTTTATTGGGTCGGTCACAGCCGTCTCCTGGGGATCTAAAAGCAAATCGCCCCGTACTGCCGCCTAAAGAGGAGAAGCGGTAGCACAGAGCGAATTCATATGAAAGTAGTTATGGCAGCTAGGCGGCCGGGGTGGCTTCTCCAGATTTAAGGGCGCTCGCCGCAAGAGCGACGAGCTGATTAAACGACTGTGTATCTGACACGGCCATTTCAGCCATAACCTTACGATCTAGTTCGATACCTGCGCGTGTAAGACCAGCGATAAACCTACAATACTGCATTCCCTGAGCCCTGCAGCCCGCGCTAATACGCGTAATCCACAAGCGACGAAAGTCCCGCTTGCGGTTGCGTCGATCTCTATATGCGTAGTTGCCGGACTTAAGCATCTGTTCATGAGCAGTCTTGAACAGATTGCGCTTACCACCCCAATATCCCTTAGCCTTTTCAAGCACCTTTTTGTGACGCTTGTGGGTCATAAGGCCACGTTTTACGCGCGGCATAAAATTCTCTCCTTTGGTTGCATATCCCTGCTACCTGCGGGCCTAACCAGATTGGTGCAGGTGACTGCAGTAAGAACTATGGGCCTAGTGGCCTTCGCCCATCATGTGCGAAATGCGCACTTCGTTGCCCTTATCAAGCGTAGTGTCTGCGAGTAGATTTCGGCGACGATTGTGGTCTTTTTTACGCATTAGGTGGTTCAAGCCGGTTTTACCATGCATAAGTTTGCCGGTCCCCGTTACCGAGAACCGCTTAGCCGCAGTCTTGCGGGTTTTCAGCTTGACTTTCACTTTTGCTTTCATTGTTTTGCCTTGTGAATCCGCATCTGCGGATTAAGATTTTGGGCTTACGATCATTGTCATAAATTTGCCCTCAATGGATGCGGGCTTTTCTACGACCGTCTTCTCCGCAAGCGCTTCGGTCATCCTGTCCATCAGTTTTCGCGCAATTTCTGGATGTGTAATTTCTCGCGCCTTGAACTGAATGGTGATCTTGACTTTATCACCCTTTTCAATGAACTCCAGAGCGTGCTTAACTCGAACCATAAAATCATGCTCAGCAGTAACGGGTCGCATCTTGATACCCTTCAACTCTTGCTGGCGCTGTTTTTTGTGCTGCTCGCGCTCTCGTTTGCCCTGCTCATACTTTATCTTGCCGTAATCACCTATGCGACAGACTGGAGGCTGAGCGGTAGCAGCCACTTCAATGAGATCGAGACCCTTTTCAACTGCCATGGCAAGTGCATCTCGTGCACTCACAATTCCAAGAGCCTGGCCAGTTTCATCGATCAGGCGGACGTCACGTACTCGAACGTCCTTGGTACCACGCAATATTTGCTCGTTAACGCGAAAATCTTTGTTGATAGGTCACCCCTGTACTAGTAAAAGTGCACTGACGATATTGCCCGTGCATCTGGAAATTGTACACGTCACCTCACACAGGCATATAGTATACAGTTCGGTCTAAACTCTTGTCAAGCAACCGCTCAGGCAAATACCTGCAGAGTAGCATGCTGCCACTGCCCTGTAGTTGCACCCAACGTAATTTAGCGCTCATGCAACACGACGGTAGTGAGAGAGTACGGCTGCAGGCTGATGGAGAACTCCGCACCTGAGGCATTAAATGCCTTCCGTTGGACGCCGTGTTCAGGTTTTCCGTTCTTTGCGGCATCGTCCTGTGGTATGCCGTAAAAGTATTCTGTCGCGCCACCAACGGGTTTAAATGCGCGCAGTTCAACATGATCCCTTAGAATGTTATTGGGACTTTTATTAATGAGCAGGAGGGCCAAATCCCCGTTTTTTCGCAAACACGCAAAGGCACCTACCATATCGGTACTGCTGACTGCGTCCACTATGCGGTCCCCTCCTCTTGCAAAATGCTTCAGCATTCTAAACGCGTAGAACGTGGGGTATTCATCGCGATTCAATTGTAGAACACCGTAGTCACCATATGGCCGCCATCCATATAGGCTAGAACTAAGGTTATTACTTGTGTCTACACCGTTGCGCAGGTCCCACCAAATCCAGGTTCTGAAGGGCGATTTCAACAAGTTACCTACACTGTCTGCAAGGTACAAAGCATTTACGAGGCTAGTCGTCTGCTTGCCCGGGTTACTGTAAACGGAGTTGTTCTCAGTACAGACAATTTGAATCTTTTTACCTGCGGAACCTAGATAATCGCGCTTCATCATCTCAAGATTAGCCGCATCCTTATTCCAGGTTTTGGCATCCTGCAACAAAGCAGCGTCGGATTCGTGGTGAGGTGCCTGCTCGTACCTATGGTAAATGAGAAAATCCGGTAACACATGCAGAGCTTTCATGGTACTCAGCACCACTGGAGTCCAACCGTAATGCGTCACTCCGGTAACAGGGTTAATTGCGGCATGGTCCTTATTATTCGCGTACGCGTCTTCTCCGGTTTCCACCACCACACCCACCTTAATTGTAGGGTCTGCGGCTTTCATCTCGGTGATGTACTTAGCAGCTTCGGAGGCGTACGTGTAGGGATCATGCGGTATTTTGTGTTTGTCTTCTTCCCAACCTCCGTAGCACTCGTTTCCAATCTCCCAGTACTTAAATCCATAATGTCGAGTTATATTGGAATACTTTACCCAGGCCGCCGCTTCCGAGGCTGTACCGCTTCCATAGTTCACGGTGATCATCGCCTGCGTATCGGCTCCCTTTGCAACCTGCGCAAAATCATCAAAATTGGGATGCGACGGCCTGCCGTTCTTGCCGTTTATTCCTGCTTCCCAATGGTACCCATCGGAAGTCGACCCTCCGGGAAACCTTAGTATCCCTATTCCCATCTGTCGTATTCGGTTGATTGTATATGGCTCATCCAGGTTCTTGTCCCACACGGCGGTATTAATTCCAAACATAGTGGGACTAACAGTTTGCAACACTTTGCCAGCATTCACTTTCAAAGTCACAGGAGCTCCTTGTGCGACCGCGGCATGCCCTGTGGCCGCGGCAAGTGACACAGCGACCAAATACGATAACTTCGTGTTCATGGATCCCTCTTCCTTCTCGCAGTGAAGTTTAACACTTAGAAACCAGAACTACAGCAAAGATTAATGAATATAGTACGGAAAAACAGGCATGCAAGTCGTTATTGGCTCGTACAAAAAATGGCGTTGTTATTTACACGGAAGAACGTTAAGAGCCTGCACCGCGTCGATTCGGATGCAACCACGCTGCCAAGCGCTCACAGGCGGCAGCCAGCGACGGCCCGGGTCGGTTCAGGTTGTCGTCGGAATAGAATCGGTGGTTCATGACGGCTGGAACTGATTGCTTCCAGCCGGGCATATTCGTGAGTTGTACAGCTACACCCGGATCGCATATTATCACCTGTGGATGCAACGCGACCGCCTGTTCGGATGACAAAACATCACCAGGAGGTTCGCTTGTTACCACATTCTCTCCACCAGCAGCGCGTACGATGTCGCTAATAAAGGACTGAGGACCTGTTGTGTAGATTGGATTGGATGAATAGACCATTAGCACAGTGGGACGCTTCAATCCCCTCACACGCGCCTCCACATTGTGTATGCGGCTCGCAATCTCCTGGTTAAGGTTAACAGCCGCCTGTGTAAGTCCCACAGCCTGTCCAATAATTTGAATGCTTTGATAGACATCCTTCAGGCTGGATGCCTTGACCTGCACTACTGGTACTCCCGCCTTTAGAAGCCCAGGTAGCAGACGCGAGTCTTCCCCGGCCACACAGATGACAAGATCAGGGTTTGCAGCCAGGATGGGTTCGACATCCGCACTGACAGCGTTGAAGTGTGGTTTAAGCGCAGCCGCAGGCGGGTACTTACATGAGGTAGTATCGAGTACCAGGCGATTCTGCGCGCCTAGGCTGTATATGGTCTCCGTGATACTTGGTGCAGCAGAAACGATCCGTTGGGGATAGGCTGAAAGGGTCACCGTTTTACCTGTTGCATCCACTAAGTGAGTGGCCGAACTTGACCTTTTCGCGCCGATATTGGAGCGTCGAGGAGGTGTACAGCCGTAAACTACCAGTATAGCAATCGCCAGGGGTAACCACTTCATGATCGCGGCTTTGACCCCTTTCGGCGGTCATTTGCTGGTTGCGTACCTGGAGAGTTGGAAGTGGTTGTTGCCTCGTTGAGAAGAGAACTAACCTCGGGCGGTCTCAATTTACGCCATGTTCCCGAAGCCAGATCGCGCAACAACAGGCTCCCAAATGCAATTCTAGACAACTCCTTTACAGGGTGCCCCACAGCCTGAAACATGCGGCGAACCTGCCGGTTGCGCCCCTCATATATGGTGATCTCAATGATTGTGCAAGCAGTAGCGGGGTCATAATCAATGTACTTCACCTCTGCAGGAAGCGTCATACCGTCTGTCAGCTCAATACCCTCAGCTAGTCGCGTAGCAGTTTCACGGGTTACAAACCCTCGTGCTCGCACCCTGTAGGTTCGCGGAACGTGGTAGCGAGGGTGAGTGACTTTATAGGCGAAGTCACCGTCATTAGTCATCAACAAAAGACCAGAGGTTAGTGCATCCAGTCTCCCCACAGGGTAAACCCTGGTTCCTAATTCCTGCACCAAATCCATCACGGTGAACGATGCATGCCGATCAGATACGGTAGAGTGGCATCCCACCGGCTTGTTCACCATGATATAAACTGGGGCTGCAGGGGCATCCATAACGATCAGGCCCCCATCCACCCGAACTTGGTCGGTAGCTGGGTTGATCCGCATTCCCTGCTGGTCGACACGCTTTCCGTTAACGGTAACGCGGCCCTGAGCGATCATCGCCTCGCAGGCCCGCCTCGATGCCACGCCGGCGTCGGCGAGCGCTTTGTGCAGCCGAGGTAATTCTAATTCCATACACCAAGAATACCAGAACAAGCGCTGTTGTAAGCAATAATCGAACAGCTTCCGCCATTGTTGGGCCCTTGGCCGCTACAGGCGGGATATCTACAGTGGACGCTGCATCCAATATTGTGGTTGCAAGCTGCGTGTTGCCCTGCATAAATTCACCTACGGCAACCGGACCGCCCTTATCGATTGGTGCGTGAAGCGTACCGGGCTGCGGATAGAATTTAATGGGTTGTTTATCCGCTTTGGAAACAACGACGTAGACCGGTAATGGAGTTACTGCACTCACAACAGGGCGTACACCACCTTCGACACGGTAGGTGGTAAGCGTTGCACCTGCAGGGGCAACCTCCTTGCGTTCGAAGTTGTGGAAGCCATAGTCCATAATGCTCTCTGTCTCTTTAACGAAATTGGGACTATGTAGAACCACCGAAATCAATTCCCAACCGCCCCGAGTATCAGATCCTACCAGGCAATGACCTGCGGCATCCGTCCAACCAGTCTTGACGCCATCAGCTCCCGGAAAGTGCCCTACAAAATGAGTGTGATTTACCATTATCTCATCTTGCTTATCGATAGACCGATGAATTCGCGCCTTTAGGAGTTTCACAACGTTTCGAATTCGCGGCACTCGCATAGCGGCAGCGGCAATAATCGCCAAATCATGGGCAGTTGTGTAGTGGTCGGGGTTGGGAAGGCCATCCGGGTTAGTAAAGTGCGTTCGCGTACATCCCATCTGTTTAGCACGTTCGTTCATTAGCTTGACAAACGCCGGAACGCTTCCTGCTGCCGCGTCTGCAGCGGCTACGGCACTGTCATTAGCTGATCGTAACAACATGGCGCGGAGCAAGTCGTGAGCAGTCACCTTCTCACCAACCTTGAGATGCATCGAACACTCGTGAGTATTGGCGGCATCGGCGCCAGCAACCACAATCGTATTAGGAGCAACGCGTTCACAAAACAATATTGCAGTCATCAATTTTGTCGTGCTTGCCATAGGAAGCTCGCGATTGGGGTTATGCGCCCACAATACGCGCCCAGATTCGGCATCAATCAATATTGCTCCTCGGCTTCTTACAACCGGCGGCGGAAGCGGCACGAAGGGACGTGCGTGAGCGGGATGGGCAGGTTTTGCAGCTGCTGCGGAGAGGGATAGAGCAATGACCGGGGTGATGACTGCCACTAGATTGACAGCTTGGCGTAATATTGAGTGCAGTTGGGATTTGATTTTAGATCTCCTGGTTGGCGTAGTTAGGATGACCGGGTGGGCCATTGTAGCAGGTTTAATTCACCGATATCAATAGCCGACAGCACAGGCAGTCGCGACGTTGATAGTGATAAATAACATAACTTGCAAGCGAAATAACCTGCAGATCGCGACAACCATTAGCGGCCATAATTAGGGACGGGTTATTATTTGATCGACAAACATTGATTGGATGTTGAACACGCGTGCGCCCACCGCCGACGACTGCCTTGCAACGTTGACAGTTGCACTTTATTAAAGGATATACGGTAAATAACGAATAAGATATCTGCACGACGCACATGGTTTTCCAAAAGTTTTGATGACCGATCGCCAAACTCGTTGGCGCGGTTTACCGCCGGGACCCAATTGGATTAAGCCATTAATAAAAGTTGTGGTAACAAAATGAAGACATTGCATGATCTGTCAAAACTCAACTGGAAAATATCAGGCTGGACCCCCTACTTTTGGCGGTTTGCAAACACGCTGGAAACCGGCATGACCTCACAGGCTGAGATTTCGGAAATTCCCGCTCAAGTTCCAGGTTCAGTACAAAGCGCATTACTTCGTGCTGTAGTGATTGACGACTGGAACACTGGCCTTAACGCAAGGAAATGCGAGTGGGTAGAGAACAGGCACTGGATCTTTTCAACCGTGATTCCATCCACATGGTTCAAACCTTCTTCGATGCACGAACTAATCTGCGACGGTCTGGACTACGCCGGATGGATATATGCAAACGGTGTACAAATTGGAGCTTTTAAGTCCTCTCACCTCCCGCAAAGGTTCACCATTCCGTTCGACGGAGAGACTGTAGATTGCAGGTTGCAGATTGTCTTCGACTGTCCTCCTCGATGGTTAGGCCAGTTCGGGTACACCTCCCAGATGACAGACTGGAAGCCGAGGTTCAATTACACGTGGGACTGGACCGCCCGACTTGTTCAAACTGGCATATGGGACGACATAAAACTACTGGTTCACGATGAAGCGATAATTAAAGAATTTCGGTGCTACGCCACCCTAACAGACGGACAGGGTGACCTGTTTGTCCGGGCATCAGTTCCTGAAGGCTCACTAGTTTATTTGTCGCTTAATCGCGGTGATACAGTTGTACACCACGATGTCGCCACCTCTCAGGAAATAGCCGCAGGTGTCCGTTGGCAGCATCTTTTGGTAGATAAATGGACTTGTAATGGGAACGGAGAACAACCGATTTACACCCTCAGGTGCTCATTTATAATGCACAGCGATCTCGAGGAGGACTCTATAGAGCACCAAGTTGGCTTCAGATCTGTAGAGTGGGCTAGTTGCGACGATAGCCCTAAGGATGCAGATCCATGGATATGCTGTATCAACGGTGTTCCTACCTTTTTACAGGGCGTAAACTGGACTCCCATTCGTCCCAACTTTGCAGACGTCACCGATGAACAATACCGCAGCCTTCTCACAGGGTACCGAGATATGGGCTGTAATCTTCTTCGCGTGTGGGGCGGTGGTTTTCTGGAAAAGGAAGTGTTCTACAATATCTGCGACGAGCTTGGTCTGCTTGTTTGGCAGGAGTTGCCATTGTCGTCGTCTGGCCTCGAAAATTGGCCACCAGAAGATCCGGCATCTATTGAGGCGTTGGCGTCCATCACGCGATCTTATGTTGAGCGAAGGCAGCACCATCCATCCTTGATCATCTGGTGCGGCGGCAATGAATTGCAAGGTGGAGCGGATGGTAGCAAAACAGGCGGCGGTAGACCGGTTTCTGGCGCGCACCCGCTTATAGCAGCATGTAAAGCGGTAGTAAGCGCACTGGATCCCTCTAGGCGATTCCTGCCCACATCCTCTAGCGGCCCCACGTTTACCGCGGAATCAAGAGATTTTGGCAAATCGGTTCACTGGGATGTTCATGGCCCATGGAAGCTTTGGGCAACTGAGTCAGAATGGGCGGAGTATTGGAGCCAGGACGACGCCCTTTTTCGGTCGGAAACTGGGGCGCCAGGCGCTTCCCCCATCGACATCATTACCTGGGCAGCCGACAGCCTGTCGACTATGCCATGTAATGAGGAGAACCCCTTGTGGCGCCGCATGTCGTGGTGGATTGAAGAGCCTGAGTTCGTCGCACAGCATGGACGTCCCCCCGCGAACCTTGCCGAATACGTTGATTGGAGCCAGGAACGTCAAGCAAAAGCGCTAGTGATCGCTGCTTCGGCCTGTAAGGGCCGCTTTCCAAAATGTGGTGGATTTCTGGTTTGGATGGGACACGACAGTTTTCCTTGCCCAGCAAATACTTCAATCGTAGATTTTCTGGGGAGGCCGAAGCCTGCTGCCCTCGAACTACAGAAGGTATTCCACAATGCCGGCAACTCAACTGAACCTAAAACGCCTTACGAATCCCGAGGTGAATGCAATGACGAATAAGAATCTAAGCGTGATAGAAGCTGATCGGCTCTTTAATGAGTTCAATCAAGATGGATTTCTCATCTACCCCACGCCATTGCTCGACGCTGAGATGGTAAACCGCGCCAGAGTCGGGCTTATGAGTGTCCGGGATGGAATTTCCGACACGGGTGAGGAGCCTGCGTCTGGTTGGTCGCACACTGTTAGCCCCACCGCTCTCACAAAAATTGAACAGCCGCAGCTAGCGAGCTACGCGCTACGCGATGCCCTGGCCAATTCCCGTTTAGGCGAGCTGGCAGCAGCGGCACTGGGCGCACAAATGGTGCAAGTTTGGTGGGTTCAGGGTCTTGTAAAACCAGGAACCATTGCGAGCACGCAAGCTGCAACCACCGTCGGCTGGCATCAGGACAAGTCATATTGGAGTGACTGGCAGGAGTCCAGTCAACTATTTACTGCGTGGCTGGCGCTAAGCGACGTAACCGAGGATGCGGGGCCGATGGTTTTCGTCCGTGGTTCACACCGATGGGGCATGCTGCCCGGCGGCGACTTTTTCGCACAAAACCAGGAAGCAATTCGAGCCTCTATCCATATTCCGCACGGCGAGCAGTGGACGGAGGTACTTGACATACTCCCTGCGGGAGGGGTTAGTCTACATCATCAACTGCTGTTCCATGGCAGTAATCCTAACATATCAACCGGGGCTAGAATTAGCCTCGCGATACATATGCGCACGGAAAAGTCTGCTCCCAAACCGGATACTTGGGTTGCCAAGTACCTGCACAGGCACGAGGTATGCCCTGTAATCTATGGGGACACAGATCTCCCATAGAATTCTCGTCGTAACTGTGCAGTTCACAATGGATAGGAACAGGATTATCGAACGCTTGCCGTAATTCAGCTGGCTCGTGATTTGGGAATGCGATGTCGCAAAATGGGACACCTTCCATCGAATAATACCGGAACTTTATAATACTGCACTAAAGTAAAATAACAATAGTACAACTAAGTATGGTAATTAATGAGTAAACTCGGGAGATATATGCAATGAGAATGGACAAGCTGACGATGAGAGCCCAGGAGGCTCTGTCAGACGCACAGCAAGCGGCATTAAAAAACCACAACGTTCAGGTTGACGTAGAACATCTTTTGTTTGCGCTGCTGAGTCAATCAGATGGCGTCACGGTTCCGTTGCTGCAGAAAATGGATGTGAATACCGCACTGCTAACGCAACAGATTGCCAGTGAACTGGCACGTCTGCCAACGGTTTCGGGATCGGCGGAACTCGCTTCACGACTGTCCACGCGATTGCAGCAGGTAATTCAGGCAGCATTCTCCGAATCTGAGCGCATGGCGGACGAGTTCGTAAGCACAGAGCACATGCTAATTGCAATTACTGCCGACAGGCAGGAACCGCTTGCTGGAATTCTTAAAACACATCGCATAACACAAGACAGGGTTTTGCAGGCGCTACGTGAATTGCGCGGTAACCAACGCGTAACCGACCAGAATCCCGAGGACAAGTATCAGGCTCTCGAACGGTACGGCCGTGACCTTACAGAGGCTGCACGAAAACAGAGACTCGACCCAGTAATAGGCCGCGATGAGGAGATTCGGCGCGTAATCCAGGTGCTTTCGAGGCGAACCAAAAATAACCCTGTACTCATTGGCGAACCGGGCGTAGGCAAAACGGCAATTGTAGAGGGGCTATCACAGCGCATCGTCGAAGGTGACATACCAGAAGGGCTGAAAGACAAGCGTGTCGTCGCTCTAGATATGGGTTCGCTTATTGCAGGTGCCAAATACCGAGGTGAATTTGAAGAACGGCTCAAGGCAGTGCTTGCAGAAGTCAAAGAGGCCCAGGGTGACGTTATCCTCTTCATCGACGAGATGCACACCATAGTTGGCGCAGGCGCCGCAGAGGGCGCAATGGACGCCTCCAATATGCTTAAGCCCATGCTTGCTCGCGGAGAACTGCGGTGCGTTGGCGCCACCACACTAGACGAGTATAGAAAACACATTGAGAAAGACGCGGCCTTGGAGCGGCGGTTTCAGCCAATCATGGTCGACGAGCCTTCCGTCGAGGCAACTATAGCCATTTTGCGCGGCCTTAAGGAAAAGTACGAGGTACACCATGGTATTCGCATTATGGATAGCGCCCTAGTTTCTGCAGCAGTGCTGTCACACCGATATATTGCCGATCGCTTCCTGCCTGATAAAGCCGTCGATCTGGTGGACGAAGCAGCTTCAAGGCTGAGAATAGAAATCGACTCGATGCCTGCCGAAATCGATATGGTCGAGCGTCGTATTCGGCAGCTGGAGATTGAAAAAGTCGCTCTCTCAAGAGAGACTGATGAAGCTGGAATAGAACGAAAATCAAAGCTTGAACAGGAGTTGAGCGAACTTCACGAGCAGGCGAGTCATTTGAAGGCTCGGTGGGAGAACGAAAAGCGAGTCATCGCCAAAATAAGCAAAACGAAGCAGGAGATAGAACAGACACGCTTAGCGGCCGAGGCAGCGGAGCGAGACGGTGACCTAGGTAAGGCAGCCGAACTTCAGTATGGTACGCTCCATACACTTGCTCGTCAGCTTGAACAGCAGCAGCAGGCGCTTCAGGAAGTTCAGGGCGACGGTGAGCCACTGCTTAAAGAAGAAGTTACCGCCGATGATATTGCTGAGATAGTAGGCAAATGGACGGGCATTCCCGTTAGTCGTTTGCTTGAGGGCGAGATGCACAAGCTTCTCCAGATGGAGGAACGGTTGCATGATCGAGTTGTCGGGCAGGACGATGCTATCATCGCCGTTGCCAATGCAGTGCGTCGCTCCAGGTCGGGTCTCTCAGATGCCGCACGCCCTATTGGAAGTTTCCTCTTCCTTGGACCAACCGGAGTAGGCAAAACGGAACTTGCTCGTGCCCTTGCGGAGTTCTTGTTCGATGACGAGCGAGCCATGGTGCGTATCGACATGAGCGAATACATGGAAAAGCACGCTGTTTCCAAGCTCATTGGCGCGCCTCCCGGCTATGTTGGCTACGATGAAGGTGGTCAGCTAACGGAAACAGTGCGACGAAAGCCCTACTCAGTCGTTCTGTTTGATGAAGTTGAAAAAGCGCACCCGGACGTTTTTAATGCGCTATTACAGCTTTTGGATGATGGCAGGCTCACAGATGGGCAGGGGCGTACAGTTGATTTTAAGAACACCATCATCATCATGACCAGCAATATCGGCAGCGACATTATCCGGGAACTTGCCCTGTTCGACCCCGACAAAATGAAGATGGAGGTCATGTCAGCGGTACAAGCTCATTTCAGGCCGGAGTTCCTAAACAGGCTAGACGAGATCATCATGTTCAAGTCTCTCAGCCGTGAACAGATCGGCCACATTGTAGACATTCAGCTAGACGTTCTTCGCGCGCGCTTGGCGGAGCGTAAGATCACATTAAGAGTGACTGAAAAGGCCGTTGATTGGATAGCAACGGAAGGTTTTGATCCAGTATATGGAGCGCGCCCCCTCAAGCGTGTGATTCAGCGCAAGGTGGCAGATGCACTTGCCCGTGGATTGCTGGGTGGTGAGTACCACGAAGGAGACACCATTTTGGTGGATGCCGGTCCAGAAGGCTTGCTCACGTTTCAAACTGTTGCGCCCAACGCCGAGACTGTAACGCAACTCAACTAACATAAACAGACGTCAGGAAGGCGATTGCCTCCTGGCGTCTATTTGATACAACCAGGGTAGATTACCGTTACATGCGCCACTCGCGATCGCCGTAAATGGTTTGAATGTACTCAATTTGTGCCGCATGGTCGTGAAGGTGACCGGCAACAATGTGAATGACTAATTTAGTAGGCATCGGACCAAATCCCAGGTTCGTCGTCCCCGACAACACATCAGGAGTAATGGTTCTAAGCCATGAAATATGCTCATCGTTCGCTTCATGCAACAGCGCTAACGCCTGGTCACGAGTGGTCACTGCCTTTTCCTGCTCTCGAAGCCAATTGTCCATATCTGCAGGCGACATTTCCGGTGATGGCTCCTCGACTCCCTTGAGGGACTTCGTCATCCCCTTTACAGCAAGCCCACAATGAACGGCTATAGCCAGCGGCGACCTGGCCGTTGCGGAAGGCGACCAATGTAGTCGATCCTCTGAGGTACTCGCGAGATTTTTCTCTAATCGCTCGCTCGCGTGTGTGTAAAAACCTATAGCTTCCTGGATATATTCCTCAATCACGATATACTCCTCAAGTCAAATATTGGCGAACACAAATTGAGGTCTGCAGTCGCAAATGTTCTACTTGCTCAAGTTACTGCAGGTTTCACAATTTACACAACTAGGCACCAATAGCTCTCATCTTACGAGCAAAAACCTCGTTTTCTGTACTCACATACAACGTCTGCCTGTTGGTGCCTCCAAAACAGACGCCCGTTAGATTAGCCTGGCTTACAGGAAGTATCGCCCAGACCAGACCGCCCTCACCGCCGGCCGTGCTGAACACCTGTAGCCCTATTTTCGTCGATGCATAGCCCCAACCTGCACGATCGAAACAGACCTGGGAAATGCCGCTGCCTCCAGCTTCATCAGGCTGATGAAACCAATAAAACGGCTCGCCATCCGTCAAGATGCCGCCATCAGATATCCTAAAGCTCCATGCCTTGTGTGAATCCCGCTCCGAAACAAACAGCCATGCACCATCCCATGTCACCGAGGCTCGCTCCAGTGGTGTGCTTGACTGAAGGACCAATCTGGGGGCAACACCAGCCGCCAACAGCCAGATCCGGGTTTCCTTCTCGCTAGGTGCCGATTCTTCTACTGCATAGACGCCGTTCGCTGAAGCCGCAAGCCCACAGACATCCATATCATGTGCGACCACACGTAACTTTCCGTTGTTATCTACTGCAATCACCCTATGTAACCCAGGCTCGCTGACGTACAGTTGACCATCATGTCCAAAGGTCATACAACAACTAGAGGAATGAGCCTTGGTAAACTCACTGCGAGAGCCATCTTCATTCATTCGATACACGACTCCATTAGCCGGAGAAAGCAAATAGAGAGCCCCTTGCGCGTCGCTGGCAATGCCTGCAAATTCGGCGAAGGTATGACCTAGGCCGGGAGCGCCGGTTCTGGCGGGATTATAAAGCGTTCGCCAGCCCTCGTCGGAAAGCACTATATCAGCGATCACGGAATTCCCGGGAGCGCCGGACATTATGGGTTTTGGCCAGTCTTTCCACAGCCAACGAACTGCTTGAGGAAAGAAATTAATGCTTGGGGCATCGCAGTGTCCCCAATCGCCCCAAACGTGATTGACCTCGTAACCCGCATATGACAGCGCACGTTGCAGCGCAAGGTTGGCGAGCCACCAGTCGCCAAATTGCGGGCCGCCCCACCATTCGTCTCGAAACCCGTCAAGCACGAACACACGTAATGGCTTGGGTTCAGTTTTACGCACCAAAGTCACATACTGGTCTGCCCCGCGCATGCCAACCATTGTCGTACTCCACGCGAATACGCGATGAAACGCATCGGGCCGTCGCCATGCGACATTGAACGCCCCGATAGCACCGGTACTTCCGCCTGTGATCGCACGGTCGTCGGGATTGGTTGAGAGCTTGATAGGCAGTCCACCCGGTGTTTTGTGTTGTTGCACGGCAGGTAACAACTCTTCCAGAATAAATTCTGCGAGCTCGGATGTGATGCTGTCAAATTCGAAGCTGCGATTAATTCTCGCGGATAATTGCGGTGATAAAGCCCCAACCGTGCCTGATTGCAGCCCAATACAGATGGTAATCGGCATTTCATTTTGGTGAATAAGGTTATCGCATATTGTCGGTGATACCATAAGGTTATCGAGCATAACCATCACGCAGGCTGCGTGGTTCGCCTGGTATTGAGCGGGAATATATACGCTGATCGTACGAGAAGCCCCGGGGAAATAGCGCGAGTTGCTCATGTTAAAACTGAACACCTGGCCGCGTGGGACACCAGGTTGAGCCTGAAGTTCTGGTGGAACACTATAGGGCGGCTGGGTAATCTGTAGAGGGGCGTTGAATTCCGCCTGTTGCTGGGATGTTGCGGTCCCCTGAGCGCATGCAGCTGTGGACGTGACTGCTGCTCCGCATGCGGCAGCCTTAATAAAATCGCGACGCTTCACCGTAAGTTGTCTCCTTGGTCGATGCTGGTCTGCTACTCATGCCAATGCGCCACTAGATCAGCGCGACATGCCGTCCAATCCGTCAAGATATCAAATTATTTAGTTACTATGCAGGCTCAAACCTTCTCTCCTCGAGCAAGATATCCGCCTAGGATTGCGCAGTTACACCAATTCGTAGCGGCGTTAGCCTCACCAGGATGTTTGCAGCGTAACTGTGGCCCTGCAAAAGTTGTGCAATTAACCAACGCAACCTGCAATACAATACCTTGTCATAAAAAAGAAGGTGAACGACGACAAATCGTGTAATAGATCATTTGTATGCGTAGTGCCTGATTGATGGACGTAAAAATCATTTTTGTAACACCGGTCCAAATTCTTCAACGGAGGATTACACTTGCTAGGAAACACCGGTTCACGTACTTGCAGCAGATGCGGGAATGTCTCCCCGCTATCCATGGCGACCTGCCCAAAGTGCGGGTTAACACTCGGGTCCGCTGCTCAGGCGCCCACACCCCCTATTAATATGCCCAACCCGCAGGTATATCAACCGCAGCAACCGACGCCCGTTGCCGTGGCTCTACCGGAACCGGGAATCGCAACAACCAACGAACCACGCGGTTGGCCGGTGATACTGGAACCTCACGATCTAACCGAATGGGTAGCTGCGTGGATCGCAAACTGGATATGGCTGTCCGCAGGCGTCATCTTTGTTGTGCTTTTAACGGCTATAATTGTGCGGCTCCCATATTTCGCACTCAACCAGTTACTATACTTAGGTCTAATAGACGCTCTGATTTCAACCTTTCCACTGTACCACGCCCTTAAATTGCGCAGGTTGTTCCTAACATCCGAAATTGCAATGCGACATCAAATGCAAGAGCGTGGATTGTGGCTGGTACCTCTAATGATTTTGAGCGTCACCAGCATCTACCTGTTTTTTGTGCCCGTCGGCAGCATAGATCCGTTTGCGGTGCAGCAACCGCCCATCGCACAGCAACAGACCTACATTCCACCGCCAAGGTACTTCAATAACGACCGCCCCACGCAGTAGTTATTTGCTCTAGATCGCGATTTCCAATTAACGGCCCTAGATTTGTGCATAATACTTATCAACACTGTGAGGGTCAACGTAGAGGAAGATAAGCGATGGTGAACCTACACAACAAGGCGTGCCCCAGATGCGGCAATATTGCACAGCCAGATGCGTTCGTGTGTCCAAAATGCCAACAGCATTTTGCCATGTTGCATCACAGTTCACGTGCCGCTGCAGTTCCGATACCTCCGCAATCTATACCAGGTATCGCCAATGCTGTTGATCAACAATATCAGACAGTTCGCAGCACTTACATGCAGAATTCCTCCACATCGAAGCAGTCCCGAGTTTTTGCCAAGGCCGATAATCGATTGGAGTGGATTGCTGCGTGGTGTTCAATCTGGTTTTCACTTATAATTGGAGTACTGGCTTTCACTTTTTTTGTTAACGACTTGGTCAAAACAGCCATACCTACAGTTGGAGCCTTAATTGTCTTCCTAGTCTTTATCGCCGGAGTTGCCGCCGTACCTCTCATGAGCATTCTGGGACTGCGAATGCTAAGCCGTACGGCGCACACAGACAGCATTATTGTTGTCACACGGCCGTGGTACCTGGTTCCTATAGGCATTTGCATCGTGCTTTTTATTCTCGTACTTTTTAACCTTTGATATCAGCGGCAGTTTTTTTAGGTAGATCACTACGGTTTTAAGCGACTATCAACTAAACCTTGCATTGAAGTTCGCGATTTTGCTAATTAACCAAAGGGAATTACTAGCTTGACAGCCTGCGCAGTTATGGTAGAAATATCTAAGGAGTGTTGCTTGACTCCCTTTTGCGTCAGGTGATATACTTCTAGAGTTCAAATAGAGATGACACAGCGCAGTGTAATTCTCCATTATTGCACGGTCAGGAGCAGCTTATGGAAAGCAATCAGATTGACTGGAAGAGCTCTGAAGTCGAGCTCTCTAACGGACCGTCCGCAGATTTTGTAAAGGCCGTTGCAGAACTACTTGAAATCGATGCGGAAGATATGCTTGCCGAGCTTGGCTATGTCCGGCAGGATGACAGGCTAGTAGCGCCATCCGCGTAGGTTGTAGCAATTCGCGCATTAGTACAGCGATAAAGTTAAACATAATGTAAGATCCAAGGTGACGTCGTACCGCTACTGCTCACTCACACTCTGGTAGTCAGCGTTTGTCAACACCTTTTCCATGGATCTGTGTTCAATTCCCGCGTCGAGAAACACGGGTCCAAAGGCGTTATATCCAATAGCCTCATAAAATGGGATTGCTTGAAGCTGGGCATCCAGTACCAACTTACTCGTACCGTGAGTTCGTGCATACCTCTCAACAGCACTCATGATGGCTGTACCTACGCCTCTGCGCCTGAACTTCTGCAGTACTGCAACGCGGCCCACTTTTACCTTGCCATCTGCACGCGTCAACATCCGTGCTGTGCCCACAGGATCCTCTTGTTCCGCGGTTACAGCAAGAAAGTGAATAGCCGAGTCGTCGAATGCATCCACTTCCTCTTCGACCGGAACGTGCTGTTCATCTACAAAGACCTCGAAGCGAATGGCAAGACAGTTCGCCTTTGCCTCAGCGGTATCAACTACGAGAACTTCGATTGAGCCGCTGTTCTGGTTATGCTCAATGGCCAATAATGAGTACCTCAAATTGTAAAATGTCTATACTACAAGACAATTAGAATTGTACCTCGCACCTTTGCAACTACCCGATCGTTAGCGAACAGGCAGTTAGCTGCAAGTAGTTCGATGAGCGACCATACGGTTGCCCTTACCAACAGCCAAGCTTAACGATGCCGCACTCTTCTAAGCACCAGGGGTTACTTGATACTTCTAAACTGCACAAAGTGGTCAAATGGACCAAGAGTTCATTAAAAGCCGTGTCATACAGCATCCTGCTTATCTGCCCGCAACGACCGGACCAAGGGGCCCAATACCCTACTGCTTGTGTGCTGCTACTGAGGCGTGGCGCATCCTTTTGTAGCGGAATGTCGTACAATTTAATATGCAACGGCTTTCCTCTTCAGACAAGTACGACGATAAGTTCGACGTGACGAACAACTATGCTGCCAGTAGAATATCCGACGCCGGGAGCGAGGCTTCTGTTGAGGACGTACTGGCGGACCCATCGTCCTCACTTTACCTAGAAGCGCTAGCGCACCTCACCAGCATTCAATCCTCCCTGCGATCTGCAGCGGTAGCAAAAGCACGGCCAACACAAACGCTGTCTAACAAGGCCCCAACGAGAGTCTATCAGGACGTGAGGAGCCCGTATCAAACCGACGACAGTGAGACCAAAAGATACATGAGGCAACTGTCGGCAGCATTGCTCAAGGTGCGCCTGCAACGTCGACGCAAAATGATCTTTGCTGCGGTCTTCTTGGGTATCTATACTGTTACATTGTTCAATTCATCCCACCTATTTGGCGGAATGTGGTGGATATTTGCCTACATTGGCGGCAATTCCGTAATGGACGGGCGTTCGATTAATGCAGCAGTGGAATCGCTTTTGAAATCCAATGAGCCTCGTGCATGCGGGGTCCTGGCGCAAACGTATCTCGAGTTTCGTGACACTCGGATGAAATATATCACGCGCCGCGCGCTCTTGACTTTACTACCGCAGACCAAGTCCAGTGATGCAAAGTACTTCGACAAGGCGCAGCGTAATGCGATTGTAAACATCGTGGACAAAGGTGACTGGGAATTAAAGCTCGCAGCTCTGAAATGCCTTGAACAGACCGGGGATACCAGTGCCGTGTGGGTAGTTGAACAGGCCGCTCAGTATGACCGTTCATCCGTGGTTCGCCGTGCGGCGGCGGAATGTCTCCCCATACTTATGGAGCACATTCGCGCGACTACCGAGGCGGCTACCCTGTTACGCGCCTCTTCCACATCTGCAATCCACACCGATCAACTCCTAAGAACCCCCGTGACCAACCTTAGTGACACCGAAACGAACGTGCTGTTACGTCCTAATGAACCGACGATAGAGCTGTAGCTTGCGGTATACCATTCCTCGTTTTATTAGACTATTCTCAGTATTGATCCAAGTCCTTGAGGTAGAATCCAATTAAAATTAGAGTCTTTGCAAAGAATAGGAGATCGGAACCATGACATGGACTCATGCTGGCCCGGCCCTCATTGCGTCGTTCCTGGCATCAATGGTCGAATTTGTGGAAGCACTCACCATTGTTCTCGCGGTTGGAACGATTCGCGGTTGGAAATCTGCGATGTACGGCACATTCGGTGGTGTCGCCCTGCTAGTGCTTATGGTCGGAATATTTGGTCCAGCCCTCAATCACATCCCTTTACACACCCTTCAACTTGTAATTGGCGTGCTTCTACTGCTGTTTGGGATTAGATGGCTTCGAAAAGCAGTACTGCGGGCCGGTGGGAAAATAAGCCTTCATGACGAAGCTGCCGCTTACGAGAAGACCAGGATCAAACTCAGCGGAGCAGTTGGCCCTGCAAGCACTCTTGACGGAGTAGCTGTTGTAACAGCATTTAAGGCAGTGGTACTTGAGGGTTTGGAGGTTGTGTTCATCGTCATAGCCACTGGAGCCAACGGAATGTTGATACCTGCTTCGGCAGGAGCACTCGCAGCTGGTTTGGTCGTTATCTCTCTGGGTATCGCCATTCACAAGCCACTAACGCGAATACCAGAAAATACACTAAAATACGCGGTGGGCGTTATACTCACTTCCTTTGGTACATTCTGGATTGGTGAGGGTTCTGGCATGGCTTGGCCCGGCAAGGATGAATCGCTATTTGCTTTGGCAACGGTCTTTCTAGTGGCCTCGCTCATCGCTGTCTCCATCACTAGAAGCTACACGCGCGTACCACAACCGGAAACGGAGGTAGCGAATTGAACACAATAAACGAAGCAGTCAAGGAGTTTATTGGGCTATTCGTAGACGATGGGAGTCTCGCAATTGCCTCCATAATCTGGGTATTGATTATGGCATTCGCCTGCGCGCATATAACCGCCATTGCGGAGTGGCGTGCCCCTATTTTTGCTCTTGGCGTCGCAGTTATACTAGTAGAAAATGTTGTAAGATCTGCGCGAAAGTAGTTGGGACTTGTGCAACACGTTAGCTCGTCTTTGCCGAGGTAATACCTAACGGAGGTCGGTGCTCGTTAAAAGGCGGGCGGACCTCGTTTCCATGTCCGCTAGGAATCGTTCGCACTCCGGTTCAAAGCCTGGAATGGAGCTGGTTAAATCAGTTAGAATTGTGAACCTCGATGCGGTCTCTGGATGTAGGTCGGCAAGATCACTCACGGTACTCATGAAACAGTGAGAGAGCGCTTCCCCCGCGAGCAACAACGTGTCGCAATCGGTTAGAGACGATGTCCACGCTGTATCCGCAAGTGTGCCAGGATCATCGTCCACGGGCACTTCGGCCTTCACGGCGCTGTAATGTTCGGTGAACGGATGCTCGCCCTTTAGGCGATAGACCACACTCTTGCCCGTCGCTCGTTCCCATGACTGCAGCGCCTGAAAGAGCGGTGAATAGACCAGTGCGCCTCGGCTACCCAACAGACAGTGCGTTGGCCAAATGGTAAGACGGTATTTCTGGGTTGCCTCCAGAGCGCGCGTGTATTCAGCTGCTACGTCAGAGTGCTCTGGCCACCTCGTTCTCCACACTCCGGCTTCCACCTGGGCATAGGAGATCGTTGTGAAGGGCGGAGGAGGATTACCTGCTGGGTCTTGCCAAAAGTGTCCAAAGAAAACGTGCACAGCATGGTGGCTGTCCAACGTTACGTCTATGCGCGTCAGGCTGCGCCCTAATCGGTCGATAAGTGAGGCGAGACGCTCCATGTCGTGCTCGGCACCGGGAACGTAGAGTGCACCGGTATGAGGATTGCAAAAGTCCTCTTGGGGATCAACAATAAGCAGGTGCGTCTCGCTGCTGGTCACTTGTTAACCCCAGTGGTTCTCGGCATCGCCGTTAAGCATCTGGATATAATTAAGCTGTCCATCGTGATACGATAGATGAGTGATGTTGAGAGCACAAAGCTCAAACAGCGACCACTTTCGCCCAAACAGGTCAACCTCTGCCTGCAGCGAATGCTCGTCCAATGTTTGAATGGCCGATACCAGTTTGCTGGTGCCGTCCGCCAGGCAATGCAATGCCGCATCCACGGTATCGTATTTTTGTGTTGTCTCTACCATAAGATCGTGATCTAGTGTGTAACTGTGATCCCTCAACTTTTCGGCAAGATAACCAGAAAGCACTCCGCACTCCGCGACAATATTTACCGGTGTGCGAGCTCCCTCGGCTTGGGCGGTCACGGCAGCAGCAGCGGGAATGGCCAATAGATCGGCCTTTAGACGTGCAGCACCTTTTTCGATGCCAGATACAAGAAAAGCTCGAGGGTCAAACGGACAAGTGGTCATACTTCAAAATCTCCTTGACTTGCTGTACTATTAAATGATACCCGCGCGAAAGCCTCGACGTCATTACGGCCCAAGAGTTCATCTCACAAAAAAAGTGCCGACCATCGGAACGACGGCCGGCTACTGCATTACTTCGAACTAAAAACAAAGGGTGATCGTCGCTCGGAGAGTGAGCGCGTTATTATGATTACACCCGAATGTTATGGGAACATTAAAATCCTGTTAATTTTCGGTTAAGCTCATACTCGCCGTTCCTGTTCGGCGGTAAGTAAGGGGTTTCCACCGTAAGGAGTTGCCTCACGCGCCTGGCTAAGCAACGTGCAGGCTCTCCTAACCGCCGCCAGTTGGTAGCCAATTTCCACGTACTCGTTGTGCGCGCTGTGGTGTTCCACACCCCAACATCCCTTATAGCCATTGTCTACAAGCAATGTCATGCGGTCAAGGAGGCACTCTTTGGTTATTCGGGCATCGACATGTGTGTGAACTGCATACTGTGCCATTGCTTTATCCCCTTCTACAGGATCCCCTTGTTCCCAGTGCCCCACATGCAGTAGAATGCCATAGTCATCGTGCTTCACCGCCTGCACCAGGTCCTGCATATTTTCTAGTAGGAGAGAAAACCCCCAATGGTTTTCGGGGCCAACTTTGAACCCATGGTTTGCACCAAATATACAATACTCACGGTACCGAGCCGCGACAATTTCAAGCTGGGCAGGTGTCATTTTCTCTAATCTGCCGCCTGTATCTATGCGTACCGTTTTAGCGCCCAGCTCAGCGGCGGTTCTAAGATGCTCCAACGCACCGCGATAATTCGCCTCCCGCACGTATTCGTCGTCATCCCATACGTGTACACCGTCGGCGTGGTAGTTAACGACCGTGAGTTCGCGCTCCTGTAGCCCCTGCTTAATAAGTTGAATCCGTGCTGGGTCGAGTCCACCCAACATACCATTCCACAAGTCTGCGGTATCCAGGCCATACCGGTACCTGCAAGACTCAAGGTATCCGAATATGTCTATGCAGCCGCTAGCCAGCAGACCGTGAACACTGAAGCCCGCGATTGATATTCTCATGGCGATTCCTATCGCACCGCAGCAACGAATGTGCGCGCCCGCCGGGTGCTATGATTGCTGATGAATGAAGGTAACCGATGAAAGGGAGAGGTGCGTCTTGCCCCTCTCCCTTAAGGTTGTGACCGCTTACAAGCGGCTAGATAGCCGAACCTCTTCCCTACTTATCGCGTTCAGCACCCTGCAGAGTAGCCTGGGCCGCCGCTAACCGAGCTACCGGCACGCGGAACGGTGAACAGCTTACATAGTTAAGACCGATGTGGTAGCAGAACTTCACGGACTCTGGTTCACCGCCATGCTCGCCACAGATCCCAAGTTTGATGCCTGGGCGTATTTTTCGTGCGGAAGCCACGGCCATCTTCATTAGCGCGCCTACACCCTCCTGATCAATGGTATCAAATGGGTCAGTGGGAAGGATTTTGTTGTCGACGTACGGAACCAGGAACTTCCCGGCGTCATCACGGCTAAACCCAAAGGTCATCTGTGTGAGGTCGTTGGTTCCAAAGCTGAAGAATGCGGCATTACCATTTTCAGGATCGGCTAGCTGATCTGCGATAAGGGTGGCCCTTGGGATCTCGATCATTGTACCGAACATGTAGTTGAGTTCAACGCCAGCATTCGCAATGACGTCCTTAGCAACCTTTTCAAGGCTGGTGCGCACGGTTTTGAGCTCATTGACATGCCCTACTAGCGGGATCATGATCTCTGGATGTACGTCGAGACCTCGCTTCTTCACCGCTGCGGCCGCCTGCAGGATGGCACGGGTCTGCATGGCAACAATGCCTGGAAAGACGATGGACAGGCGGCATCCGCGCAGTCCCATCATTGGGTTAGCCTCACGCATTCCTTCAACGGCCTGCATGAGAGCCTCTTTCTTGGCAAGTTCATCTGGATTGTTGCCGCGAACGCGAAGTTCCGTGACTTCCGCCAGAAGCGTATCGTGGCTTGGGAGGAATTCGTGAAGGGGTGGGTCGATGAGGCGAATGGTCACCGGCTTGCCGGCCATTACCTCGAAGATACCCTCGAAGTCCTTCTGCTGTATTGGAAGCAGCCTGTTCAGGGCGTTCTCGCGGGTAGCCTCATCGTGTGCGAGGATCATCTCCTGTACGATGGGAAGTCTTTCCTGCTCGAAGAACATATGCTCGGTTCGGCAGAGCCCAATTCCTTCGGCCCCTAGTTCCAGGGCTTGTTTCGCATCTCGCGGATTGTCCGCGTTGGCGCGAACGTTCATCGTGCGAATTCTGTCGGCCCAAACCATGAGTTCACCAAACGCACCGCTTACCTCTGGAGCGATCAGGGGCAATGCGCCAACGTAGACCTTACCAGTTGAACCATCGAGGGTGATAATATCGCCCTCTTTCACCACCACGTCTCCAACGGTTAACGTTCTATGTTCTGCGCTTACGGCAAGTGCTTCTGCGCCGGCAACACAAGGAATTCCGAAGCCTCGGGCAACAACGGCTGCGTGCGATGTTTTGCCGCCGCGCGCTGTAAGCACACCCTGGGAAGCGAGCATTCCGTGCACATCATCTGGATTTGTCTCGTCACGGACGAGAATGACTTTCTCACCTGCACCGCCGTGCACACCATGCTCCGCCGCGGTGTCGGCATCGAAGACAGCTTTACCCACAGCTGCACCCGGCGAGGCCGCCAGGCCCGAAGCAAGTACTGTTGCCGCCTTAAGAGCATCAGGATCAATACGGGGATGAAGGAGCTGATCCACATGCGCACCCGTTATACGCATAACAGCTTCTTCCTCAGTGATGAGGCCCTCTTTCACCATATCAACAGCGATTTTTACGGCAGCAGGTCCAGTGCGCTTGCCAACTCGGCACTGCAGCATGAACAGTTTGCCATGCTCAATGGTGAATTCCAGATCCTGCATATCCTTGTAATGATGCTCAAGCTTACTGGAAATCTCCAGGAATTGCTTGTAAACCTCCGGATTTTGCTTTGCAAGTTCCGAGATGGGTACGGGCGTTCTTACACCAGCAACAACGTCCTCGCCCTGCGCATTCATCAGGTACTCGCCAAACATGGCGTTTTCCCCTGTGGATGGATCGCGGGTAAATGCGACACCTGTGCCGCAGTCGTCACCTGCATTACCGTAAACCATGCTTTGAACGTTGACGGCGGTTCCGATATTGTCCGGGATCTTTTCGGTACGGCGATACACGATTGCGCGATCATTCTGCCAAGACTTAAACACAGCCTCGATTGCCAGCTGCAGTTGTTCGTAGGGATCTGACGGGAAGTCGCGACCAGCCTTGGCCTTAACGTGGGCAAGAAACTTCTCGGATATTAGCTTCCAGTCATCCGCCGTGAGGTCGAGGTCGTTTGTGTAACCCTTTTCATGTTTATAGGCCTTCAATATCTTCTCGTCGAACTCGTGTTTACTCACGTCCAGCGCAACATCGGAGAACATCATAATAAATCGGCGATAGGCGTCGTAAACAAACCGCGGATCGTTAGTCTCTTCGATTAGCGCCTTAAGAGTCGTTTCGTTGAGACCAAGGTTTAAAACGGTATCCATCATTCCGGGCATCGAGAACTTCGCGCCCGACCGTACCGAAACCAGTAACGGTAGCTTACTTCCGCCAAATGTGCGGTTCATCTTCTTTTCTACGTGTGCAAGCGCCTTGTGAACATCGTCCATCAAGCCGGCCGGTAACTTGCGGCCTTCGGCGTAGTAGGCGTTGCAGGTTTCGGTAGTAATGGTGAAACCAGGAGGAACGGGAAGTCCAATATTGGACATCTCACACAGGTTTGCGCCCTTGCCCCCGAGTAGGTCGCGCTGCTTCGCATTTCCCTCCTCGAATAGCCAGACGCGCTTTGGTGCAACAGCGGTCATTGATAAGTCTCCTTCTCGTTTAGCTCGTCACGTGGCCCTGGGCAGTGGACTAATCGTTAATAAAGTGATCAACCACCCAGCGGGCTGCGAGTTTATTCGTGCATACCGCCATTGTACCTTAATTAATATCTCTCGTAAAACGCCCAAAAAGGATGAATTGCGCCAGTCGCGGGTCACGCGCAATGGTCGGTGGCACACGGTCGTTAAAACCTCGTACGGTTCCGCATTTGCCCCCTATTTTCGTTGGAGACCCAAACTTTGCCGCGATGCACATTCTGGTACGGTGATTGCAGTTGTGTGCCGCAATCAATAAGGTTCTATAATAATCATGTTGAGGCACCCGCAGACACATCGTTACCCTCTAATCTCGATCCTAAAACCGGGTTTAGGTAGCGATTGTCTCGTTCACACGACCAAAAAGGAGTACGCGGATAATGGAGATGGAGGAGTTTGCCGCCTACCAAACATGGGCAAATTCAATTACCCTCGAGGTACTTAGAGGCGCGGGCATTGAGGAGGCGAACAGTGCATTCGCACATGTGCTAGCAGCCAATCTTGTGTGGGGTAATAGGCTCGCAGGAAAAGCACCAGACTGCACAGTTAGACCATCATGGGACCTGACTGCGTGCGAGGAGGCAATCACCCAAATTGCTAACCTGTACCATAGCTTACCAAAGGATTTACGTAATGAAACCGTAATCGAATACACGACAAGCACTGGCACGGCGTCTTCGTCCACAGTCGCACAGATTATGAGGCAGTTGTGGGTCCACAATGCCTATCATCGCGGTGAGATTGCCGGCTACATCAGGAATAGCGGTGGTACAGTTCCCGATACCGATTATATTATCTTTGCGCGAGCGGCTCGATAACCTGCTGCCTAGGTGCATCGGAGACGTAATCGACTTTTCGCATTAAGTGGCCGCGCTAAGTAGATTTGGTCGATCGGTTTTATACCTTCATGGGAGAAACAGTGTGGGAATTACATCCACGTCGCCTGCGCTTAATATGATTGTGATCTATTCAAAAGACGTGCAGCGTCTCGTGAAGTTTTATCAAACCTACTTTGGATTTACCCCAGTTGGCGAGGCTGCAGGCGATTTGGTTGAATTGCAGGCTGGTGCCAATGGCGCCAGCCTTTTAATCCACAAGGCGGGAAAAGCAGTACGATTAGGGCAGGCATCGGTAAAGCTCGTCTTCTCGGTGAATGATGTGAATGCATTTAAAGCGGCAGCATCTGAGCTAGGGCTCGATTTCGGGAGTACACATCATGCGAACGGCTATGACTACGCCAATGCCAAGGACCCCGATGGCAATTCAATTAGCATCTCAAGCCGGCTATACCGACTTGATTAGGCACGACAACAGCCGTTGAGCTTCCTGGAAACTTACCTATCATGAACGGAAACGTCTACGGCTGCGGATGGGTGGTTGTGCACACTCACAACGCCCTGTCGGCGGTACTCCTTGGGCGACATGCCTACCAGCTGCCGAAAGCGCTTTGAGAAGTGGAATTCGTCGGCAAACCCCAGGTACTCGGCTATGCGTTCATGCGTTGTGTTCGTTGTAACCAACAGATGGCAGGCCGCCGTCATTCGACGTTGGGCACGGTATTGTGCCGGGGCAACTCCATAGACCTTCCGAAAGCCCTTGCGGAATGTCTCGTAGGTGAGACCTAAATCCTTAGCCATCTGTTGTAGGTCCAGCTCCTGTTCGAGATTGGCATCCAGCATCGATTTTGCAGCATACAGCGCCGCATTACTGCGTGTTGCATGGGCATTCTCATCAGGATCGAGGAAAATGTCCGTGAGCAGCGAGAGCAGACGGGTAATCTCGGCGCACTTCTCGCTTATAGATTGAGATGACGGTGACTGAATTACTGCCCGCATCCTACCGAGCCAATACTGCACTGGCTCCAGGTGAATTATCGGACGACTTTCGTTTAACAGACCAGTGGCTCGACAGAGGTCAAAAAGCGGTCCCTCAAAAGAGATATGGCATTCGTCCCAATAGTGGCCCGGTCTAGTAGTATACTGGTGCGCTAAGTCTGGGGTTACTAGAACCAGGTCGCCAGTAACGATGGTACGACGAAAGCCATTGGCGTCTCGGTACTGCCCAGTGCCATCCAAGAAGTAAACGATTGCGTAGCTTCTGTATTGCCGCAGAGTAGCTCTGTCCGTACCTGTCCCTTTTGATATAATCCCCAGTGTGGTTATTTTTCCCAAGGGTGTGGCTAAATCGTTGAAGTACACAATCTGGGAATGCGTTGGAGTAGGTTGCATAACACAAGCTACCATATTTGACAATATAATCGCCATTTCTGATATGGTTATACCCATTTTGTTGCCTTATAATACAAGAACTGGAGCGGCTGCCGGCACCACTGCACGGCGTTAGACTCTGCTTGGGTTAAGCGGAATACACGAGGTTTTTAATCGGCGCAACGGAGGCAACGGGCAATCTCAATGAACACCAAATTGACTGACGAACAGATCACGTTTTACCGCGAGAATGGCTTTGTAGTGCTTGAGGGGTTTCTAGAGGGCGAGGAATTGAGGCACTGGCAGAAAACCACTCAGGAAGCCGTAGATCAGCGGCTCGCAGATGTTAGTACCGGCCTGAACAACCAGGGGGATCCAGACGCCTACTACGCTCAAGTCTTCACACAATGCATAAAGCTGGCAGATTCCCATCCTGGAATGAGGCAGCTGATGCTGGATGAGCGTTTGGGAAAACTCGCTGCAACACTTGCGGGTGTTGATGGAATAAGAATATGGCACGATCAAGCGTTATTTAAGCCGCCGTTTGGCAATCCTACTGCCTGGCACCTCGACAACCCGTACTGGTCATTTTCGTCACGTGACGCAATCTCTATCTGGATCGCGCTGGATGACGCAACCCGTGATAACGGCTGCCTTTACTATCTACCCGGTACGCACAAAACGGCAACGCACCAAAACACCGGCATAGGGCACAACCAGGCTGATCTTTTCAAGCTCTATCCGCAGTGGCGGGAAATCCGATCAGTTGGCTGCCCTGCTCCTGCAGGTACCGCAGTTTTGCATAACGGTCTTACCGCCCACGGTGCCGGAGCCAATATGACTAATCAGCCCCGAAGGGCCATGACCTGCGCGTACATGCCGGACGGTTCCACTTTTAATGGTATTCGGAACGTACTGCCTGCCGAGTATTTCACATCGCTCCAAGTGGGAGATATTCTCGATGACGATGTAATCAACCCTCTAGTGTGGCGCGCCTAGTCTGCGGCCATATTCCTACCTCCAGGTCTATGCCCCAAACAATTCTTAAACGACATCGAATGGCTGGAATCATGCAACTAATCTCGCTTGTTCGCAAACACATCGGCTCGACGGCGGTTCGACGCTCTACCTTGGCAGTTTTGTTCCTGATGGCTTCCTCTTACGGTGTCGCCGCAAACTCCAGCGTCCATCGTGCAAGTTCCGCACCAGTCGCCATCCACGGCATGACTTGCGAGTACCTCAAGAACCCGCGAGGAATCGACGTACTCTCACCAAGGCTAAGCTGGCAGGAATCGGCACATAGTGTGAACTACGAGCAGACTGCTTACCGGATTCTAGTCGCCTCGTCTCCCTCTCTACTTGCAAAACGAGTGGGCAACCTGTGGGATACGGGCAAGATTTCCAGCTCACGCTCCACCCTGGTGCCGTACAGGGGCGCAGCACTGAAGTCGCGCATGGAATGCTGGTGGAGCGTGAAGGTCTGGGGTCGTAACGGGGCCCAATCACGTTGGAGCCGACCCTCTCGTTTTTCCATGGGGCTTTTAAGCAGCAAAGACTGGAAAGGTAGTTGGATTGGCAAAGAGTTGCCTAATCATCTGGCGAGCCTTTCGTTGCTTAATGGCTCGGATTGGATTTGGTCTCCAGAGAATGGACTCGCTAGTACCGCAGCGCCCCTAGGTACGCGGTACTTTCTAGTGAAACTGAACGTACCAAAAAACCGCACAATCAAACGGGCGGTGTTTGTGGGGACCGTTGACAACGAATTCTCCCTTTATGTGAACGGACGCCGAGCTGGTGGTGGATCTGACTGGTACCAACCCCTGCGGATAGATCTATTGCGGTATTTACACGCAGGTAGCAATTCGATTGCGCTGATAGCTCGTAATATTGGTTCGGCGCCCAATCCGGCGGGTGTCATTGCTGCCTTAAAGGTTGCGTATGCGGATGGGGGAATGACAGTCCTGCACAGCAACTCCTTCTGGAAGGTTTCACGTACCCTGCCATTGCGTTGGCCAATGCCAGCCGGCCAAAGCAGTATGTGGAAGGCAGCCCAAGAAATGGGGCCAGATGGTATGCAGCCATGGGGTGATCTCGCTCAAGGCGACCTCGCAGCTCATCCGCCCCTGCCGGCACGATACCTGCGGCGCGTGTTCGTGGTGCATTCGCACATTGCGCGGGCGGTTGCCTATGTCTGCGGGCTCGGTTTCTCCTACGTCTATGTCAATGGCAGGCCAGCATCCAATGATGTAATGGATCCGGCGCTATCGGATTACAGAAAGGCCGACTACTACGTAACGCTCGATGTCACGAAGCTCCTTCATCCTGGTACAAACGCAGTAGGCGTTATTCTTGGCAACGGCCGGTTTTACCCACCCAGGCTAAGCGCCGTCAACTTTGGTCTCCCCCGTCTGCTATTTCAGCTCGAGATCACCTACAAAAACGGTACCCGTCAGACCCTGGTGAGTGACTCACGCTGGCAGGTGACGGATAAGGGGCCGATCAGGGCGAATAACGAATATGACGGTGAGACCTACGACGCACGACGCGCGATGCCACGGTGGTCGCGCCCGGGGTTCGTGGAGGCACCGGGCATCTGGTCCGCAGCTAACATTATGAGTGCGCCGGGCGGGCGGTTAGAGTCTCAAATGATCCAGCCCATGCGGATCACACGCGAGATACACCCTATCGCAATATCGTCGCCACGAAAAGGCGTTTACGAAGTAGATATGGGGCACACGTTTTACGGTACTGTTCGCCTTAATGCTCATGGCGCGCGAGGCGCCACGGTCCATATGACCAGTGCATACAGTCTGCTGCCGAATGGATACCTGAAAACTGCTGACAATCGTTCGGCGTTGGCAACCGACCTGTACACCTTTGCGGGCACTGGCAGTGAAACCTGGAATCCAATATTCAAAGGGCAGGGCTACCGTCGTGTACAGGTCACCGGCTTCCCTGGCAAACCCACCGTTCACAACTTCCTGGGGCTTGTTGAGCATACAGACGTGCCACAGGTTGGAAGCTTTGCCTGTTCAGACTCTCTTGTAAACAAGATTCACCAGGCAATGTGCGCGACAATGAAGATGTTTCTGCGAAGTGCGCCGTTGGACCCAGATCGCGATGAACGAATGCCATGGATGGGCGATCCTGCCAAGGACAGTGAGAGTGAAGCTTACAACTATGACGTTGCCGCCTTCTACACGAAGTGGATGGATGACGTTCGTCGGTCTCAGCGCCCGGACGGCACCATACCAGATGTGTCGATGTATTGGCAGGCCGGGCAGGGTGTTGAATGGCCAAGTGTTTTCACTATTATCCCCGATTGGTATACGGGCTTCTATGCCGACAATCGACTTGAGCACCGTAACTATGACGCCATGAAGCGGTGGGTACTCGCCATGTCGCGAATTCATGGAAGGCCTGATGGCACATTAACCGGTGTTGGCTATGGGGACTGGTGCGACACATACACCATCGGCGGCAAAATCAGCGATTTCGGCATGACACCGCTGGATCTCGTGGCAACGGCATACGAATATAATAACGTTCGTATTATGCAGCGAGCCGCCAAGCGATTTGGGTATGCCAAAGACACATCAATGTGGATGACAATGGGCGACGCACTCTACAAAGCCTTTATGAAGCGCTTCTTTCATGCTTCAACCTGCACGTTCACCAGCGGCACCCAATGTTCATTCGTACTCCCCCTCGCCTTCGGCCTTCTACCGTCTAATGCAGCGCTGAAACAACGGATAGTCGACAATCTGGTTCGGGATATTGTAGTGACCCATCATGACCACCTCACGGTGGGGCTCATTGGAAATCAATGGCTAATGCAGGTACTCACAAATTGTGGCCGGGCCGATGTCGCCTGGCGCCTCGTCACCCAAACAACCCGTCCCAGTTGGGGCTACATGATCTCAAAGGGCGCTCAAACAATCTGGGAGCGGTGGGATTATGATACACGAGGACCTGGAATGAACAGCGAGGCACTTCTCATACAAGCCGGTAACGTCGACGCCTGGTTCTATCAGACCCTGGCAGGCATCAACTACGATCCCGCACACCCCGGATTTGCTCACATCATCATTCATCCACATTTTCTGGGACACCTCAAGTGGGTCCACTGTCGCTTCAACTCCCCTCACGGGCTTATTATTTCCAACTGGAAGCGCCTTGGCAACACGGTCACCATGCACGTCACCATACCGGCGAACACAACGGCCACGGTAACTACACCAAATGGAATGACCCGCGTAGTAGGGTCCGGCAATTGGACTTTCAAATCGGACATCGTCCGGTTTGATTGACCACCCCTCCTAACAGGAACGGCCTAATAGGGTCGTAGCCACGGCGGTGGCTACGCACATCGGTACGCCCACGGCGTTGTGCGCGTTGGGTTGTACGCACGGGGTTGAAACCCCGCGCTGATACGCGAAGCCCGCACAAGCGGGCTGCGAGAGGGCGCGCCTGACGGGGGGTTATGCCGGCGATGGCAGCTACCAAGCGCAGGTCCGGCCGGCGATGGCAGCTACCAAGCGCAGGCCTGGCAGGCTATTGCATCTAGCCCACAACGTGGGCTTTCGCATATCAGAACGGGGTTTCAACCCCGTTCGTGAGCGTTTGCATTCGTGATCCAACCCCATTCGTCGGCGATTGCATTTGTAATCCAACCCCGTTCGCAAACCGCCCCGTTCGCATGCATCCCCGCCCGCATCGTCATCACGTTCGTCCCCCGCCCCGTTCGTCGGCCAACCCCATTCCATCGGCCCCCCGCGCTGCTAATATTCCACCCGCTACACCGAAGCACGAAACCACCGTGCCAAAATAGCTGGTGAAGGGCTAAAATATCGTGTGTCCGCATATTACCAAAATGGCTGCTAACCGGTGCGGCAGGCAGCGCAACTAAGCGAGGTTACCGATGCTATTGGAGGATCTGCAAGCGAATGCAGTCGTCAAAGGGGTTGTGCCAGATCAGCTCGTGACAGTAATCGGCGTGACCTGGTATGGCAATGCGGCTATAGATCTCACGTACAAAACTACGGACGGGCGACCGGCGACGATTGTGTTATACCGTTCCGATGAAGAACGGCTAAGCCTGGCCCAGGAGGGCCTGCCATGGAGCTTCGATGGCAACGGATCTAAATTTCGGCTCGTGGCGGAGGCAAACCGAATTCACCTCGCTTACCTATTTGATCCTGTTCTGGCTGTTCATACGTCGCAGGTTGAGCCGCTTCCACATCAAATTACTGCCGTGTACGAGGAGATGTTGACAAGGCAGCCTCTTCGGTTCCTTCTCGCCGATGATCCGG
>DAIDKH010000015.1 GCA_027450145.1 Chthonomonadaceae bacterium | reverse complement strand
ACGAACTTAAACGCGCAGTGGATTTAATTGGCGGTAGGGCGGTGTCAGAAGCAAGCGGCGGTATTACACTTGAGACTGTTCAGGAGATCGCTCTAACCGGAGTAGATATTATCTCGGTTGGGGCCCTTACCCACTCTGCCGGGTCACTGGATATTGGACTGGATATAGAGATCAAACAGTGATTCTAGTGAGGTACGATACAGTACAGTCTACTATGGACTGCGCTAGAGAGCTGCTACAGGATGCGCCAAACTTTCACAGTTCCGGCACCGTTAAGGCAATCGTTCTTGCTCGCAAACAGTTGGCAGGTCGCGGTCAACGTGGCCGGAATTGGGACTCGCATAGTTCTGGTAATCTATATGCCACTGTGCTTGTAGAGATACCACGAAATGTAAAGATGAACACCGCTTTAATTGGCCTAATTGCGGGTGCCTCGGCAGTGGACAGTATTTGTGAAGTTCACTTACGTCATGGTGGGCACATTGAGGCACTCTCCAAGGTTGGTCTTAAGTGGCCGAACGATGTGGTAATAGACAATCTAAAGGCAGGTGGAATCCTTACTGAGTTGCACGCAGGCTCAGGAGACACTCAGTTTGCCGCAGTTGGTTTAGGCATAAACCTCACGTCGCTGCCCGTTTCCGCGGACATTGCCCGAAATTCCACTTCCTTGCTTGCCAGTGAGATTTATCATCTGCAGCCCGATCAACAGGTACTCTGGTTCACGAGGACTTTTACGCGACTTGTACTTCAACTTGAGACATTTGGAATGCAAGCCATTCTAAGGCGATGGAGCAGATGGGACGCTTCAACCGGAAGAGTCTACACGACTGTCACGGACCATGGCGCCATTAAAGGCACAGCGAATGGTCTGGGACCGCAAGGAGAGCTATCTCTTCTTCTTGATGATGGAACGGTACTCCTGGTTACCTCTGCTTCCTCGCTTAATGAGGATTAAATCCATCGTGTGCGTCTGCGCTCCGGGCATTTGTAGAAGGGCTTATTACCTTCACGGTAATGGGTTCCAGAATTAGTCTGCTATTTGCAAAATCAATCGTAAATCTAAAATGTTGCAGGTAATCCATTCCTAACAGGGCTGTCGGTATCCCAGTGGCAGATCCCCCGGCTTCACCACCTAAAACCTGCATATCACCCACTTTTGCATGTCCCACCTCAAGCGATGGGACATTAATGCCCTCAACGTGTGTCTCTGAGCCATCAGGAAGTTTAACCGGGATTTGCATTGGTGACCTTCCAGCTAGTTTTGCGACCACCTGGGGCGGTAGCACAGTCACTGGTGAAGTGACAGAGATTATTGCAGTAAATGGAGGCGCTCCTGGAACGGTTACACTGACCGCAGGGGCCGTGCTTCCCTTAACAAAGTTTACAACCATTGCACCGGCCTTCAGTTTGGTCTTACGAGTGCCAGGTATAAACTCAATAAGATGAGACGAAGGGTTGAAACGAATCTGAAACTGTTTTAGGAAGGGGTACCCCAGCCAAATTGCAGGTGCATCTGGTCTGTGAGCCATAACGGGCGAGAGAGTTGCCATGATGTTGATTAGGCCCACGTTGACAGGCAGTACGCCGCCATTCCCAATACCTAAATTAACACTCGCAGTCGCAGGTGCGGTAAAATGGTTGTTTAGAAACGCAAATGTAACCGAGGAGGGATCCGCGGCCACTTTAAGTGACTTTGCAACCGATGGCTTCAGGGTACTGAATGTCAAGCCCGGATCCAATGTAGCGTTCACAATGGTTGTACCATTTGCAAATACACTAAATTCAGGCAACCCCTCCCAATCGCGGTAACCCACTGCATAGACAGTCTGTGGCTCAGGCGTGGGTACGGACGATGGCGCAGGCGCTGCATGGCATGCCAGTTCAGCAATCACTCCCAGAATACTCAACATGAATACCGCACTACGTATGACTTGCATCTACAATCCGCTGGATCGCCTCCAAAGCCAACAAATATCCTAACGAACCAAGGCCCACAATCTGCCCAATCACCACGGGCGAGACGACCGAATGACGCCTGAACTCCTCGCGGGCGTGTATATTGCTAAGATGTACTTCAATAGCCGGTAACCGGACTGCGGTTAACGCGTCGCGTACAGAATAACTGTAGTGGGTGAGAGCACCAGGATTAATAATAATGGCGTCTGCCCACTCACGTGCGTCGTGGATGGCGTCTATAATCTCGCCCTCGTGATTGGACCATAGTATTCGTACATCTAGCCCCAGTTCCTCACCACGACGTTTGATGCGCCGATTGACTTCATCCAGCGAGTCACTACCATAAAACTCTGGCTGACGAGCCCCTAGCAGATTTAAATTGGGGCCATGGATAACTGATATCCGCATACTCACTTTAACTGCCTCCTGCTGGAGGTGTGCATTTTGATGGGTCTGCATCTGGGTTAACGACTTTGTCGTCAGTAACTAGCAGATTAGGTATTCCGTCGTTTCCAACCGGAAAGGCATATCTACCACAATGGCAAACTAACACAGATTTCACCGCATCATACGTTAATGGATAGTGCTGCGGACATGCTGGGCAGGCGAGTAGCTTTAGCAGCCATTCATCCATTGGCTGGGGGGCTTGTGCGTCTTGTTGCTCTGGCAAGGTAACATTCTCCCTGGTTCGTCATAAACGCCACAAGAATTCTTCCATGACAGAGGTATCATACCTATGTCACAATTTGATTCAAATGTCGTTTCACATACAAAGTTTTTGCATGCCAATTATACCCGCCAGAAGTTGCGTCAATTAGCGCTAAGAACCTAGTACTATTGACGTGGTGGTTCAGTTCGGGCTATAATTCAGCAGGATGGTGTTGTTATAAAACTTCAGGTAACTAACCAATACTGATTATAGTACCATGGTAATGCGCAGCGCGAAAGGTTTGTCTAAATGGCTCAGGATACCGTTAAACTACCTGTCAACTCACACCCCCCCACTCTGTTCGAGATTGCGAAGCGCATATTTGACCTTGTCATAAGTGCGGCGTTGATCCTAATTCTGTCTCTACCCTTGCTCATTGTAGCTGTGCTGGTAAAAGTAACATCCCCTGGAAAGGTCTTTTACGTCCAGCGACGCGTTGGACTGAATGGACGCTATTTCAATGTGTTCAAATTTCGCACAATGGTTTCCGATGCGGACAGGAGCGGACCGCTGTGCACCGCAGCGGACGACGACCGAATAACACCCTTCGGCAGATTCTTACGAAATAACAAAATTGATGAAATACCCCAGCTGTTTAATGTTATTCGGGGTGAGATGAGTCTGGTTGGCCCGAGACCACAGGTACCACGGTTTGTAGAGAACTTTCCGCCAGATCTCCGAGAGGTAGTACTATCTGTACGACCAGGTGTAACTGGCCCGACCCAACTTCATTATCGAGATGAAGAGACGTTACTGCAGGATCGCGCTGATCGTGAGGCCTACTACATTTCTGTGCTGCTGCCCCGAAAATGCAGAATGGACTACGACTATGTTGTGAATCGATCGGCAACGAGCGATGTAGCCGTGTTGCTCAAGACTGCTTGGGTAGTCGTGATTGGCCTTGCCAGGCGGTTTACTAAAAAGGCGAACAGAGCGCTTGCCGCGCTTCCTGCCGAGGCGGTAGTTGTAGCCGTTAGCAGCCATGATCGTGATGACCCAGCATCGGATATGCCGGTTGTACGCTAGACTACTGAGTGTACCGTTTACTGGTCGATACTTAAAGAAACAATGACCTTAGGCAATGAGGCCGGTATTATGTCCTCAACATAATACCGGCCTATCAACTAAGTCTTAATCAACTACCTAGTGATCTCGTCGGTGCCAATCTCCGCGGTGCTCACCGTCGCCATGGTGTCCGTCCTGTCTCACATGGTAGCCAAACCGTCCACCGCGTCCCCACCCGTTGTCATGGTGGTCCCGCTCACGGTTATAATCCTCTTGGCGCACACGCCAGCGGTTACGCTCCATTTGTAGCTCTCGTTGCCGCTGGAGCCACTGCTCGTGTTGAACCCACCTTTCGTGCTGCAGCCACGCCTCGTGCTGTCTGTAGGCCTCCTGCTGCCTGTACCTGTAATTGTAACCGTATCCGTAGCGCTGTTCGTATCGGTGCCGTGCAGCAATATCATCATTCCAACGCTTATACGCATAGGCTGCACCCAGAGCAGTTATAACACCCGCAGTTTTGTCGCGCTTCGCAAGCAGCAGGGCAAGAGCAGCAGCCCCAAGTACAATGGTAGTGTTTCGTCTTCCATTTTCACTAGCAAGAGCATTTACGGGAAGCGCAACTGTACCGGCTAATATGGTAAATGCCGTACAACCGGCAGTAACAGATTTCATGTTTACCATTTCACTAACCTCCTTAATTGAGTTGTGAACTGGTGACGCGTCACGCAAAATAATTACGAACCTACTGCAAAACTGTGACTACTTAGGACCGTTAAGTTTCATGAGAATTGTCTAAGCTTTTATTGTGGTCAACTCCTGGCATAGATCGTAGACCGACTTCACCATAGTCGCTTCCGAAAACTCACGCAAGACCCTGTTGCGCGCATATTCGCCCAGCCGCACACGTAGTTCCGCATCTCCCACGAGAGTGGATATGGCATTGCCAAGCGCGGCAGGATCTCTCTTTGGTACCACAATTCCCGTCTTACCGTCCTGATTCACGTAGTTTACGCCCGTTGGAAGATCACAGGTAATAACTGGTTTACCACACACCATTGCTTCTAGCTGCACAATACCAAAGGCTTCGCTGTTTTCTACAGACGGTAGTACAAAGAGATCCGATGCATGGTAATAGGCTATGAGATCTGACTCGGATAAGTGATCCAGGAAATGTACATTCCCGTGGCCGACACTGGCTAGAGTCTCTAAGTCGGCGCGGAGCGGTCCCCTTCCGACCATGACCAGCTGCACATCAGGAAGATTGGCCATTGCCCTAACAAGGTACTCAGCGCCCTTGTAATATACGAGGCGTCCAGAAAACAGGACCATCGGGCCCGGGTGCGCTCCACGAATCTCCGCGATACGACGCTCCACCTCTGGTGTCCGTATAAACCTGGCAGGATTGATACCGAAAGGTATTACTCTGCATTTGCTTCTAAACTCTTCAAGGTAAATAGATGAGTCAATATGCCGCGGAGTAGCTACAACAATCGCAGCCGCCTCTTCTAGCAACGCCCTCTGCAACGGAACGAAAGCAGTGCGCATAGCACTCTGCCGCACAATATCACTGTGCCACCAAACCACCAGGTTCTTGAATCGGCGACGTACTCTCCTACGGCGGGTTGCGTAGACCAGCCCAGTAAGTAGAAATGGTTCATGGGCAAGGAGTACATCACCCTCGTGCCGGAGAAGGCAGCGAGTAAACGATGGACTAATTGGCAGCGATTTGATGCGCGCAACCGTGCCCGCCAACGTTACATCCACGCCCTCGATCGTACGGTGAGAGGTCTTGGAATCATCACTACAGGCGACCACTGCGCTGGTGGTTCCAGGCAGGCGCGCCATTCCCTCTCCTATTTGCCTCACGATAGTTTCCACGCCACCTATGTGTGGAAGATATGCTTTATTTGCCTGAACGAATTTCATTTCGCCGCGCCTACATCACTAATTTGCAGCAGTAGCCGTAAAATTTCTGAAGCTGATTTATCCCATGAAAAGCTCGCAGCACGCGCGAGCCCCGCACTAATACATCGCGCCCGCAAGCCTTGATCGCTTACAAGCAACTTTAAGCCGTTCGCGATTGCGGAAACATCCGTGGGATCGACGGTAATTGCTGCCTCACCGACTACCTCGGGAAGCGCTGTGACATTAGATGTTAGCACAGGAACTCCACATGCCATTGCCTCAAGCGGGGGAATGCCGAAGCCTTCGTATATAGAAGGATATGCAAAAACCGTGGAACCACGATAAAGCGCGCCAAGCTGTTCATTTCGTACATAGCCGGTCAAGTGAATCTTATCGGCAGTGCGCTTTCCTAGCTCTACCCTAGCATATATGTCGCGGTGAGAGCCCACAATTACCAAGGAGAGATCTGGGAAATCTTGCTCTATAAGTGCAAATGCCGCAACCAGACGATCAAGATTTTTGCGCGGTTCTAAGCTGCCCACAGCAAGGATATACCTTCCGGATATGCCCAGTTGATCGCGCACGTCCTCATCTCCGGCATGGGAAACTACCGTCATTTCTTCACTAACGGCGTTACCCACGACAGATATTTTATTGGGACTTACTCCCAATATATCCTGAATTCGTTGTTTAGTAAAGGCCGAAACAGCTGAAACAGCGGTCGCACGACGTATTGCTTGGGGTTGAAATGCTCGGTAGAACATCGCATAGCTTCTAGAAAACCAAGTTGGCTGTTCCAGTACCGATAGATCATGTACAGTTAGTAGGTGCGACCGCGCAAACAACGGCCCTAGGCCAGCAGGCGTCCAAAGCGCATCATTCTTTCCTATCAATCTTGGAAGAGCGAGTTGCTCCCAAAGGCGTATTGAACCAGAGCCAATGCCTGTCGGCTTCCGCAACCCAGTAAAGTCGTAGCCCTCTGCAATAGGCAAATCCTTCGGCACTATGAGCTCCGCAAAATCTACCATATTAACGATGCGACGACTGATTTCCCAGGCGTACCGCTGTATACCGGTGGGTTGGTGTACTAAAAAGCACCCGTTGATGAAGACTTTACCCGGCATAGGTTACTGCTGCCATCACAGGCTCCTCCTCCACCTTGAAGTCGTTCGCTGTTCGGTAAATATATCCTTGCGCATACCATATCTCGTGAAAAGCAAAACAGCGAATGCCAGCGATCATGATGAACATATTGAGGGCTGCCGCAAGAAAATCCGGACTGCGCTGGTCTCGGTTGTGCAACAGGCTCTTGTAATGTAGGCCAAGTATGATAAAGATCAGTAAGGTACCTACAACACCTGTTTCCACAAGGAAACCAATGTATGTGTTGGTAGCGTTTACCCCCTCTAGCCGTATGGGTTCGCTGTCCGCCTTAAAACTGCCAATTCCCAACAGCCAGTTGTCGGGAAAATTCTTCTTGAGCATGATTAGATCTGTGTTCCTCCCGCTATCTCCAGCAGAAATAACGTGAGGTTTTTGAATGACATTTAGGCCCGCGAAAGTCGTAAGCTCATAGGCATAATAGATGATCTTAGAGAAGCCCTTAAATAACATGACCGTACTATCCAACAGTGGAGGCGATATAACAAGCATTGTGACTACGACGGCGGCGGTCGTGAAAATAACCTTTTTCCAGCGCCTCACATTAATCCTGCCGCCCTTAAGCCACCATCTAAACATGTAGAACGTAATTATCGACACGCCGCCAAACACAGAAAATGTCATAAACTGCAGAGCCCAAACCATGAACACATATTTTTTGCCTAATTTAAAATGAAGGACGAATGGAAAAAGCATGGTGACGAATATAGACCAGGTCGCTGGTTCCTGCGCCAGACCTTTAGCGCGTGGGAAGCCAAACGAGTAAAAAATTCCGTGAATAGGCAATCCACCTATCCACAAAAAGATCTGTAGAAACGTCATCCAGAAACAGAGCGAAACGACAAACTTAAGTACCTCAGCGGATAAAACCTCGCGCCGTCGACTCAAAATGGAAAATACCAACCCGGTTAAAATGAAACGAAACGAGTATAACAGTGAATATGCATCACCTCGTACAGTGCTAGTCATACCCAGGATCGAAAAAATGACGAATAGAAATCCCAGTACAAGGAGCCAGTTCAACCTCAACCGCTTATAGTTTGCGGCGATCAACATCATAGATACAAACTCTACCGGTTGAACGGAGGCTATTCGAAAGGGAATGTCCGAAAACGGCAGGACCACGAAGTAGGCCATCTCTAACGAGAATTTGCCAGCCTTGTGCTGCTTGTAGAGAAAATAAGCCGCAATGAGAATCGCCAGCATCTCAATTGATACTGGATGCAGGTGTCGCGCACGTACAAAGTTGTATGGATTGTTGAACACGGCGCTTGTTAATGAACCCTTTGCTTAATGGTCATCGCACGAACGATCATATCCAACCACTTGCGTCGCAGAACTGTTTCGTTCATCTCTTCGTCAAGCATGGCTTGTCCGGTAAGTCCTATCTGTTCCCAAGAGCCATCATCGAGGGCCCGTTCCACGAGTTTAACGAGGCCATTCATAGAAAAACTGTTAAGCGCGCCGACATCCGCAAGGCCGTCTATTCCTGACATCTGTTCATACAGAGCAGCAACGCAATCCCCTCTGGAAATAACATTTAAGATGCGGGATTTTATTCCTGCCCCACCAATATCTGGTACCACTGTTACACGACCGTACCGAAATGCGCCTTGGTCGTCCTCTAAAAGCCTTGAATACTCCCAGTTGCTCGGTATCGTAGTTCGCAATTTCTGAAGTGCTTCTTGACTTGTGACTTTCCCTACAATCAATACCTTTCGTTCATTGAGTGATCCCCGCAAGGCCTCTCGTACAAAACCTATCGTTCCTTGGAGCAAGCCATCGCGATTTAAATCTGTCCAGATTACCACGTCATGAGTAAACTTATCGCGAGCATTAGAACGAGTAACCGAGTCGTCTCTGTAGGGCACAACATGGCACCTGCATGCTGCATTGACATCTAGTAGGTTCTTTCGATCACGATCTGTAACCAGGTGCACCAATAATGAGTTATGATAGTAAGTGCGTTCATAATGAAGCGAGACAATATATTGCAGATATTGCCTAAGCCATCGGGGGCCAACAGCCATTTGGTGCAGACTGCTTAATTCCATTGCAGATATGCAATCGTGTGGGCTAAACAAAGTATGCATACCGCAGTATGAGAGCATTGGTGCCAACGCAATATCGTCTAAAATGACTAATCCTGTTTCACAGGTGCCACCCAACTGCTTCATTTGTTCCAAAACCTCTTCCAAGGGCAGGCGGGTAGTCGTCAATAATTTCCGATGTCGTAGAGCAGTAATCGAGTTTGATCCCTCTCGAAGCGGTAGTACGGTCACGGCGACACCATAAGATCCCCACTCCCGAGTAAGTTCATTCCTAACCGCATTTATAGATTCCTGCGCGGCAAATGTAATTACGTGAATATGTACGTGCTCGGCACACAGCGTTAAAGCGGTACGTGTCTTAAGTTTACCGCCAGTGTATGGCGGTACAGGAGCATGAGCCGCAATCCACACTATAGTGGACGGTAACGGTTTCACAGCAGTCCACCACCATCTAATGCGCGAACAGGGGGTTGAACCTGCCGATGAAAGAGCCTGGAATATAACTTCAGTGATATAAGCCGCAATGTTGAGACCAGCAAGGGTGGCAGCCCCGAATTGAGCTCTAAAGCTTGGTTATGGTAAATCTTGCTCACCGCATGGTTCCTGCTTTTTGCAAAATGGCGTGAATACCAAAAGGCGTGAGCACCCATTTGCCTTTTTAAGTTTGGCACATTATCTGGCGGTACATAGCCTTGCCATCGCTCTAGGAGATCAACCCACTCTCGTACATATTCACCACTCTCCAGTACTTTAGTCCCGGCCTGTCCCCCATGTCTCAACACTTGGCATCCTACTTTTGAGCCAACGCCTACACTGCCTTTTTCGGCAAGCTGTAACCAGAAATCGACGTCACCTACGAGGTTGTAGTGACTGTCGAATCCGCGTACACCCGCGGCGACACTCCGTCGAAACAAAATTCCAGACGGGTAATTAAATGCGTTGTGGCCGTATTGCGCCAGAACCCACAAAGCACCATAGATCATGTCGGCACCGGTGTAAACTCCTGGCTGCATGTCATCACCAAGATACCCTGTATGCTGCCCTTCGGCACCTATAAACTCGCCGCGCGTGCTCAACATCGATACGTCCGGATGACTTTCGAGCCAGGCGACCTCAGCCGAGAGACAGTCATCAATTAGCCGGTCGTCAGTGCACAGAATCCTGACATATTTACCGGAAGCAAGACTGACGCATCGATTGAAATTGCCGAACAGTCCGAGATTTGAGGAGTTGCGCACCAGGTTCAACCGTGGGTCAGAAATGGATTGCACGGCCTCCCACGCGCCGTCTGTCGAGCCGTCGTCTATAACAAGAACCTCTAGGTTGTCGAGTGTCTGCTGTAGAGCTGACCTAACTGCGATAACGACGGCATCCTTGCGGTTGTAAACAGGTATCGCTACAGTACAAAGAGCACTCAAATTGCATTTCTCCGAGAAGCTAGTATTGTAAATTGGCTAAAAGCGAACAACTATTGGTAACTAAGGATGTCCGCAGGGGCTTTGCGACGTACGGGGTTCATGACATTTCCTTCATGAATTTGACAGCCGACCCTCTACCGCTGCTTTTACCTTGACAAGATAACGCATCATAAATGCGGGGCACAGCATGTAGGGAACAATCCTGGTGTAGAAAAATGGATCGTTATAGTAAATTGGCGCCATCCGCTTGAATGCATCTACAAAGTTCGGACGCAAACGGCCTACGGTACCTTGTATTTTAAACATGTATACCATGTCAAGGAGATACTTCCGAAGGTATCGGTGTTGAATGTCTTGAACAACAGATTTACCGAACCCAGCCTTGGTAGCAGTGCTCAGCAAGTCGTTAAAATTACTAACTAAGATCCTGAAGAAATTGTATCCTCCTGAGTTAAACATACGGCAGCCTAAAAGTGGATCGGAAATTACGTACAATCCATTGGCCAACCTAAGAACGTCGAGGAACATGTATGAATGGATGATGTCTGTACCAATTCGTTCGTCGTAGTTTCGGCCTAAAACCAGGTCTCGACGAATTATCAGAACAGACAAAAAGGTGATCATATACCCGATATGGTCGAGAGCCTCATCCTTGCCTTGAATGAACCCCGAGTCACTATGGAATTGTATTGGTCCCGCATCTTCAAGAGTGTGTGTGAATCCACGGATATTTGGGCAAAACGCACCAACATCTGGAAATTGCCTCGCAATGCGAAAGACGGTTTGCAAAGCTCCGGAAAATAGAAGATCGTCATCGGACAATATCCATATAAAGGCCCCAGTGGCCATCTTGACAACCGTGTAAATGTTTCCGTCCGGACCAAGATTGGTTTGCTGCTTATGGGTCTTGATAGAGAGGTCAGCATGCGAAGCCACGAATTCGTTTAACTTGTCCTGTGTATCATCTGTGGAAGCATTGTCACTTACAACAATTTCGACTTGGTCGACTAGCCCCGCCGACCGAGCTTGACCGGCGATGACACCGAGTGTCTCAATAAGTAAGTCTGCCCGATTATAAGTAGGGACACAAAGACTGAGTAATATTGGGTTCTCAGCCATTGACTACATCTTTCCCTGTTTCTAATGCGGTTACTGCAACCGCGGGCCCCTCGTGCCAACGACGACGAAGAGTATAGAACAACCACAGGCCGTATGTAGTACTCATTGTGTTAATCACCAGATAACCTGCCATGATTCCTGTCGCTCCAAAATGACGCGCCACCACCAAAGTGCATGTCGTTACGGCGATACCGTTAAGCACCGACAACCAGATGAAGGGTTCCTGTTTGTGGGCGCGCAAGTATATCGCGGCGGCGAAGAGCGGTTGGTTAATAAGCGTGGTTAGTATAAGCAGCAATAAGGGGATAGGTGGAAGAACGCGCGCTGCGAGTGCAACATGAGCCACATCCAGAAGCACGGTCCCTAAAAAAACCAACGCGCCAAGCAGTGCCAACGCAAGGCTGGAATAGAGCATGCTCGGAAAAAAAATACGGTCCAGTTCCTTCCAGTTCCGCACTGCCACCAAGCTGCCAAATGGGGCCGCCTTGGTTGACACCCACGCAAGTGCAAGTGCCGATATGGCAGACATTACGGTTAGACTGAGCCCCATGCGCCCAGCTGCAACCGATCCACGTTCAGCAAATAGAATTGGCGTGAAGGTGCTGAAAACGAGATATCCACTACCCCAACTCGCGGCAATCTTCCACTGCAATGGCCACACCTCGGCCCGCCACCCAATGACACCAGACACATGGTTAATTGGCGTACGCAGAAGGTCTAGAAGCATTACCTTGTACTTTTTCCATATCCACGCCATACCATAGACGAGGCTTACAGTATTAGTGATGGGGGCAGTATACAGGTGCCAATGCGCCACGAGGGCTAGCCAGAAGAGCAATGATCCTACTAGTGAATAGCGAAGCTGAAGTCCCGCTATTTCGCGAACAAATCCACAACCTTCTATCAGCGCCAACATCGGCGTTATTGCCAACCACCCACCGGTCATTATCACAATCCAGCACCACGGTAGTCGCCAATTTATGCCCACGTTATGTTTGCTGTTCGTAACAAAAAATGCATACCCACCCGGCAGCAACAGCACCACAAGCAGCACGGCGCAAACCAGGTACCAAAGGAGGCTACTTCGTAAAAGTGATGCCAGACGGGATTTGTGATTCGGATCACCACTTAGAGTACCGTCGGAATTAACGGAAAGGTGCGCACGTTCATGACTTGCAAATTGCAGGATAACGGACGAGAGACCTAACTCAAAGAAAACTTGCAACCCTACCACGCTGCTGAATGCAAAGTAGTAACCCTGTTCAGAGCGGGTAAGAAAGTGCGCGAGAAGGAACATCGAGATTAGGCCAGAGAATGCAAACCACCCGCGGCCAAGAAGCGTGTTCCTTACTGCCGGGTCAATGCCAATACGATGTAGAAAGGATCGCACTCTTCCAACTAAGCTCATGTTGAAAGCCACTGGTGTATGTTGCTGGCAATTGCCTGGGAGGACAACCCCTTCATTGCACGAAGCTCCTCCTGACTTCCTGCAACACTCAATGGCTCTCGCCCTAGCCTAAACGGCAACAGGCGCGTATCGTACCCACCAAAGGCAATGCGTTCCGCCACTATAGTGGCTAGTCCTCCCTCGGCGTGCTCTTCAACAGTGGCAACAAAAGCGGCTGGCTTCCCCGCAAATACAAATGCGGTATCACTGAACGGTTGAATGGTGGGGACAGATACCACGCTGGCTAAAATTCCTTTTTCCTGCAGTAGCTGTGCCGCTGCAAGTGCCGTTACCAACATACCCCCAGTGCTAAGAATGGCTACGTCTGTACCCGTGCGCAGCGTGAGTGGTTCTCCCACTCTAAATGCCGGACGCTCTTCATGCACGACAGGTTCACCAGCCTTACCCAGACGAATGTAACATGGTCCTGGTAATGCCGCAGCACTCTCGGTGACACACTCGGCTTCCCACGGATCGCCCGGGGCGAAAACAGTCATGTTCGGTAACACGCGAGTAACCGCCAGATCTTCAACACCGTGATGTGTATAGCCCTGAGTGCCATAGGCGAGACCTCCGCCCACAGCGACAACCTTCACTGGAAGATTATGATAACACACATCATTTCTAATCTGCTCAAGGCACCGCATTACCGGAAAATTGGCAATTGAATATGTAAAAACGATTTTACCGCTATGAGCAAGCCCGGCAGCCATCGTTGTCATATTCTGTTCTGCAACCCCTGCATTGAGGTAGCGATTGGGAAACCTATCCCGAAAAGCCTCTAATACAGAATAGCCCAGGTCTCCACAAATTAGCCAGATGCGATCATCCTCCTGAGCCAACCTACACAACGTCTCTATAAAGCGTGTCCTCATGAATTACATCCCAGTTCGGCGAGTGCCTGCTCTAGCAATAGTTCGTTTGGTGAGCGATAGTGCCAGGCTAGCTCGTTCTCCATAAAAGACACACCCTTACCTTTTATGGTGTGCGCAATTACTACCGATGGCTTACCCGGCTTAAACGGGATAGTGCCTAACGTGGCGTGTAGTGCCTGGTGATCATGGCCATCCACCTCCTGTACTTCCCACCCAAACGCTTCCCATTTCGCTTTAAGTGGCTCCAGTGGCAACACCTCATCGACACGACCAAAACTTTGAATTTTGTTGTAGTCTACTATCGCTATAAGATTATCCAGCTTGAGATGCGGTGCAAGAAGTATGGGCTCCCAGTTGGATCCTTCGTCTAGTTCACCGTCGCTCAAAATAACAAATACCCGCCAATTCAGTCCGTCGGCCTTGCTCGCCAGCGCCATTCCTGTTCCAAACGACAAACCGTGCCCCAACGAACCAGTTGATACTTCAACGCCTGGTATGTGATGGCTTATATGCCCAGTAAACTGCGAACCTTTTTGACAGTAGGTCGCTAGCTCATCTACAGCGAAAAAGCCGGCTTCTGCAAGAGCCGCATATAGTATTGCAGCTCCGTGCCCCTTGGAGAGTATTAACCTGTCCCTATTCGGCCACTGCGGTTCCGATGGATGCACGTTAAGAATACCCCCGTAAAGGACTGCAAGTAGATCAGCCATGCTCAGGCAGGTTCCAATGTGAGATGCATTTACTGCGTGCACCATTCTGAGCGCATGGGCGCGCAGTTGCGTCGCTCTAGTGGACGTCGCGATAGCGTTGTTGATTGTCACGGAACCACTCCACTGTTTTAGTAAGCCCCTGCTCAAGGGAAGTTGTTGGCTGCCATCCTACTGCAGCAAGACGCGAGATATCCGCTTGAAGGTGCATGACCTGATCATCCCTATACGGAACCTCGCCCCAGCCTAATGGCAACGAGGGATCGATTAAGTCTCGAATAAACTCTACAGTAGAACGCAAGGGCCGCGCCTCTCCTGCACCTAGATTAAACAACCCGCTTGCACTCTCATTGTGAGCTACTGTCGCAACTGCATTGGCAGCGTCAGACTGAAACAGATAGTCCCACCTCTGTTCACCGGCGGTAAGTGATGGACGCTTTCCTTGCAACAGTTCCAAGATCAGGTACGGAATCATCCACTCAGGATTGTCTGCGGGACCGTATGAGGAGAACAGACGCAACCACGCGAAACGCACGTTATGTATTGCTGAATATGTCTTACACAAGGTGTACGCTGCAAACTTGGACGCGCCGTAGAGAGTGGTTGGATCGGCCATGCGATCTTCCCGAATAACGTGCTGCACTGCGCCATACTCTGCCTGAGAACCCAGCCCTACGAATGTGGTTACGCCTGCATCGTGAGCCTCGGACAAGAGGGCAAGTGTACCGGGAATGTTGATATATGCCTGCTCGCAATCGTTTCTGTGTTTACCCAGTACCCCGCTCCACGCAAGATGGATCACAGTTTCCGCATGAAAGTCGCGTAGAGCATCGCGGTAGCTGGCAGGATGTTCAAGTTGCCCCGTGAGTGTACGCACCTGACCAATTACATCGTGCACCCGCCAGGTATCGGAATCTTGACGCGCGAGCATCGCAACTTCATCGCCTCGCAGCACAAGATTACGCACCACGTGCGAACCAACGGCCCCCGTACCCCCGGTGACTAGAACTCGCAAATTGAACTCCTAGTTGCAAATTATGGATTTTGAAGCAAGGATAGGTGCTCGAGTGCCTGCAGAATTCTACGAGAAGCTGGTGGCCTACCCGGAACATCTGAGACGCCGAACCTGTATCGGTGGGCCGTTTTCGCCAACGCGACGCGCAGATAGTACAACCAGAATTTTACATCAAAATTGCTACCCACCGACCGTACCGATGAATACCCTTCAAGAAATTCAGAATAAATCGCTTCCCGGTAGAATGTAGCCCAAGCAGCTATATCGTACACAGGATCACCTGCAAGAGCATCCTCCCAGTCGATAACGGCAGAGACGCAACTGCCATCCGTAAACAGGTTGCTTCCGCTGTAATCCCCGTGCAACAGGCTACTGGAACTGATGCTCATTAGGGGCGCAAGGTCACGGAACACCGTTTCGATGGTCCTTTCATCGTCGTATGAAATAGCGGACGCATTTCTGCAGTACCTCAAGTGCTCGGATAGGTTTAGCATCACGAACTGCGGCCAACTATTTAGAACACCAATTGGTGGATCTGCGATGTCATCGGTTAAAGACGCCACGTCTAAGGGACCAGCTCCAACCGCAGGTACAGTGTGAATTTGCGCCAGCGTCTTGCCCATTTCAAACGCCAGGCCCCAGGGGAGTGCTTGGGTAGCGCTGTTCTCCAGTTGCTTAACTGTAGTCGCGGTGCTTTCCATAAACACTTCAAAGGGAAAGGTCGCTCGCGTTTCCGTAATGTCGACGCAACACGGAACGGAAACTGGTATGCCTGATCGATCAGCGAGTCCCGCAATCCAGCAATCTAAAACAAAATCCGGCGTGCCATCTACCTCATCCAACAGTGACGTACGCACCACATACCGGTTACTGTGGGCATCCTCGGCACAAAAGAGGCTATGGAACGTACCTAGAGCCGGCAGAGGTGTCACAGAAACTTTAGTGCCTGCATACTCCGCCATCAATCGTGTTACGGTGGAAGCGTGCCGCAACGCAAGGTCCTCACGCCGCTTTTTAAGGCCTAACAAAAACTCCGGTGAAGCGGTGATGTCTGCCTTAAGTAAGTGGACGGCTCTACGTTGAGCCGCCCACCCTTTTGACCGGGAAAGTACTGCGGGAGAGCCCGCAGCCAGTTTAGAGATCAGAGTAGCCAAACTGCTTTATCATGACCGAAGCAAGAGACTTCACTTCCGCCTTCTCTGCTGCCGAAAGCTCATTCATGGTCGCAATATTCGCCTCGGTCGTGGGTGTTCGAACGGTTCCCCACGGATATACCTCTTCCAGTTTTACGCCATTCCAGGATGGATAGAGAAGAGTCTCGGAATAAGATAGACCGAGCTTTGCCGCGAGGTCGCCCAGCGTTTTCTTGGGATCAGCAACCATATCCTCAAATCGCATTATGTGGAACCGATCGGGGTACCTTTCTGCAAAGGTGAGTGCCATATGCTGCATGATCGACCATGTCCACGTGTACCGCGATAAGGACAGTGGAAATGGCCGCTTTTTGGTATCGGCATAGCCGCTGTACGGATTGCGAACCACATGGAGCACCTGCCCCTCTGGTAGGTCGCTCAGGATTTTCTCGGTGTCTATGCCCTGCACTGGGTTATATCCAAGATAGGTGGTCTCTTTACCCGTGCGCTGAACGTTCTTCCACGTATCAAAAGTCGCCCGGAAGAAGGCCATCACCAGGTTACCGCGGGTTCGCGGCTTGGCAGAAGCAATTTCTACGAAGCGCTTTTTCCTATCAGCTTCGTTGATTTGCAGGTCCGCATGCGCAAACTTGCTGCGTGATGGGGTTCGCAGCATTACCTTCATCTCTTCATCGAAGAACAGCTCGTAGTCATTTTCCAGGCTGCCTTCCAGTGGAAACTCTGGCCACCGGTATTTAAATGGCACGAAGCTGGTGAGGTAATCAGATACGAGACTGGTACCGACCTGCGACTCGAACGGGTAAACAAATAGCTCGGGATGGCCATCTAGCATACGGTGCGTAGTATTACCACCGTTCTCGTACATGGCGGATATCATGATTAACCTGGAAGGATGCGTTGTCAAGCGATTTCTCCTTATAATTGCCCACTTGTGAGGAAGTTGCGATACCAGTCCACTGTCGATGCGAGGCCCTTGTCGAGATCGAACAGCGGGCTCCAATTCAACATTCTTCGTGCCTTCGCAGCACTCAGATACTGGTGTCTAATTTCATTGGTGGCTTCTCCTCGCACATCAGGTTCCACAGAGCTACCCATGATCGAGGATATTAGCCCAACCAGCTGAAGCACGTTCATTTGTATTTCGTTTGAGAAGTTAAACGCCTCTCCGCGCAGATCGGGATTATGAGCTAGCTTCTCAGTGAGGTGCATGTAAGCTGCTGCACCGTCTTCGACATAAAAATAATCTCGAACGAATTGCCCATCAGACCGAATAACCGGACGCTCACCGCGAATTATCGACCTTATGGTACCGGGTACAATCCGGTTCCAGTTGAGATCGCCCCCGCCGTAGAAATTCCCACACCGGGTAACCACCACCGGTAGACCATAGGTATGGGCGTATGTATGACAAATAAGATCCGCGCACGACTTGCTAACATCGTACGGATGCCTGCCTTGCAGAGGTGTCTCTTCACTATATGGAAGAATTTCCTGGTCACCGTACGCCTTGTCGCTTGACGCAACTACAATATGTTTGACCCGTGGACTTCGACGGCAAGCCTCAAGTAGATTCCATGTACCGCGGATGTTCGACTCAAACGTTGACAGTGGATTGCGGTTAGCAATGCCCACGATAGTTTGCGCTGCCAGATGTATAACGGTATCTACCTCATACTCGCCCAGTGCCCGCTCTAGAGTTTCCAGATGTATCAAGTCGCCGTACACTGCGCGAACTCTATCTATGTCGCCGCTACGGTACAACTCACATTGCGGAACTCTATCTCGAACGAGGCAGACAACGTCAGCACCAGCTGCCAAAAGACGCTTAACGAGCCAACCTCCCACCAACCCCGTACCACCCGTCACCAAAACAGTACGATCCTGCCAGAAATTGCTCATTCCCAAACCTTCCAAGCAGCATCGCCAGACTGCCACAAACTTTCCAAATATCTCTTATCGCGAATGGTATCCATACATTGCCAAAACCCATTGTGCCGGTAAGCGACAAGCTGGCGGTCTTTCGCAAGACCCTCCAGTACATCCTTCTCCATAACACAATCGTCACCGCCAAAGTATCTAAAGACTTCCGGTTGCATCACCATAAATCCACCGTTAATCCACCCTTCGCCTACCACGGGCTTTTCTGTAAATTCCGACACGAGGTCGCCATCAAAGGTCAGACCACCAAATCGCGATGGTGGCTTTACCGCTGATATCGTTACCAGCTTGCCATGGGCTTTGTGGAAGGTCTCAAGCTCAGCTAAATTTATATTGCTAACGCCGTCGCCATAGGTAACCATGAACGGCTCATCTTGTAGAAATGAGCGCATGCGCGACAGCCGTCCGCCGGTCATAGTGCTCTGACCAGTGTCTACCAGGTGCACTCGCCAAGCTTCCATATCGCGCTCGTGCCTTACCACTCCACCGTGGGGCATTTCTACCGTCATGTTGCCTTGTAACGTGTAGTAATCGACAAAGAAGCGCTTTATAACTTCGCCACGATAGCCAAGCGCAATCAAAAATTCACGATGGCCATAATGGCCATACTGTTTCATGATGTGCCACAGTATAGGTCGCTCGCCAATCTCTACCATGGGCTTGGGTCTAATCTCCGTCTCCTCGGCTAGACGTGTTCCCATTCCCCCTGCCAATATAGCAACCTTCATTACGCTCTCCTAAAGAGTTCCGGACAATTATACCCGGTAAATTTAACAAAGCTCCAGACGGTTGCGACCATCTGCGCATAGTTTTCAATATCAAGGCTGCCATAGAAGTGCCCTGGAACTACCCAACGGCGGATTTCGTTATATCCGTGCACCAACTTCACTCCAATGGTAAGGGAGCAATCTTTATGTCTCCAGATACAAAAGCCCTCGTCTGGTTCCGTGGTGGATTGCGGATTCGCGATAATTCCTGTCTTTACGAAGCACTTAAAGCTAACACGCAAGTGTATTGCTGCTATATCCTGGATGATTTCTACATGCGAGGTGGAGATATAGGTGCGGCGCGCGCGTCCTTCCTGCTTGATACACTCACTATATTGTCTGAGGATCTTCAGCATCGTGGTGGGGGTCTCATCATCCGGCGTGCTCAACAAATACCTGAAGAATGCGCCATGCTAGCCCACACTCTCGGGGTTGGAAGAGTGTATGCGAATCGCGACTACATGCCCTACCCCATGGAACGCGATAAAAAGCTTTCGAATTTGCTCGAAAGTGACGGGCGCAAGCTCATTCTGTGCGATGACCAGCTCGCCGTCCCCCCGGAAATTGTAAAGACAGACGCCGGGAACCCGTATACGGTATTTACTCCTTTCAAACGTAAATGGGAAGCACTACTTCAATTAATCGAACCAAAAAGTCCAGAGCCCTATTTTTACAAGCTCGCACCTGCACCATCAAATATATCAGAGCCTTTACCAACATTAAGTGACTTCGGACTGGTTCTTACACAACAGATAGAACCTGCCGGCGAACACGCCGCGCAGACTCGGTTAGAGCAGTTCGTAGAATTAGGTATCAATAGGTACCACGAAGAACGTGACCTCGCGTACTTGCCGACAAGTACGTCACGATTATCCCCCCATCTGAAATGGGGCACCCTGTCGGTTCGAGATTGCATACGCGCAGCGCAACATCACGACGCTCCAGGGGCGATAAAGTGGCTCGACGAACTTGCCTGGCGAGAGTTTTACTACCACGTTGGCTTTCACTTTCCCCATGTCTACACCGGCCCCATGTTACGCGAGTATTCCGACTTTCCGTGGTCGAACAATACCGAGCATTTCGAGTTGTGGAAACAAGGTAAAACTGGTTACCCCTTCGTAGATGCCGGAATGCGGCAACTAAACGCTACAGGATGGATGCATAACCGGCTGCGGCAGGTCACTGCGTCCTACCTATGCAAGGACCTCTGCATTAGTTGGCAAATGGGCGAACGGTATTTTATGCAAATGCTCACCGACGGTGACTGGCCTTCGAACAACGGTGGATGGCAGTGGGTTGCAGGCTGCGGCACGGATCCACGAAGAGCAACGCGAATATTTAATCCAGTTTTACAGCAGCAACGATACGATCCAAACTATCTATATATCAAAGAGTGGATACCTGAATGGGGCACATCCGCATACCCCATAATGCCCGTTGTAGAGCATTCCGAGGGCAGGCGCCGCTACATGCAATTGTTTAACGAAAGTAGTGCCGCTCGTTCCGACGCTCGGGGCTCCGCCCGTGCAACTAAAGCAGACGATCAACCCTCGCTATTCTAGAGCCTAAGGTTAAATAGCGACAAAAAACGGGTGCACCTCGTTAGGAGGAGCACCCGTTTTTGCGATCCGACAAATCAACTCCTACCAGCCGAGCGGCAGATGTACCCACTGCCGGGTGACATAGTCGCCTAGAGTGAGAAAGAGCAATATAAGCCATACAAATCCTATCGACGCCCAAAACCAGGTCAACTTCGAGTTGTGGCGCACACCCATGAATATAAGTACTACAAGGGCAGTCTTAACGACTGAAATACCAAGTGCAACCACAATGTTGAATGCGCCCAGATCTATACGTGATACTGCAAAGGTAAGTACGAGCAGCACCAAGAGGGCCAGATAAGTAGCAACGTAGGTTCCAACAGGTGTAACATGGTGATGACCTACACCAGGTCCATGGTTAATGTGTTCTGAGTTGTCCATCACTGCTTTCCTATGAGATAAACGAGTGGGTAAAGAAATATCCACACGATGTCGACGAAATGCCAGTACAAACCAGCAAGTTCCACTGGCATGTAGTCGTCTACGGTTGGATGATTGAAGTAAATAAGCAGCCACAACGTGGAGAGAACCAGAATACCAATAATCACGTGGAAACCGTGCAACCCCGTCATCACAAAGTATAGACTAAAGAATAGTTCGCGCTTGTGCAGCTCTAGTTGTTGCGGTTGGTAATTAGCTGGAAATTCGTTCACCCCAATCTTCGGCACCCCTAACGCTACTTGAGAATTAGCCGCTAGGTCGCCCTGTGCCGTCGAAGGTGAGACTGTTTGTGACCATTGGAAATTCGGACCTGGGAAGTGGTGCTCCCTGAACTCGGCCGAGTATTCGACATATTTTACACCTAGGAAGCCAAAGGCGCAGACTATCGTGATGCCCAGAAACAGCAGTGTAAGTACACGCTGCCCCAACATTTTACTTCGAACTGCCATAGCGGCTGTGAAGCTCGATGTAAGCAGAATGAACGTGTTTGTTAGGCCCAACCACACATTGAGTGCGCTGTGGGCCTGTTCAAATGCATCGGGATAGACACTTCGATAAACTGTGAGAGCGACGAAAAGCGCGCCGAAGAACATAATCTCTGTTACAAGAAAAGTCCACATACCTACTATATAGATCTCGTTTTGCTGATCGATTTGCTCGAACTGATGAGACAACCGCTGCGGAGCGACCGCAGGATGTTGGAGTTCTAAGCTCATTGACGCTCCTCACTGGAGTTAGGTAATTTCGAGGGTTCCGCAGGACTTGAGTATTCCGCTTCCGCTCCTAAGGGAATCGGTGCCTCAACATGCGAATAGTCGCCAGCAAGTTCGGCGGCATATATCGCCTCGTAAGCATAGGCATCCTCGGTTACGATGGGCACGTTGTCGAAGTTATGAGATGGCGGTGGAGATGGAATAGTCCACTCCAACCCCTTTGCACCCCACGGATTGCTAGGTGCAAGAGCACCATATCTCAGCGACCAGAGGAAATAGATACCGGGAATAATCATCCCAACAGCTAGAACGCTTGATCCCGCCGAGGACAGAATATTCCACATCTGGAATTCCGGTGGGTAGAAGTGGTATCGACGGGGCATACCATCGAAACCCAGAATGAACTGCGGGAAGAACGTAAGGTTAAAGCCGATAAACATAATGAAGGCAGAAAGCATCGCCCAGCCTTCAGGATACATTCGGCCGGTGATCTTTGGCCACCAGAAGTGGAGCCCGGCCATATACCCAAATATCGCGCCGCCGACCATGACGTAGTGGAAGTGGGCCACCACAAAGTAGGTCATGTTAAGATGCACGTCTACGGCAAGTGAAGCAAGGAACAGGCCAGTCAATCCACCTATTGTGAATAGCAGGATGAAGCCTATCGCGAACACTAGCGGCGAGGTCAGCCAAACATTCCCTTTATATAGCGTAGCCGACCAGTTAAACACCTTAATTGCCGATGGTACCGCAATGAGGAACGTGATAAGCGAGAACACCATACCACTGTACATCGACTCGCCGGTGACAAACATATGGTGGCCCCATACTAGGAAGCCCAACAGCGCAATTGCCATGCTCGAGAAGGCCACAAACTCGTAACCAAAAATACGCTTTCGTGCAAAACAGGCGATCACCTCACTGATAATTCCCATGGAGGGAAGGATCATGATGTACACAGCAGGATGCGAGTAAAACCAGAACAGGTGTTCGAAAAGGATTGGATCCCCGCCGCAGGCTGGATTAAATACGCATACTCCAAACACGCGCTCCAAAACGACCATTAATAATGTAATGGCAACAACTGGCGTCCCCAGCACGATGATGATGCTGGTTGCATACATAGCCCAGACGAACAGCGGCAGACGGAACCACGTAAGGCCAGGAGCACGCATCTTGTGCACTGTAACAAGGAAGTTTATACCAGTTGCAATAGACGAAAAGCCTGCTATAAAGACGCCAACTATCACCGCAACAACGTTCGTATTAGAGTACACGGAACTATACGGCTCGTAGAAGGTCCAACCAGTGTCAATACCACCAAACAGAATTGCCCCCATCACTAAGACTGCACCAAACATGTAGAGATACCAACTGAGCAGATTGAGGCGCGGAAATGCCAGATCTCGGGCCCCTATCATAATTGGTAACAAGAAGTTGCCCAACGTGGCAGGGATAGACGGCACCAAGAAGAAAAACACCATGATGATGCCATGCGCGGAGAACAGCTTATTGTAGGTCTCAGAGGAGAAGAATGTGTCGTGTGGTCGAACCAATGCGATTCGAATTCCGGCAGCAGCCACACCCCCAAACAGGAACATCACTGATATAGAGATCATGTAGAGAACTGCAATTCTCTTGTGATCTGCGGTAAGCAGCCACGAAGATACCGTGTGCTTAATATTAAGATAGTTTTCGCGGGCCCGGGTGCGCCCGCCAGTTCCAATGGCACCCGGATTTAGCGGTATGCTGCTCATCTACTCTGGCCTTTCGTAGCTAATGACACATGATGTTTGGGCGGATGCGCGGCTGAAGGTGCCGCTGCAGTGGCTGATGCTTTGGCGGCTGCCGATACCGTCGCCTGCTGTGCATTACCAAGTGATTTAATGTAAGAGATGAGATCGAGTAGATTCTCTTCCGATATCTGTCCATCGCCCGATCCAACCGGAAAGCCGCTCATTACAGCAGGCCAACCAGCGATTCTCTGTGCCTGCGGATTAATAATCGCCGTCCGCAAGAAGTTGTCATCTACAGTGGACGACTGTCCATTGCTAAGTTTAACAGTTGTTCCGTAAAGTCCGTTCATGGTGGGCCCGTGTACATTGTCCTGCGCACCGTGGCACTGGATACAACCGTATTTTTCAAACAGATCATGACCGATTTCTACAGTGGTCAACGTGTGCGCAAGATGTTCTGAACCACCATTGGCCTTCCATTGCGCGTAGTCTTGTGGCGATAATACGTACACATACCCAGTCATTTCCGAGTGGTTTGTACCGCAGTACTCACTGCAAAAAAGGTAATACTTCCCTACCTTATTTGGGCGAAACCACACAGTGTTGTACCTTCCGGGCAGACAATCACGTTTCAGACGTAAGGCTGGTACGTAAAAACCATGGATGACATCTTGCGAAATCATGGTGACCTTAACTGCCTTACCTACCTCTAGGTGCAGCTCGTTGTTTTCGCGAATTCCGCTATTCGCGTGCTGAAAATGCCACATCCACCTCTTGCCAATTAGATAGATCTCGGACGCATTTGACGGTGGATCCCCGTAGATTTTCGAATACGGAATCGCCGACCAGCCGTAAATCCATAGTCCCAGCAACATTGGAATGATCGACCAGGTCAACTCCATATAGAGATTGCCCGTTGATGGATTCTTACGGCTCACCTTCGTGCCCCGTCGATAGCGAACAGAAAACACAAGAAGCATCAGCGTGACGATACCAGTAAAAATTACTGTGAGCGCCACGAGCGTGAAGTATATGTCGTCTATACTCACGGCATAATTGCTCGCCGTTTGCGGCATTATAGGAAAATTCATAGATGCAATGCTCCCAGTTTAGACGGCATGGGGTGTACCGCTGTTGTTGTCAATTAAAGATCGGCCTTTGATGCGACGAATACGTCGCTCCAGGAATAATAAGGTACCTACCCCTAGCACAATAATAGCGACGGTCGCAGAACATGCGATCCATAGGAGCCGATACAGCACCAGACCGTAATGTCCCGTGGTGGGATTCCAAGTACAGCAGTAAGACAGTATTTGCTGAACTACAGTACCGGTCTGATTATCCCCAGCTTTCGTTAGGGCGATTTGAAGGTCATGCGAGTTATAATCTGTTCCGTAGAAATACCGGTAAATACGGCCCTTCGGCGTTAGGAGTATTATTCCGGTTGGATGATTAAATGCTTGGTTCTTTAGGTCTTGCACCCAATGATAACCGACTGCCTCGCCAAGAGCAACGATGTTCGGTTCTGTGCCGGTGAAAAAGTGCCAAGCAGCAGTCGCACCGGGCGTTTTAATTTGGGATCCATAGTAGGTTTTGATCTGACCGGCCAACGCTGGCGTCTCGTATGGATTGATCGACACGGTCAGAATCTGATAGTCCTTGCCGGGGATCAGATGCATGGAATCGATGTCGCTTACAAGCGCGTGCATTTCCAGGGTACAGCCCGCTTTACATTTATAAAATGGCATCACGAGTATCGATGGCACCTTACCGTTGACATACTGACCGAGCGTCGCAGTACTGCCATTAGAGCGAGTAAATGTTAGGTTCAAAGGAACCTGACGATTAACCAACTGTGTAAAGCCAATATGCGCCTGAATCTCTGACGCAGACAACTTATTGAACGAAATCTGGGCGCGGCACACCAAAGGAACCGATGCTAGCATAATGCCTGCACCAGCTCGTAACAGTAATGCCGCCATTTTTGATCTAACCATGCCCATGTCTTGCCTGAACCTTCCGCCATGGATGTCGCCACAGCATATCAATGCGCCAATCGTTGCAGGTTCACACCGCAACGGTCGGTGGCTTTTTTCGGCCTGTAACTTCGTTAGCGATCGACAAGCCGATAAATCCTGCCACCACGATTGCCGTTAGACAACCACTGAACACTATTAAATCCTGCAACCTACGACCAATCACGCCAGTTGGATTCTTGTAGCCGTAGCAATAAGTAATTTGCTGCTCAGTGGGGATTCCCAATTTGCCATCACCAGCCTCTCGGAGAGAAGACTGGAGATATGAGGGCATAAATTGGACTCCATATATGTAACGGTAAATCCGGCCACTGCCGGTGGTGATAATAATTCCGGTTGGATTGTTAAAGTTGTTCTTGGATGCATCTTGAATATAGTGGACACCCAAATTTTCCGCAAGCTTAACGATGTTCGTTTCGTTGCCAACTAATGCATGCCAGCCCGCTGGTGGAACACCGTTTTTCGACAGACCACTCCACGCTCGACCTGCAGCCGCGCGGGCATCGCCAGGTTGGTCATTAGGCGAAAGACTTACCGTTACTATCTGGTAGTCCTTTCCCAGTTTCAGTGATAGGTCTTTTGTCGCTACCGCAAGTCCTCGCATTTCTGCGGCACAGTCAAGTTTGCATTTGTACGATGGCATCATGAAAACGATCGGAACGTGCGTAGCGAAGTAGCTGTCCAGGTTAACCGACTTTCCCCGGCTGTTGGTGAAAGTAAGGATACCTGGCAACGTCTTGTTGAGCCGTACATCGAAATGAGCATCTACAGCGGGCGTCATATAGGCGCCCTGGTTAAGGTTAATCTGGGCATTTGCTACCTGTGACGATAGCGCCACAGCAGCTATAGCGGAAGTTGTAAGGCCACGTTTAAATGCCAACCACAGTCCACACATACTATCTTAACCTTTTCCGCCGCCAGCCGCGGCCATTGCAGAGGTGGCTGGAGCCATGGTTACACTGCCAGCCTTTTGAGATGCCGTTGCGGAACCCGCTGAACCACTAGAAGATGCAGTTGGCGCCTGACCAGACATAAATGATGGTTCGTTGGGACCGTCCTTGTCAGGTGTGCCAGGATTGGAACGCGTTGGAAGCCCTTCCTGGGCAACAAGCTCCATCGCCCGCGAAATCGGGATGTGCAAGTGATGGTCGGGTCCTACCCAGTATGTATGCGACTCCGTGTACTCCTGGGCTCGAAACTGACGGATGTCCATTTGTGGGTTAGCTTGAACTACAGGCGACGACGGCAACGGGCGCTCAATCTGCCTTGGCAACATTGCTTCCTTGTGGTAGGGAGATACTCCCTGGTTGAAGTACCATACCGCGTAGCCCGCACCGGATGCGACTAAAATGAACACCGCCATCATGAACACAATCGGAAGCAGCTTTACCGGATCGAGATCCCGAGTTTCATAGCCCTTACTGGGATCTAGATTTGGATCCGGGCCATTGTTGCTAGTGTGCATGTTCCAAAACCTCCACCAGCTGCGGATCAGGACTGCCAACCAAGCTTCCTTTGCGCAGGTATCGTGTAAACAGTATTAACCACAGTCCACCTATCAAAAGCCACGCACCTAGGTAAGAAATCAGACCTTGAAACTGCACGGCTAGCCCTGAATCGGCACCGTGCCAACTGTGAAACATAGGAACGACATTCCATGCTTCCTCGACGATTCTCGTGAGGAAAATGAGTATCGCTGCATTACGGATCATGTTTGGACGCCTCTTCAAGCGAGACGAAAGCAACAACAGGAACGGCAGGAAGAACTGGCAAATTACAATGGCGCTAGTCACCCAGGCAAACGTTCCGGCGTTTCGTTGGATATAGAAGGTCACTTCTTCCGGAAGGTTACCAGACCAGTAGATGAGGTACTGGGAAATGGAAAAATAAGCCCAAACCATGGTCATCATGAGTAACAGGTTACCCCAGTCGCGCGTCATCTGACGCGTGACTAGTTCCTTGAAAGGCTCCTCATTCTCAATCGCCATTTGAGACGCAAGGATGACACCAAATGTCATTGCAGCGAGACCAGCACCTATCAAGAACAAAAAGCCGTACATTGTAGAATACCAATGAGGATCTAAGGACATGATCCAGTCTGTTACCCCTAGCGTAATTAGAAGCACCATAATAAGGAATCCTGGTGCCGCGATTGAAGCGCGCAGACTGCCGGCTTTAAGCCGCGTTGGAATGTCGGGATGCTCGTCTTGAACCTTGCCAACCTTTATCAACATTCGAATAAAGACTAGGAAAACCGTAAACATCAGGTAGGTTCTTACCGTCAAAAATGGAGTGTTGAACCAGTGTGACCGGTAGGCTAAAATAGGGTCCGCTGCTACCTGAACAGGATGGGCCCACGGAAACAAGTGGTTTGTAGCTGCAGCTACTATGATTGGAACAAACAGAATAGCTAACAGAGCATAATTCCACGCACCAGCCTCAAAGAACCGTTGCAGGGGTTGTACCCATTGGGCGCGCACCATGGCACCCAGCATCATCAAACCAAAACAGCCCGTACTGAGGCTCATCCAGAATATCCAGCCATTTATCCAAGCATGATAGAACTGCGAGACACCCCCACCACTGCCGGCCAGCAATAGAACCAGCCCTATGACTGCAAACACAGGTCCAACAATGCCGATACGAGTCAACAATTTAGGAAAACCTGAGTTGTTAACCATTTGTTGAACCCCCCTCTTGCATAGAATTATTTGCTGTATTACCAGGCGATTTCACATTAACAGGGGCGGCGCCATCTCCAGGCTGCATCTCCTGCTGCAGAGTATTTATCTCGGGGTTATTAGGAGGAACGTCCGAGATCTTGGCGTCTCCGCTTCTCTGCAACACGCGTATATACGCGGCAATACGCCAGCGGTCATCGGGAGTTATGCGTGAGGCATAAGAGTACATCATCCCATAGCCGTTGGTGATTACGTCATAAAAGTGGCCAATCGGCATGTCGCGAAGGCGCTTGGTTAGATATGAAGCAGGCTGTTTTCGCAACGCAAAGCCTCGTTCGGCTATCATGCCTTTACCATTGCCTAATGCACCATGGCAAGGAGTGCAGAAGATATCATATCGCTGCTGTCCTCTTTGAAGATCAGCCATTGTAATCTTAATAGGAAACTTTGTGACTAGCCGTCCAGGGATCAACTTCCCATTAACTATTCGTGTGCCTGTATAGCCGGTATACCGACCCTCATCGGTCCAAAAGTGAGCCTGATCCACCGTGTGCGGAACTGGCATCCGATCTGCAGAGCCGTTACCGAAAAACGACGACGGATCAAACGGACGAACTTTGGGCTGATTCCACATATCCTGATGGCAACCCGACAGCAGAGCGAGGCCCGTTAAAGTTGCACCTGCGAGAATGGCGCGCAATTTGTATGGTTTAAGCTGCATGTAACTCACTTCTCCACCTCAGAAACTAGCTGGGCTCCCAGGTTTTCAAGGAAGTGAGCCGTCTCCTCAGGGTCGTATTTTGCGTCTCGCGCCTCAATACACAAGAAGAAAAGATCTGAACTCGCCCGCTCAAACCGTGGTGTATTGAAAATTGAATGATGGTACCTAGGAAGTCCGTTCAGCACTAACATCGAGAGACCGGCAGTAAACGCAGAGAACAGAATAGTCAACTCATACGCCACGGGAATGAAGTTTGGCCAGCTAAATGTTGGCTTACCGCCAATATTAAAGGGATAGTTAATAACTGCCGTCCAGCTCTCTAATCCAAACCCTGTTGCACAACCGATCACACCCATTATGAACACCGCCCATGGAAGGCGCGGATCGTCATGTTCAAGAACCTCGGCCATACCATGGACAGGAAACGGCGAATAGGCCTCAACACGGCGATAGCCTGCCTCGCGCGCAGCCTCGGCACCGCGGAGGAGGGCCTCTGCGGTGTCGAATTCGGCGACCAGTCCGTAAATTCTACTCATAATCGTTCTTCACCTTTAAGAATGGTTTACTTGAGCCTATTCCGCTGGTTGAGCTGGCAGGCTGACAGGTGTAGCCGCAGAATGCTCCTCTGCGGAGGAATGAACATGTCCGTGCGTTTTGTGAACCAGTTCCCGCATCTCGAAGATGTTGATCATGGGCATTACGCGAACAAACATAAAGAAGAGGAAGATAAATTGCCCGATGGTTCCTGCGTACATCAGGATATCCCAGATGGTAGGGGCGAAATAACCCCAACTGGACGGTAAGAAGTCACGAGTGAGACTGACTACGACAATGACGTATCGCTCTAGCCACATACCTATGCTAACCACCACCGAGATGAAGAACAACCATCCATTGTGAAAGCGGACCTTCGGGATCCATAACAACTGCGGAATGACGCCATTGCACAGGATTAGAAACCAGTAGGCAGCGCCGTAAGGACCAAACTGACGCAACTCCATCATCCTAATCTCGATGTGGTTCCCGCTCAGGTAGCTAAAGAAGCATTCCGACATATACCCGTACAACACAACAAGCCCCGATGTGAGCATTAACTTGGCGCACCAGTCCATGTGCTTCGGCGTGATGTAATCTTCCAGGTGGTACCACTTTCTCAGCGGCACCGCGAGAATAATAACCATCGCAAAACCTGCATAGAGAGCGCCTGCGACAAAGTACGGAGGCGAAATTGCAGTGTGCCATCCAGGCACGATACCAATGGAGAAGTCAAAACTGATAATCGAGTGGACTGATAGCACCAGCGGCGTGGAGATACCAGCTAGAATGAGTGACGCTGTCTCGTATCGCTGCCAATGTTCCGCGGCTCCCCTCCAGCCAAGTGACAGCACGCCATAAGTCTTTTTAACCACTACATTTTCTGCACGATCGCGCAGGGTTGCGAAGTCAGGGATCAATCCGATCAACCAGAACAAGATTGAAACAGAAGCATACGTTGAAACAGCAAAGACGTCCCACAATAGCGGACTACGCCAACCTGGCCACATGCCCAGAATGTTGGGGTATGGGAACAGCCAATATGCACACCAAGGTCGTCCAGTATGGAAAACAGGGTAAATACCGGCGCAGAGTACGGCAAAGATGGTCATAGCTTCAGCGAAGCGGTTAATGGAGTTACGCCAGTTTTGCCGCATCAACAAAAGGAACGCGGAGATCAACGTACCAGCGTGCCCGATTCCAATCCACCATACGAAGTTGATGATTGCCCAACCCCAACCGACAGGTTCGTCAATACCCCATATACCAACACCGTAGAGTAAAAGTTTGGTGAGTGCAATGCCAAGTAAGTTGTACATCACAAATCCGATACCCAGCATGATCCACCAAGGCAGCTTATGCTTGTCCTGCCGCAATACGATGGAAGCTAGTCGCTCTGATACCGTCTCAAAAGTCTGCTCGCCTTCCATTAGGCCCGCAACGGCCGGATCAACCGGCCCGTTGCTCGACGAAATATGGCGGGTATTATCCATTTTGCTGCTCCGTGCCGCCACTAATAGACGGATTGGGGTTAGTGACCCGTGCTAGATATGTAAGTCGCGGCCGAGTATTAAGTTCCGCAAGAAGTCCGTAATTCTGTGGCTGCGCTTTCAACTGGGATACCTTTGAATTAGGATCGTTGATATTACCGAAGACAATGGCATCAGCGGGACACACCTGCTGGCAGGCGGTAACAATTTCGCCATCAGCTATCGGCCTATTTTCGATTTTAGCGGTTTGCCGCGCCTTGTTGATTCGCTGGATGCAAAACTCACACTTTTCCATCACGCCGCGGCTACGAACGGTCACCTCAGGGTTGTAAACCATCTCAAGTGTCGTCATCGGCCGGCCAAAGCGGTCTCGGCTGAAGTGATTGTTATAGTTCAGGAAATTAAATCGTCGAACTTTATAGGGACAGTTGTTCGAGCAATATCTCGTACCGATGCATCGATTGTAGACCATCTGGTTGATGCCTTCAACACTGTGCATCGTGGCTGCAGCAGGGCAAACTGGCTCACATGGAGCTTGCTCGCACTGCATGCACGTAAGAGGCTGGAAGTAGACTTTTGGGTGCCTGAAGTACGTTCTGTAATCGCCAGGGTTGCTCTGGTAATAGGTGTCTATTCGGATCCAGTTCATATGACGACCGCGCATCACCTGATTTTTCCCGATCACCGGAATGTTGTTTTCGCTCTGACACGCCACAAGACACGCATTACAGCCAATACAGACCGAAAGATCAACACTGAGACCCCAGGCATATGCATAAGGTGCGTCGCCTTCCTGAATCATCTTCTCGGTTGGCCATGGGTACCGTGGATACTCATCTGGTTGATCCAGGTTGCGCCCATAATCACCGTCAGTTGTGTCAACATTAGCGTCATCGGGTGCAAGGCTAGGGCGCTTTATAAAATCTTGGATACTCCCAGACCTGATAATATCGCGACCATCCATGAGATGGTGATGCTGCGTGGTAGCAATATCGTAACCTTCTCCGTTATACGATATCTCCGCTACGGTATTCCAACCGGTGTGAGACAACATAATTGGAAATGCGTCAAAACCAGTCCCGCTCCCTACATGCCCAGCGTTGGTCCTGCCATAACCTACAAACGCGGTAACTGCGTTGTCTGGGTGCCCAGGCACAGTCCACACTGGAATTTTAATTGAATTACCGCTTACTGTAAGAGTGACGACGGGAGACGCGTGGTTCCCCTCTTTATTGATAGGTATATGTAGGCTAGCTGCCGTTTCCGGGCTCATTAGTGCCACGTTATCCCAGGTCGTTTTCGTGAACTGTTTCGGCAGTTCCTGCAGCCAGCCGTTATTCAGATGCCGTCCGTCCCAAATGGTGGGATCAGGACGCAACATCACCTCTACTGTGTTTCCAGAGGCACTTAAGGCAGCAGGTACAGGGGCTTGGGTAAGGAAACGCTGATCTACGGACACCGTCGCCAATTTGGGCGCGCTACCAGCGACAAATCCCTCAAACAACACGCGATTGAAATCGAAATCGAACGGCTTGGACGGATCCGGAACACCGTGTGTCATCCAGTAATCCCTAACCAGGTGGTAACCGTCCTTTGGCTCCGGAATAGAAAGCGCACCTGGAACGTCACTGATTGACGCGTCGAATAAGCCGGATATTACCTCGTGGGATGATCGAGTATCGTACAGTGGCTCAATTAGCGGCTGGATAACGGAGGCAGTACCATCGTATCCTCTAACGTCGCTCCAGGCCTCAAGGAAGTGAGACTCAGGAAGCGTCCACTGACACAGTTGTGAGGTCTCATCTTCATACTGACTAAGGTGAATTCTGTTGGTAACTTTAGACAATGCTTCCGAGAAATGGAGATCTGCAGGGGCGTCAAATACAGGGTTACCGCCAAGAATCAACAGCATCTCTACGCTGCCTGAATTTAGGTCTGAGACCAACTGGGCGAAGTCCTGCACATGCATCCCCGAACCTGATTCAATGGGCTCAATGTGATGTACGGTTTTACCAACCGCACCAATTTTCTCGTTGATTGCGTGCGCAATCGCATGGACGATAGGCGGCTGGAACTCGCCTGCTATAACGACAGACGAACCCTGATTTGCCTGAAGATCCGCGGCTATCGCTGCGATCAGCGACTGCACCTCTTGATCTACCGTACCACCTGAAGCATTTGGGCCTCCCAGAGCCTGAAGAAGAGCAGAGGCCGCGGCGGGTATTTCACTAGCCCGCATCGCAATCTTGTGATCGGACGAAGCTCCGGTAATCGTCGGAGCGCTCTCCAGCACGTACAATCTGCACAGATCGTCCGCAGTGGTTCCCTTACGCACCCTCCTGCCGTTGGCAAAATCGTGTGCATAGCGCACGCTGCCTGGCATTGACATCAGGAAGTCCGCATCGAGGGAAACAATTCGCTTTGCGGCGGAAAGGTCGTAATAGGTATCTACTCTTCGATTGAATGCTAACTGTGACCCCACCCGCGCATTGTCACGATTGACCGGTTCATACTGCACCCACTTTGCTGCAGGGAATTGCTTAAGCACTGCGTTGATTTGAGATATCAACGTTGGCGATGTTACCGAGGGCGTGAGAATGCGAAGTTGCGCACCACCAGTTTTGGCGTAGTTAGCTAACACGGGCCGCGCGAACCCGTAAAAGTCGTCCCAAGTAGCAGTGTTTCCATTTTGCGAAATAACCTGGGCTCTGTCAGGATCGTAGAGCGAAAGCAATGTACCCTGGGAAATCGCATCTAACTTGCCAAGGCTACCTGGATGCTTGGGGTTTCCATCAAGCTTGGTCGGTCGCCCTTCATGGCTCAACGCTAATGCGCCATTTCCATAGCCATAGATGCCCGGGATCGCTGTGGCATAAAGAAGCGGGATTCCAACCACCTCAATCTCGGGTTGCACCACGTAGGGCACCAGCTTCTTTTGTGGGAGATACCGGCAACCGCTCAGGCCTGCAAGCGCGAGCGAGGCTGCACCGAGGGTGAGAAACTGCCGGCGATCCACGTGAATGTCACTAGTGCGAGCGGCTTGTGGCAGCTCCTCGTGTAGCGCATCCATAAATTCAGGAGTTTCCGCCAACTCTTCCAGCGTACGCCAGTAGCGTTTTCCCCGAGATGCACTAAGTTTTTCCTTGATCTTCGCCAGATCCAACCTCTGGTTACTGGAGTTCTCCATCAGATACTTGTCCTCTATCCGCTCTCTCAGTGATGGCATATCGCACAGTTGGTAAGCTGTGCAGAGTGTATGTGGTAGGCGCGCTTCAGGGCCTCGCCCTCAGCAAGATCGGTACCATCGTTTTCCCAGTACTTCCCTTGAGCTAAAGCGTATTCCCTTGGGGTAAGGCCGGGCTTACCGTCCACAGCAAGATGATATCCGTAGCGCTGAATGTCGCGGTAAAGTTGCCATACATCCTTGCGAGGCGCCAGAAACTTCTGCGGCTGCCGGTGGCAGTTGAGACAAAATGTCATCCAAAACGCTTTCCCTTTGTACGTGATCATCATCTTTTGAATGGGACCATGGCAGTTATTGCAGCTAATACCACGCGCAATGTGGATGTTGTGCGGGAAGTACACAAATCTGGGCACCCAGTTAAGCCGATTCCACACCAACGGCTTATTTTCTCGATAGCTATCTCGTACTGGTTTAATAAGGGGGCTGTCGGTCCAAATCTGCGAGTGACAGGACATGCAGACCTGTGTTGACGGCATGCCGGGGTTTCCTGACTTTTCGACACCTGTATGGCAATATCGGCAGTCGATGCCAAGTTCTATTGCGTGGTGTTCGTGACTGAAAGGAACCGGTTGCGCGATAGGCACGCCAACATTGGTATTGTACGGAGACCGGGTTATTGCGCTACCGACAATGAGGGTAAATATTGGTCCTACAACGCCGCAAAACATCACAACACGGGCAATTGTATTACTAACCGGGCTAAAGACTTGGGCCATCTGCAAGCTCCAGGTCACCTGGGGTGACCTTCCGTTGGGAACGGAAACTGCATCTCGCGGGGCGCGGAGTACAGCTTGTGTAATTTTTCACGATGCCACTAACGCGACGTGGCCGACTGATACGACCACTGAACATCCTGCCGTCCATTTTAGTCAGGTATAAATACTTGATCGTGAAAACAGACACAGTTGTCGATAATTGTCAGCGGCGATATAAGCAGGAGGCATTTCTGCTTCCTTGTTAGGTTTTAAGTATAGCACATGCGGTACCGCAGTGCAACAGTTTTTGATTTAGTTATCATAAATATCCGTTATGTGCCTCAATAAATAATCATACCTTCTCAGTGTCATGCAAGCACCTATTAAGTTGCTGCAGATAAGGCCTAAAGCGACCTGTTTCACTATTTAAGAACGAGGCAGAGGAGCGGCCATGTGCAGACTTGATGAGAGAAGTGCTCGGTGGTTCTCCCAATAAACCTCACAGCCAACTGGTATGCAGGAGTAGTTAAGATGCCGAAGAACCGCAGAGTTGAACTCGTGCCCTATCTGCACAATCACAGTTTGTTCAAAGGTAGTACCAGGCTGGGCACCCCAAATGAAAACCCGTTCTTGGTGTGATTCGGGGCTTCGAACCGAGACTCCTGGTGGAAGGCACATTTGCAGAGCACCGTATTCCTCGCGTTCCCCAAGATTTTGAACCACAATCCGTACCTCAATGTGGTTTCCGGGTTCTACATCTCGTACATTCTCACCAATGATCCTCATGGACAGGTGGCGGTCCCCACCCTGAAGGTACCACTCAGCATGAGGCAGCGATGGCGCCATCCCGTCGCTTTCGGATTGGCATGATCCGCCCGTCACGGCAAGACGAAGGTAATCATCAGAGATGTAACCCTTCCACTGCAACGTCCATTCGCGTTCTGGCCCTTCGCCAGGTTCACACCAGTACGCTGCAAGTGGATGGGCGTTAATAAAATCGTTTACAAGCGGATAGTCCAAAAACTTCACCATGCGCAACATACGTCCGTAAGCAGTAGGCACGAACCCTAAGGAGTGATACAATTGGTGCGCATTGAGGTTGTCTGTTTCTGTTTGTAGGAACAGTGCGGAAAACCCACGCCGGCCAGCCGCCTCGAAACAGGCTCGCATTAGCTGTTTGCCGATCCCGCGTCTACGGTAATCCGGTCTTACTGCAAGATCAACCATTTGCGCAAAGGGCGGGTAGAACGCCTCCAGGCCAACGCGACCAGCGACGACACCATCTACCTCCGCCACAAACTCACAAAAATAGTTACCATCCAGCCACTCTTCATCTGCCATTGGCCATATTCGATGGGTCGTGGGCGCAGACTCCCATCCTACGGACCAACGCACGAAGTCCGTTTTATGTCGGTCTTCCTCTCCTGCTACCCGTACAACAACCTTTCGGCTGGTGTCATCGCTTTTCATAATATTCAGCTTTCTTCGCTGGCATTTGCCATCTGAATGAAACTTCGATACCGGCGAACCGAAATGAGACCGGCTTCTACGGCGTCTTTTACCCTGCAATCTGGCTCAGTGTCATGCCTACAATTGGCAAATCGACAAGGCTGGGTTAACGTCTTGCCGATTTCTATGAAACATTGGGCTAAATCATAACGATCAAGCTGTGCGAGATCTATCTGTCGCAGCCCGGGGGTATCGGCTACCCAGCCGCCATCCGTAAGCGGGAACAATCGGCGAACGGTGGTTGTATGGCGCCCCTTCCACGTAACTGTCCCAACTTCGCCAACAGCCTGCTGTAAGCCGGGCTGAAGGACATTGAGCAGGCTACTCTTGCCCACCCCAGAAGGACCTGTAAACGCAGATATACGATTTTGGAGTTCTGCATGGAGTTGGGGGATTCCTGTACCATTGTGGGCGCTGGCAGCAATGACAGTTATTCCCAAATCAATAAACTCTTTAAAGGCAGAAGTGAACTCAGCCTCTGTTACTAAATCAAATTTATTGGCAACAATAATGGGTCTTAATGCGTTTGCCTCTGCCGCAACCAGCCACCTGTCTATTAGCCACGGATCTGGCAACGGATTGTTGCATGCAAATACGATAACAACTTGGTCGAGATTGCTGACAATAGTCTGCTCTTGACCGCGAAACGCAGTGCGAACAAACCGGGATATGCGAGGCAGGACTTCCTCAATCATGCCGTTGTTATCGTCATGAATGCTGAAGCACACACGGTCGCCCACCGCAACCGTGTCCGTCGTTCGGGGTCTACGAGCCCTGGTTACCCGTGTAGGCAGGCTACTGCTGGTTGAAAGGTCGAATGCCTTCTTAAGGTTGCCGCGAAGGCTGCATAGCAGAGGTTCGTCTGCGCCGTGGCCATCCAATGGCTGAACAACGTAACTTCCGGCACTGGCTTGAAGCACAATCCCGCTGCGAAGACCTGGCTCATTGCAAGTAGCAGCACCTTCGTGGCCACGGCCTGACGTCATTGGCAGCGGTACCAACTTGCGATGGTTAGAGTCACTTGCATTAACTACCATTCTCCTGCCGAACAATGCGAAGGAGAAGCGAACTTGTCGACACATCCATATAATAATGCGGCTGCAAAGGACACGAAAGGATGACCTGACCCGTGTTTAACTCAACACGAATCAGGTCGTTTTGATTACTGGCAGCGGTTACCAGCACGGTAACTATCGTCTCGGACGGAATCGGGCGCGCGGCACGCCTTCCTCTTCTTCAATTTCGGGCTCAGGTCGCGAAGGTGCTGCTTGCGGTGCACCGCCGCGGGAGCGGTCACGATCGCCTCGATCACCTCTATCCCGGTCACCGCCACGGTCGCGATCTCGTCCTCCGCGTCCACCACGGTCCTCATGGCGTACCGTCGAGGGATCAAATGGCTGATCCAGATTGATGGCAGAGAGGTTAACCCTTCCTTGACCGTCTACCTCAATCACGCGCACCTGTAGCTCGGATCCAACCTTTACAACGTCATCAGGGCGGCGAGGTGCGGGAGATGCAAGGTTGCTCGTGTGAACTAGCCCCTCCTTGCCAGGAAGTATCTCTACGAATGCGCCGATTCCCATGAGGCGGGTGACCGTTCCTGTGTAAATAGTGCCCGGTAGGATCTCACTCACCATTCCCATGATAATGCCAGCAGCCTTCTGGCCGCCTTCCTGGGTTGCACTGGAGATGTATATCTTGCCATCCTGCTGAATATCAATTTGAGCGCCGGTTTCAGCCGTGATCTTTTTGATCATCTTGCCGCCTGGCCCAATCACTTCACCAATTCGTTCAGGATTGATTTCAATGGTAATAACTGCGGGAGCGTACTGGCTGAGTCCCTCACGTGGCGCATTAAGCGCTTCGTTTATTTTGCCAAGAATGTGCAATCTACCGGCTTTCGCCTGATCCAGTGCAGCTACCATCACTTCCCGGGGGAGTCCTCGAATTTTACAGTCTAGCTGTATCGCGGTAATTCCCTCGTCTGTTCCTGCAACCTTGAAGTCCATGTCTCCAGAGAAATCTTCCATTCCCTGTATGTCGGTCAACACCTTGTACTGGCCATCGAGCGTCATAAGGCCCATTGCAATGCCGGCCACGGGAGCGCTGATCTTTACGCCGGCATCCATCAAGGCGAGTGTAGAACCGCAAACCGATGCCATGGACGTTGAGCCGTTACTCTCCAAAACCTCGCTCTGCAAGAGTAGCGAGTACGGAAATGCATCCACTGCCGGTAAGACAGGCACGAGCGCGCGCTCTGCTAATGCACCATGCCCAATTTCTCTTCGGCCTGCGCTGCGAAGTGGCCGAACCTCTCCAACAGAGTATGGTGGGAAGTTGTAGTAGTGCATGTAGCGCTTCTTCACTTCCTCTTCAAGATTGTCTACCAACTCGCCCTCACCCACGGTACCAAGCGTGAGTGCAGTTAACACCTGTGTTTGGCCACGAGTGAAGAGCCCGGTTCCGTGTACACGAGGCAACACACCGACCTCACACGTAATCGGGCGGATTTCATCCGGTTTACGTCCATCTGGGCGCACGTTTTCATGCACGATGATATGCCTGATCTGTTTCTTCACAGCTTTTTCAGCACATTCTGCGATATCGCCTGCCCGGTCGGGGAACTGTGGTGTAAAGCGCTCAACAATCTCACGCTTAAGGTCGTCAATAGCAGATTCGCGTGCAGCTTTATCAGGGTTCTGTATGGTTGCACGTATCTCTTCACCCATTTGTGTCTGAATCGCGTCTAGAATTTCAGGATCAGGCAGATGGAGTTGAATTTCCGCTTTCTGAGCGTTAACCAGCTGGGCTAGTTCATCCTGAAGATCGCACTGTTCACAGATGACCTTATGGGCAGCGTCTATCGCTTCCATCAGCGTGGCTTCTGAAATAAACTTGGCGCCGGCCTCAATCATCAGTACCGCATCGCGTGTTCCAGCAACAATAAGGTCGAGGTCTGATTCCTCGGTCTCAGCAAACGACGGATTGATGATGAATTGCCCATCGGTTCGGGCTACGCGAACCGCGCCTATCGGGCCCATGAAGGGAATATTTGAAACGGTGAGCGCAGCAGAAGCTGCGAGCATTGCAAGTACATCTGTACGCTGGTCGGCATCTGCGCTAAGTGGCATCGCGATCACCTGCACATCATTACGCATGCCGTCGGGGAACAGAGGGCGCAAAGGACGATCAATCAAACGGGATGTTAAAACAGATTTTTCCGCTGGACGACCGCCACGTTTAACATATCCGCCAGGAATCTTGCCTACAGCGTACTTTCGCTCTTCGTAATCGCAGGTTAATGGGAAGAAATCAATGCCAAGGCGGGCTTCGCGGCTCATCGTTGCAGTCGCTTGAACGACGGTATCGCCACAATAGAGCCAGACGGCGCCACCGGCCTGCCTGGCTACCCGCCCGGTTTCAAGCCGAATAGTCTTACCGGCTATTTCTCGGGTTACTGATTGGGTCAAGTTAATCTCCTGAAAACACGACAAATGTATGAACAATGGTTTTACTGATAGATATACCAGTATAACCGGTTTATTTCTAACACAGATTGCACAGAGAGGGAGAGCGGCAAGAGAGGAACGCGCCGCGGCCCGCGGTCGACCGCGATGCCCGGTGATTAGGGGTCAGGGTAAATCAAAACCGCCAGTTTTAGGGCTAATTGGCTTACCCTGAACCCTGTTGCATGGGCATTCCTGCCGGAAGCGGTCATTCTAAAACGATTATGCCGGGCAATAACTGCCCGGCACACGTACATTAGCAGGAATTAAATTTTGCTTCGGATACCGAGCCTTGAAACAAGGGCGCGGTACCGTTCGATGTCTCTTTTGCTTAGGTAAGCTAGTAAACGTTTGCGCCTGCCAACCATCATATACAATCCACGACGGGAATGATGATCGTGCTTATGCTCTCGCAGGTGCTCTGTAAGCTGGGAAATTTGAGCGCTAAGCAGCGCAACCTGTACCTCGGGTGAACCAGTATCACCCTCGTGGGTAGCACTTTCAGCAACTACCGTTCTAATTCTCTCACGGGTCAGGGCCACAGAAGCAGCGACCTCCTTCACTCTTATGTGCGTAATTCTAGCACAGTTCATTCATAAAGTCAAATAATACCAAAAACTATCAGGCCACGCTGGGCTACGGCATCTCAAAAACGACCTTACCGCATAGTCCATCACGCATAAGTGCCATTCCACGATCAAACTCGTTTAACGGCATAATGTGCGTCACTGCTGCACTGATATCCAACCTCCCAGATGAAAGCAGTGAACTCATGGTATCCCACGTTTCATATAGGCGCCTGCCCACAATACACTTAACGGTGAGACCCTTGAAAATCATATCTTCGGCCATGTTCAATTGCACCGGGCCAGAGGGAATACCCATAAGCGAAACCCTGCCACCCATACGTGCAATCCGCATAGCCTGTTGTATAGCCACAGGCGCGCCAGACATCTCGAGTACTACGTCTACGCCACCGTCCGTTAACTTGAGGATTTCCCGCTCAGCCGACTCCGACGCAGCATTCACGACGGCATCCGCACCAAGTTTAGTTGCTAACTGAAGGCGATATTCGCGTGTATCGCTGGCGATCACCTTAGTCGCACCTGCGGCGCGTGCAACGGCTACAGCAAACATTCCGATAGGTCCGCAGCCCAAAACGGCAACCGAACAACCCACAATGTCACCGGCCAGTGTAGCGTGTACCGCGTTGCCCAAGGGATCCTGGATACACGCAAGATGGGGTGGTACGGATCGATCATTCCGCCAGACACTCCTCTCTGGCACGACCACGTAAGGCGCAAAACAACCATCTACATCTACACCGAGAATGCGGGTATTGGAACAAACGTGGTAGTTATTACGCAGACACTGCGGACAGTTTCCGCACACCCAGTGACTCTCGCCACTTACGTAGTCGCCAATCTTAACACGGGCGACATCCTTTCCTACGTCAACGATCTCGCCAGCAAACTCATGCCCCATGATCCTTGGCGGTTTCACCCTATTAGCCGACCATGAATCCCATGAGTAGATGTGGTAGTCTGTCCCACAAATTGAGGTCGCCGCGACCTTCACCAGCACCTGGTCGGGCCTCGTGATAGATGGTTCCCGAACTTCGATGAGATTCGCCCCGGGAGCGCTCTCCAACTTTGCAATCGCCTTCATTCCTCTGCCCTTCTTTTAAGAACATTGAACAGCCGCTTCCAGGGTCCGGAGGCGGTTATATCTGAATTATCGTCGCTGTTGTCGACAACCCAATCTGCGCTCGCTTCCGTCATCTCTTCAACTTCTGCAAGTCGAGGATAACAGTAGAATACGATGATCTTTATGGATGCCGCTACAGGAGTGGCGAGCAACATCCCCCACACACCAAAGAGAGTGGCGCCTGCAGCCAACGAAAAGATTGATACTACAGGATGCAACCCCACTGATCCGCCAACAACCCGAGGATAGACAATATTGTCGAAAACAACATTGGCAAGCGAAATACAGCTCGCCACCACCAACACGGAATAACCCAGCGAATGAGCGGGCACCGAAAACCCTAGAAACGAATGGTGTGCGTTAAGGTACGCTATTGCACCAGCACTAGCTGCAGTAATGAGGTTTCCAACATAGGGAACGGCGTAAAAAAGCCCTGCGATTAGACCAAGAAACACGGCATACTGAACATCGAGAATCTCAAAAAGTACAAACGCTACCAAGGAGTAGAGCATGCAAATCTTCGTAAGGCCCCGTAAATAGGCGGTGAATACATCTAGGATGTCGTACGTAAGCCGGTCAATCTGTGCGCGCTTTGCCTTGGGAAATAACGCAATAATTCGCGCGCGGATGTCTGGATAATCCCTCATGAGGAAGAAACCAGCTACGGGGATAATAATGAGCCACAAGACATGAGCTACTCCCCAGTTCGCTGTAGATCTAAGGCCGTCTAGGAAAACGTCGATCGCATGCTGAACTGGCCCAGACCTGTCGTTAATGAGCTGATTAATATTTGTCTGTTTAACGCCAACCATTTTCAGGAGGTGCTGGTGCATCTGCATGTAGTGATTGGCAGAAGCCTGGATGCCCGTATAGTACCTACCCAGGTTAGAACTGATCTCCTGAACCTGTGAAACCGCGAGCGGAACGATAACGACGCCGCTAACCACAATAAATGCTACTGCGAGCAGATAAAACACTATAATGCCCTGAGTGCGTGTTTTAAGCCATGTACCATGCTTCTCGAGGTGGCGCAAAGAGGGGTCTAAAAGGGCGGCCAGACAAAAGGCAATGATGAATGGTGGCAAGATTGACTGCACCAGCCATAAAAACCCGACCAGTATCACTATCGATACCGAGACACTAAGCGCTCGCCTAATCGACGAATTAGTCCAGCCAAAGAGGAAATTGGCTTGCGCAGCCATCGTCATCTGAGACTCACCGGTATCGCAATGAGCAATAGTCGCAACAGCAGCGCCGTTAACGTCGCTGCTGTTGACTGTCACCTCATGATTAATCTCATTTGGGGCCGAGTCTGGCATAGGTGCGTTAGCCAGCGGCCTCCTCGTCGCCGTTCTCACCCAGCTTCTGGGTCATCTGCGTACGTAGCCGTTCACTGGCTTCGGTAACCTTCTGGCTCACCGTTTTGCCCAAGTCCGACAGTTTGTCGTTCAGGTCGTTCAGCGATTTGCCAAGATCACCGCGAGTCTCCTCACCTGCTTTTGGCGCCAACAACATCCCGGCGGCGGCACCTACCAACACGCCAATACCAATTCCGGCCAGTACGTTAAGCAGGATGCCGCGATCCTCGTTTCCATTCGCCATTTTTCCACTCCCTTATTTGGTCTGTGTATTTTCCTGTCTTACTTTAGAACCCACGAACAGTTTTGTAACAGAAGCCACCAGCCCACCAACCGCCCCGCGATTACCGCTCTTTTTGTCACCCCGGGCCGTCGCCATGGTCACCAGTGCCGAGCCCGCGGCAGCGGCCACGCTTGCGGCTTTCCCAATGGACTCTGCGCGAGCTGTTAGACCTCTTACACTTTCTGTTACGTCTGCCATTGCCTTGGTAGACACCTCCAGATTGGCGATGGTCCGTTGAGTCGAAATTAATACTGGAATAGCCTGCTCCTTAAGCAACGCATTTGTAGTAGCAAGCGTGACATCTACCTCATGAAGTGTACCCTGCAGTTGCGCCTTAGTCTCCTCCAGGCTCACTAAAACCTTTTGCAGCGTACCTAGAACACCCCAAATCCTGACAGTAACAGCAATCGCCCCTATTAAAAGTAAAACTACCAAAACCCCTATTGCTACGTTCACAGGTTTACTCCCCGTTTAATTCGCCTAGTTTTAATGCGAATGGTGTAGGCAACAGATCGGCTAAAGTGAACGTACCGACGCCATCCACGAGTACGACCGCATCTGGCTGCATGAGTTCCGCCATTACCTGCCTACAAGCACCACAACACATGCGTTCTGCGGCCGGTGCTTCGCTGCTGACATTCACGCAGCTTACCGCTAAACGTTTGATGTGTGAGGCTCCACGACTGCGCGCACCAAAAAGTGCGACCCGTTCGGCACACACTGTCAGGCCAAAACTCGCATTTTCAACATTGCATCCGGTCACAATTCCTATTTCGCTTTCGCATGCGGCGCCAACCGCAAAATGCGAATATGGACAGTAGGCATTTGCAGCCGCCTCCCTGGCTTTAAGCAACAGGTACTCTTCGTCTCTCGTCAACATTGAGATGCTACCTGTGAGGTCTGTGTGCCCATCGGTAAACGGGCATTACCGGCGCGGAGATCGTCTATTGTACCGCCGCCAAGGACAACCTGCCCGCTTTCGTCGCCGGTACCACCGTAAAATACGGCAGCTTGGCCCGGTGTAATTGCCCGCTGAGGTTCGCGAAACCTGCCACTCACCACTGTCGGTTCGGTAGATGGCAGTATGAGCGCTGCGGACGAGGAGCCATTATAACGTATCTTGCACAACGCCTCTATTGGTTCGCTGATACCGTCAATTGCACTCCAGGTGCAATTCAGCACGTCAAACTCGGATTGCAGGAGGTCCTCTTCGTAACCAATAACAACAGTATTCAAGTCGGCCAACAGCTTAACGACTACTATTGGGCGTGAACTTCCCCCAGGCAAACGCTTTCGCTGGCCAATGGTGTACATCGCAATGCCTTCGTGCGTTCCAACCCTGTTACCGGAAAGATCCACTATTGGTCCGGGCGAGAAAATAGCAGGTGCCTTTTTCTCCAGAAATGAAATGTATCCCTCCTTGGGAACGAAACAGATCTCCTGTGAGTCGGGCTTATTGGCGAGGGCAAGCCCTAATTCCGACGCTATCTTGCGCGTTTCATGCTTGCCGGCTAACGACCCCAACGGCATAAGCGTTCGTGCAAGTGCCTCCTGTCCAAGCGTGTACAGGGCATAAGACTGATCCTTGCTAGTATCATAAGCCCTAAGTAGCTCGTGCCGACCGGACACTTCGTTGTACCGAATGCGTGCATAATGCCCTGTGGCTAAATAATCCGCTCCCAAATCCCGTGCGTGCCGTAATAACTCCTCAAACTTCACGCTTCTGTTGCATTCAACACAAGGATTAGGCGTTCTGCCTTTTGAATACTCGCTCACGAAGTTATCGATAACTTTATCCGCAAAGTACTCACGAAAGTTGAGAACATAGTGAGGAATACCAATTTTCGCGGCTGCACGCCGAGCGTCTTCCACTGCGCCAAGGGAGCAACATCCGCCATATTTGCCCGTGTCGCTGTGCTCCTGCCATATTTGTAGGGTGATGCCAATGACATCATAGCCTTGTTGTTTTAACAGCGCCGCTGTTACAGCGCTGTCTACCCCACCACTCATGGCAGCGGCAACTACACCTTTCAATTAGGCCCTCCCGTAATCTTGCGTCATTGCCAAATCGTCCGCAGTTATTGGCTAATTATCACACGAATTCAACTCGAATGTCGAGTAATGGTGTGCCTATCAAACGTGTATATTCCCGCGTTAGCCGAACGATAGTTTTTAATTCCTCTAGGTGCGGTTTGCAGGAAAAAACGAGCCTGTCGACAAAAGCTATCAGGGCCATAATTCAGTTTACTGAGAGAAAGGGAGTTACTTTGACACGCATTCATTTGGCGCTGGCCGTTGTCCCTAGCGCCGTAGTACTCTCAGGAATGGGCAGCTTACAACCTGCAAGGGCAGAACAACCCGACAGGATGGAATACCTCGCCAATAATCACATACGGCTGGGCATCGACCTGGATTTGGGAGGTGCGATCACCTGCCTTCAACGCATTGGCGGGCCGAACATGGTAAACAGCCACGATTGGGGCCGGCAGATCCAGATGTCCGATTACTCGGGCCCGGTCCCGTATGAACCCCTAGGCAAAAAGCCGCAGCCCAACTGGGCGGGTCTGGGATGGAACCCCATACAGAGCGGCGACGCATTTGGCAATAGAAGTAAGGTTATTTCATTTTCGAAACACGGTAACCATTTAACGGTGACATGCATTCCGATGCACTGGCCGCTGAATGACGAGCCGGCACACTGCACTTACACCAGCAGCATTACGCTGCACGGTAATGCTGCGGTCATTCATTGTACGGTTTCACTCCATCGTAAGGACATTACGCAATACGCTGCGCGCCCGCAAGAGCTGCCTGCCGTATACACGAACGGGCCATGGTACCGCATTTTCACTTACAGCGGCAGCCAACCCTTTACCGGAGGCGCGCTTACCCGTGAGCCATCTGTATTCATGTGGCGCTCGTGGATGGCCACCGAACACTGGGCAGCACTGGTGAACAAGCAAAACCGAGGCTTAGGCATTTGGGAACCGACGGCCGTACAGTTTTCCGGCGGGTTCGCCGGTGCGCCAGGATCCGGTGGTCCGCATGATAATCCTACTGGCTATCTCGCCCCCAACCAGATGGAGATTTTGGATCATGACATCGTCTTCCAGTATGATTACACCCTCATAGTCGGCAGCCTCAAACAGATACGAAGTTACGTTTACAGCCATACCCCTTCCGAAAGCAAGCAGCCGCTTCCCAACTACAAATTTTCAAAATCACGCAGCAACTGGTTCTATGGAAATGCCAGTGACACGGGGTGGCCAATATCACGACAACTAAAAGTCCTACCAAAGTCGGATAACCCGCAGATCATTGGCCCGCTTGATTTGTGGCATGCGCAAAGCAGCGATGTACTGATAGTACGCATGGCTATTAAAGGCGGGACAGGAAACGCACGGCTGTTTTATCGCCCATTCAATCAACCAAACTTTGACGCGGAACATAGTATTCAGTTTGCGGTGAAGGCGGATGGATTCTATCACTCGTACCGCATACCGCTGACTAACGCGGCGGGTTATACAGGTGCCATGATACAATTACGCTTGGATCCCTACGTAACTCATCACGAGACTTCATGGGTAAAGATAAGCCAAATAAAGCTCACGAGGAAGTAGGACAGCCACAAATCTCGCAAGACGACCGATGACGACGTTCCATTGGCGCACATCGTATACCGTGACAAGGAGTTGGTCACTTTTTGTTGCGCTGATGTAGGTGCCCTCGCCATGTAACCTTGTTGGGCCACGGCGTCATGCCTATAATTCAGGTTCAAATTACCATTGGAACCAACCGAGCATTCTCTTGAAATTGTCGCGACAACCATCTATCTCGTGTACCCTCACCATCCTTGACAAAGGTGAACTGGTGCGGTAGAATTCTGGAGTGTTACGGGGTGTAGCTCAGTGGTAGAGTGCTCGTCTGGGGGGCGAGTGGTCGCTGGTTCAAGTCCAGTCACCCCGATAGGTATTCAGTAAGTTCGTGGATCATGTGTTTTCCTGTACCCTAATGCCGTGATTGACCTGCATCGGCTCACAATGCATCCTCTTGCATCCTCCTCTATGCGGTTGTTCCAAGAATATGTTCGTAACGTATTTACTGTCATTATGCTCACGCAAAAGCGATACGAAGATGCAGCATGGTGGCATTAACTTTAGAGATTGTGAAAATGGAGCGAACAATTCCTGGCATGCTTCGTCTTCTACTTAACTCATTGCAGTTTTCAAGTGTCAATACTTACCCGGGTAACTTCTAATGCGCATTACCATTGAATGCTATGAATAGACGACCAACTCGAGATGATGTGGCACGTCAGGCAGGGGTCTCTAAGACAACTGTGACCTACGTGCTGAGTGAGCGAATCGATGTTGCCATTCCAGAACCAACACGAGAACGTGTGCGGCAGGCAGCGGCAGAACTTGGGTATAGACCTCATGCGGCGGCTCAGGCCCTAGCCAGCGGTCGCACCAAAACGATCACCCTTGCTTTTCCTATTCACATTGCCTCTCACTACGCCCACGTACTTCAAAGCTTTGAGCGGCAGACCAATATCCACGGCTATCATATGGTAGCTACAACCATTGGCCACGTGAGCATGCACAACGTTGCGCCGGACCTCGACGAGCTCCTCTCCAGCCTAACAGATGGAATCATCTTTGTTGACATGCCGGGCATGTTTCAACCATTTTTTGAAGAGATGCTGCCTGTCCAAAAGGCAGTAATTTCAGCCGGAGTGTTTACTGTACCAGGAACAGACAGCGTAAAGATCAACCTCGAAAAAGCAAGTTGTGAGGCTGTGAACCATCTGCTAGCAGGTAAACCCAATCGTCTTGCATTTTTTGGCAGTGGTAAAGACATCGATCCTGATAATCCCCCATCGTTCGCCTCCAGCGGTCAGCTCGACGCGCGGTTTACCTCCTATTGCCGCGCTATGCGGAACATTCACAAGCCGCTGGAGGTCATAACCGGCAGCCCAGGGAGCCGCAGTGTTTCCCGTAAGGTGCTACGAGAGTACATTGAGGACAATGGGCATCCCGATGCACTTATGTGCATCAACGATGAAATGGCTATTGGCGCCGTACGAGCCCTTCGTGACCTTGGTCTTCGTGTACCAGAGGACGTGCGCGTTGTTGGCTGTGACGGGTCCGAGGAAGCGGAATACATGTACCCAGCGCTTTCAACTATCCTTCAACCAGTAGACTGGATGTGCGCCGAGGCGTGGAATTTGATGGCCAGGCGGCTCGACTCTGCGGAAGCACCTCTACAAACCACCACACTCGACGCGGAATTCGCTGCACGCGACTCCTCCCGCTATCCAGTGTAAAAGGCACCGATATCGCCGTTGATCGGTGACCTGCTGAGGCGATCACACAAACCAAACTCACATCCCCAGGTGCATCCGCCGTATTGGCCAACCACTTACACGCGGCAACTCACGACCATCGGTTACTGCGCGGAAGGCGCCACTTATTCAGGCGCCCCCTGCTCTCTGTCAATTCGCCTACACTCATTCAGGGTGATATGACGGCTCAATGATAGAGGCATACGCGTGAATATTAATATTATCTATTGACAAAGTGAATAACATTCTGTATCATATTCTCAAATTACTTATTCGAGTCAGTAAATACACGTACTGCCTTTTAGGGAGCTATGAAACGCAGAACGACGCGCGAAGACGTGGCATTCAAGGCTGGAGTTTCGAAGACGACGGTGACGTACGTTCTCAATAACCGCTTTGATATCGCGATACCGCTCAGCACAAGACAAAGGGTGCAGAAAGCGGCGGATGAACTAGGTTACCGTCCACATGCCGCGGCTAGTGCGTTACGATCTGGCCGAACGCATACTATAACGGCGGCGTTCCCCATACGAATAAGCGGCTTTTATGCCCACGTCTTGCAGGCTTTTGAGCGCGAGTGCAATCAACATGGATTTCACCTAATTACAACTACGATCGGTCACATCGGCATGGAAACCGTTGAACCCGATGTCTGCGATGTATTTTCGAGCCTAACAGACGGGATAGTTATGTTTGATATGCCCCCGCCCTTCATACCGCACATTAAGGCACAGATGCACGGCGACATTCCTGTAGTATCGGCCGGCATATTCACAGTAGATGGAACAGATAAGGTGCAAGTGAATCTTGCCCCAGCCGTGGAGGCCGCAATGGAGCACATGCTTGCGTACAAACCAAAGCGAATTGCCTTCATTGGCCCAGGCCTTAGTTCACACGAGGATGTTTGGAATTCATTAGCTCCAGATGACCAACAGGACGTGCGGTACCAGATCTATAGCAAACACATGCATGACACCAACCGGCCCGTAGAGGTTATAGATGGTAGTCCCAACAATCGACAGACTACGATGGACTCGCTGAGAGAGTATATGGGAAGAAACGGTGTTCCGGATGCCATTTTCTGCTTCAACGACGAGATAGCAATTGCGGCTAACCGCGTGCTGAGAGAGGAGTGTATTGCAGTACCCGAGGACGTGCTTCTGATTGGATGCGATGGATGCGATGAAGGGGAGTATATTTCACCGTCGCTATCCACCATAGTACAGCCAGTAAGTGGATTGTGTTCCGCTGCGTGGAACGCCATGGCAGAACGACTGGCGCACCCAGACATGCCGCAAACTTGCACCAACCTGCAGGCAGTTTTTCTAAATCGTGGCTCGTCACTACGTAAATTAATCCATTGACGACCCTTGATCATCGCATTGTATGACAACAACTCTAGAGTTTTCACGAGTGTCACTCGCATAGAATAGAGGAAGGGAAAACATGAACCGCAAAGGTTTCACGCTAATTGAACTTCTGGTAGTAATCGCAATAATTGCCATTCTAGCTGCAATTCTGTTTCCGGTTTTCGCGCAAGCCCGTACAAAAGCTCGTCAGGCTGCAGATATCAGTAACATGAAGCAGATTGGCCTCGCAATGATGATGTATATGCAGGACTATGATGAGACCTATAACCCTACAGGCAACGGCGATGGAGCCAACTGTCCGGGAGAACCGCAGGCAACTTGGGACCTGTGGCCAGCATTGGTCTACCCGTATGTCAAAAACGGAGCGATATTCATCTCGCCGCAGTTCAAGGCACTAGATAACTTGTGGGGCACAACGTGGTACTGCCATGATCACCTTAAACCAATGTTGATCAACGGACAGTTCTACATCTCCTATATGATGAACAGCTTTGATACGTGGAGTTGGGTGGATACTACGTGGAAGGACGGCAATGCCAACCACTATGGGTTTAGGTATCTACCTACTGAAGCTGTTTCGGATGCGGCCGTAGACGATCCCGCTGCAACCATACTGCTGACCAATGGAATCTACACGGACGTTGGTTGGGAGCCGTTCACCGACTATTACAACCGCGTGCATCCAACTTCCACCGGGCCAACCTACGTGGGAGACAATTACCAGGCACATACTGCAGATCAGGGAGGTCCATTTAACCAGCACATCGACATCACCTGGGCAGATGGGCACGCCAGCACAAGAATGTGGGGCAGTACCAAGCCTTCGGATTGGACGATTCAGAGCGATGATAACATGTGGACAAATCCCTACATAGGGCATTAGAGCCCTGGCGAGGGAAGCTGCGTGGGGCCAGGGTGAGAATGTACGGCCTGGCTCTACCGGCTCCTACTACGAACAAACGTCACAGGAAGGCGCAATGATTTACAACCGGGTATACAAGTTAGCACTCTCCTTAATAACCCTCGGAATTGTGGCCGCTTGCACAGGTTGCAGTGGTAACGGGGTTGGCAACACCGTGCCTTCACCACCGCGCAGCCTGGTGCAGCAGTCGTTTAAACAACACGGCGCACCTATGGCCCAAGGCAGCACGTCGGCGACAAACGCTGCCGCTGGCAAGCGCTAGTTAGGGCACTTACCACCAGTAATATAGCGGGAGTACCCATTGGAGCGGTAATTGCTACGCGAAACCGCCCCAACGGGTACATTGCAGTTAAAGCTCATTCCATTTCAGCGCTCGGTTCATCTACATTAAGTGGATGCCGGCCACGGCTTTTGCCCCGCCAGAAATCGATCCACCCTATGGCTTACGTCCCGTAAGTAGGCCTCATCGCCAGCTGCAAGTTCGAGATTCATGTAATCGTTAAAGCCTATTTCCGCAAACGCTTTGCGCAGTTCCTGCCAATCTATCGACCCCTCTCCGATATTTGCCCAATGTCCATCGGCACCGCCAAATAGGCCCGGACCACCATGGTAATCCTTTAGATGTACCTTCTTAATGCGGTGTGCCAAGGTACGTACCCAATCCTGGGGCCAACCAAAAATCACAACATTGCCAACATCAAAATAGGAGCGGATCCAGCTGCTGTGAAAGGAGTCCAGGTAGGCAGAAAATTCGAGTGGGCTAAGGAGGAAGTTATTCCAAACTTCCTCGAGGCAGATGAATACCTTTAAGTGTTCCGCGAGAGGCAGAAGCTTTCGTATAGCACTATGGGAACGCTTCCAGGCATCGCTGTAAGTAGTAACGGAGTCCACAACACCCGGAACAAGCAATATATCCTCAGCACCGTAGGCATGAGCACAATGAAGTGCTTCCACAGCGCCCTGAAAACATTGTCGTGCCTGGGTAATATCAGGAGAGGTGAGCGGTGGACTCCAACCACCGTAGATAACCGAATGAATGTGAACGCCGGCGGTAGCAGCGGCCGCTTTCATTCGTTCAATCTCGCTAACGTCGTTAGTTGGCGGTACTTCCACGCCGGCAAACCCGGTGCGCGCCGCAAGCCCCATTCGCTCCTCAACAGTTAGCGATGACGGCAGCATAGTCCACATAACCGATTTCTTGGGACCAGTGTGGGGCCGGGCGTCAGCAGGCGCTGTGGCTTGGCCCGCCACAAGACCTGTGGCTGCCGCTGAGGCAATAAGTTCCCGGCGAGTAATGCTTCGTCTGGCATCACACATTTGGTAGCCTCCATGGTGATCGATAGGGCGGGTGCAGAAGCTCGTTCGCCTCGCGATCGCCCGTTACCTCAAACTTCTCAGCATCCCAATGGAGCTTTCTGCCAGTATACAGCGAGGTGTGTGCAAGGTTCAGCGCCAAATGGAGCGGAAGGTCGGCGACAAAGTTACAGGAGGGCTGCTCCCGTGACTTTATGCAATTGACCCACTCTCGCCAGTGGCCCGGCGAGTCTGGTACAGATTTGGGATAGCCGTCATTCGGCATGGGTTTACCGTTAGGATCCATTACGTTACGCACCCCGTAATCGCACAAAAGCGTGCCCTTTTTGCCGTGGAACGAAATACCCAACTGCCTCTCCTGCCCCATGCTGTCAACCCCAAAATTATAGTTACTCTGCTGCATGAGGGTCCAGGTCATGTTCATACCCGGGTACTCCCAGATTACATCCAGCGTGTCGGGCACAGTGGCGATGCTCGTGGTAGCGTAACGTCCGCCGCTGGCAGCTACCGTGAGCGGATGTCCCAACTTCAGTGCCCACACGGGAAGATCCACGATATGCGGACCAAGTTCGTGTAACCAGCTGTTGACATAATCCGCGAAATAACGATGCATGCCGTCTCGAAATCGCCCAATGTTGAAGTTGACCTTGGGCGCAGGGCCAAGCCAAAAATTCCAGTCCAGCCCCGGAAGCGGAGCCGTGTCTTTTGGATAGCCAAGGCCTTCAGAATTGTCATCCATCGTACAGTAGATTCGCGCCGCAGTAATAGTACCAAGTGCTTCGCTTCTTACAATATCCACACACTTATGGTAGTTCTCTGTGGCATGAATTTGTGTGCCTACCTGGGTAACGCGCTTATAGCGACTTGCGGCAGCCGCCATTGCTCGAGCCTCCATGGGATAGCGGCTCATTGGTTTCTCGCAGTAGACATCCTTGCCCGCCTGCATCGCGAGGATCGAGATAATCGGATGCCAGTGCGGTGGCGTGGCAACCACAACGGCATCCAGATCCTTCTGCTCTAGGAGTTTGCGAAAGTCGCTATACCCTTTCGCCTTGCCACCTGTGAATTGAACGCCCTGTTCAAGATGAGGGGGATAGACATCGCACATTGCAGCCAGATTGACATCTGGCATCGCTCCAAATACATGGCAATGTGCACCAAATCCCCGACCTGCCAGGCCAATAATTCCGATGTTCACCTTGCTGTTCGCGCTCACCGCTTTTTGGGCGTGCGCAGCAACGGACGGAACCGCTGCAGCTACGCCCGTTAGCAGCGTACGCCTGTTAATGATGTTCGCCATTGTGTACACCTCCATCTCCGGCTAATAGTGCCGCATAAATGCGGCTCCCGAAAACGAATGAAACATCCATCCCTAATGATCCAGGGTTCCTTACAAGGTATCCGCCTGTCAACCACAACGGAATGCCTTACCCAATATTTGCACACGACTTTCTTACCCGTTTCATACCCGCTACATGCTTTCGGGTAGAAATGAGGGCATGACGATGCACTGTGGCTCAATCCATTCGCCGCGGCACTGCAGGGTATGTAATTCCAGGTTTGTTGCACCGCGGGCGTAGAGCCTGGCCAAAAGTGGTTGTTGTGCTGAAGGCACAAGCAGAAGTGGCTGGTGGGGAAGACGATAACGAAGCTCACGACAAATTAGGGCCTCCGCTACTTCATCAGAGAGCATACAACCAGGGCCAAGCATACAGTGAGCGGGATGGACGCATGACGCTAGGAACCCAAGCAGCCGTCCACGCGTATCGTTCATCACCGATACATGCCATATACCGGCGCGGTTGTTTAGTATGTGTCGAAAATCTGCGTGCCTGTCGATACCGCATTGTTCATGTTCTAGCCGGACCATGTTCTCGACATCCCCCAGTTGTGCGTCACGCGTGTCCCCGATCCGGCTCGCGTCAAACTGAAGGCGAGTGGCATCGGCAGGTAGGACCATGTCCTGAAAAACAGCTCGTGGTATAAACCCATTGCGGTTGTAAAGCGAAAAAGAATCAAGGTTCATTAAACTTGATACCAGGCGAACTGGGAGACCGCATTGTGAGCCAATCTCGATTACAGCGTTCAGAAGCTGTCGCGCAGCGCCGCGACCGAAATAGTCGGGATGTACATTTAATATCCCTAGTGAAATGTGGGTGGGCCTTGGATGATAGAAACAGGAAGCAACAATTGTCCCGTCGCTCGGGGTCCGCAAAACCAGACAGCAACCGGGATCCAGCGCCTCATACTCGGTGCAGAAGAGCTCGGTCTCGCGCGGCGAGCAATTGAACACTGCGTTACCTGTATGCTCCTTGTACCAGTAATTGGTGGAATTGTGAATAAGCGAGCCTACTTCGGAAAAGTCGGCAACAGACATCCGGGCAATTTCAAATTCTGTCAAATTGAACCTCACAAAGGGAAGGTTGCTGACATATTCCACGCAGACAACTCGGCATCCTGCACTAATATGTCCAGCACCGTTTGGTACTTTCAGCGGTGTGACGAATCGGAAGACACATCAATTTGTCGGTGGCTTTATTGAGCACCGTCCGCCTGCATTCGTACCGTGCTATACTGATTGCAACATTCCCGGTGGAACAAATGAACATCATCTCACTTTCAGCAATCCTGCTGCTAGCATCGCAGTGCCATGTATTAGCCGTTGTTCAACCCGTAGCGCCGTCCCCCCAAAAAGTAATGAAGCAATGCGAGCGGATGTATGCCGGGCTGAAGTCTTACACTGAAACAGCCGATGTCACCGTTCACTCCCCGTCTGGCGTAGCACAACAACGCGTTAAAGTAATTGTGATGAAGCCAAATTACCTCTTCATTTCTGTAAAGGCGGAAGGTGGAGTCCGAGAGATATGCAGTAACGGCAAACAGTTTACCGTCTACGTTCCGTCGGTCAACCGATACACTCTCTCAAAAACCGCGCCCACGCTGGCAGGGGTTTTATCACTATTATCCACACACGCCCAGATGGGCACCATTTTTAACGGACTTTTCTTCACAGCGGGCGAAGTGCTTCCGCCAAACCTCGCTCAGATAAAGCTTGTAAGAACCAAACAGCTTCGCGGCCAGGAATACGCAACTATTTCGGCAATGGTGCCCGCCAGTAAATCAAAAGCGCATGTTAAATCCGTAGATGTTAAATGGACGTGGTTCATAAACTTGAACACAAATCAGATAGTGCGTACCGATGCGCTTTCATCACCATTTTCTATCACCATGCCTGTTCTCTCGAAATCTAAGGGCAAGATGGTGGGTCATTCCGTTCTTATGCACGTGGAAGTTCACAGCTCAGTCGTCAAATCAGCGCTAAATCCACCACTATCCCTGTCAGCTTTTGTAATTCATATGAAGCCTGGCGCGCAAAGGGTAGGAAGTCTCAGCAAGGGCGGATGAGGAATTATTTGTGTACGGAATACTAACTGCGGCGATAGTCGCTGCGCTACTGGTAGGCGCATTAACGCCCGCTGTAAAGCGATGGGCAGAGCAAATTGGTGCAGTCGACCAGCCATCTGCCAGGCGAATCAACACTGCCCCCATGCCAAGGCTTGGCGGTGTAGCCATACTAGTGGGTTTCCTGGTAGCCGTGATTCTCACGGTGACCGTCCGCCAGATATCAAGTGGCCAACATAACTGGACTCATGAGGTTGTTGGATTACTGGTTGCGGTTATCTTCGCGGCCCTACTGGGCTTGACCGACGACCTAAAGGACCTATCGGCAAAATGGCAGGCAATCGGGCTTGTGGCGATTGGAGTCATCCTTTTCCTGTTTGGCGTGCGAATAGAAGGCATATCAAACCCCTTTGCCGGACCGCTTCCTGCACACTACAATCCGGATGTCTACTGGCACGCCCTGGCACCGCCAATCTCGTTAATCTGCACTGTGGTGTGGGTCTTTGTGGTTACAAAAACTGTCGATGCCATTGATGGCGTTGATGGTCTAGCCGCCGGAGTGTGCGCAATAGCCGCTGCGACGCTAGCGCTTATGTCTGCCCAGCTGCACACCGCGGACGGTCCTACCCTGCAGCGGTATGACGGCCCAACGCTCGCTCTTATCGCAGCAGCACTCATGGGGGCTTGTATAGGTTTTCTTCGGTTTAATTATCACCCAGCACGAATCATCATGGGCACATCCGGCGCATGGGTCCTCGGTACCGCCCTTGCCGCCATCTCTATTTTAGGTGCGTTCAAGATGGCGACCATTCTTTCGGTGTTCGTGCCTGTATTGGTTTTAGGCGTACCTCTGTTTGATTACGTGCACGTACTCACCCGCCGCGTAATCGCGCATGCGCCCCTAACCAAGGCTGATAAACGCCACCTGCACCATCGGCTTCTTGAACGTGGATGGAGCCAGCGACAGGTTACAATGTTCATCTACAGCCTGGCCATTGCTCTTTGCCTCGCAGCCTTTGCCCTGTTTCAGGCGCGACACCACATTAGGTAATGTTTCTACAGCCCGGTTGGGTGATCCACAAATGTCGTACTAATCCCCATGACTTTCTCTAAGTGAGCGGCTAATGCCTTTAGTCCAACCGTTTCAGTGGCATAGTGCCCACAATAAAGCAGGTTCATGCCTAGCTCCTCCGCCTGCAGAAATGTGTGGTGCGGCCCCTCCCCTGTGATGAGCGTACATATACCACTAGCCCGAGCTCTGTCAACCCAATCAGCACCGCTGCCTGTAAGAACACCAACGCGACGAAGCTGTGCCGAGCCACCCCGTGCAATTACTGGTTCAACGTTGAGCACATTTGCAATGCGATCGCGCAACTCCGACAGGGTGATTGTACAGTCGGCGTACACACCCAGGTTCACTCCCTCTAGCGGAGCCCATCTGCCGGATGGCGACATTCCGAGCTGTTTGCACAGAACCACATTGTTTCCCACCTCTTCATGAGCGTCCAACGGGGTATGGCATGAGTAAAGCGCCATTTTGCTCTGTACGAGAAGCGCGATTTTGCGATAGGCCGCGCCCACCAGGCGCTGTTTCGCCCCCCAGAACAGCCCGTGGTGAACGATGAGAATGTCGGCGTGCCATTCTGCCGATTTCGCAATACTCGCCTCACATGCGTCTACAGCGAACGCCACTCGCGATACCTCACGACTGCCCTCAATCTGCAGGCCATTCATTGCATCTTTCCAATCTGGTACATCTGCTACATGCAGGTACTCATCCAAATATGCTCTCATCTCATCAAGTAGCACCATGTGCACCCATCCTTATCTTCTCTCAATAAACCGGTATCGCAAATTGAAACCCGGTGTGGAACAAAAATAATGTATAGCAATTAAACCTGGTTGGTTATTGTGAGGTCCTATGGAAGAGTACCTGTTAACTCCGAATGAATTCGACCTGTTCCGCAAGCTTATCTACAAAAAAGTCGGCATCTCCCTTGCAGATGGAAAGCGCAACCTGGTGCAGTCACGCCTTCGTAAACGGTTGGCCCACCACCAGCTTTCTTCCTATCAGGCATATTACGATCTACTCATCAACACGCCTGAAACAGACTGTGAGTGGACCGACTTCATTAACTGCGTGACCACGAATAAAACTGATTTTTATCGAGAAGCGCACCATTTTAAATTTGTTGCCGAGCAGTTTATCCCAGAGGTGACCGCCCGTGCTAAAACAGCGATGGGAAGCCCGCGAATTCGTGTTTGGCATGCCGGATGTTCGAGCGGTGAGGAACCATATACCCTGGCGATTACACTTCAGGAAGCACTGCAGGGTAGAGGCACCTGGGACGTAAAACAGTTAGCGAGCGACATCGACACTCAAGTGCTCGCGCACGCTGAGGCAGGAGTGTATGACCTGGATCGCGTAGCCCCCATACCACAACCACTTCTTAGTAAGTACTTCCTTCGCGGTACAGGACCAAACAGCGGCAGGGTACGTGCAAAATCAATCTTACGCGATCAAATCGCGTTTCGACAGATAAACCTGTTGAACTCGCCCTGGCCATTCTCGGCAAAAACTCAATTTGACATCATCTTCTGCCGCAACGTAGTGATTTACTTCGACAAACCCACACAACTCAGACTTGTAGACAGGTTTACACAGGTTCTACGGCCAGGAGGCTATCTATTCCTGGGTCATTCGGAGTCCCTCCTTGGAATATCCGATGCGTTCGAATCCCTGGGTCGAACCATCTTTCGCCTACCAGAAGGCGTTGCTATGAAGTTCGCAGCATGAGCCGAGGAATTAAGGAACAGTTGCAGGGCCGTTCGCTGCACTCCATTCACATTGGCGGCGTATTTGCGAGCCATGCCCCGGCGGTAGTGCGCACGGTGTTGGGTTCGTGTATTGCCGTCTGTCTGCGTGACCCATTTACCGGGATTGGCGGAATGAATCACTTCATGCTACCAGAATCAAGCAGCGGGGAAGCGGTAAGTGCGCGCTATGGCGTGCACGCTATGGAACTACTCATTAACAACTGCATGAAGATGGGCGCAGACCGCTCCCGCTTGCAGGCAAAAGTTTTCGGTGGCGGTCATGTATTGAGAATTAGGGAAAGTGACGATAATGTACCACAGAGGAACATTCGCTTTGCACTACAGTTCCTAGATACCGAAGGTATCGACATACTCGCCCAGGACGTAGGCGGTTACGCTGCACGGGAAGTCTTTTTCTTTACAGATACAGGCAGAATACTGCTGAAACGCCTTGCGAGCACAGGTCTTACAGGCGATGAGTTGAAGGAACTGGAACAGGAAGAGCGAACCAGCCGAGTGCGTGCGCGGCAAGACGCACAGGTGGATGACAGCAATATAACGCTATTCTAGTAGATTGGTGCACGGCAGCGCCAATCTCGGTACACAGCAATTTTTGCAGGAGTTCGATTAGATGCCAGGCAAAACAATTCGGGTACTCATCGTTGATGACAGTGCACTTATGCGCAAGCTTCTCACTGAGATGTTATCCTCAGATCCGGCGATTGAAGTGGTGGGCACCGCTCCTGATCCATACATCGCGCGCGATCGCATTCGTGATTTGCAGCCGGACGTGATGACACTGGACGTTGAGATGCCCCGAATGGATGGAATCACCTTCCTGGAAAAAGTGATGGCCGTACATCCAATGCCTGTCGTGATGGTCTCTACCCTCACACAGAAAAACTGCGACATTACCATGAAAGCACTGGAGATTGGAGCAGTAGATTTCTTTTCTAAACCAACAATAGATACTGCAACGGGCCTGGTGGATAACGCTGCAGTAATAATCGAGAAGGTCAAATCTGCAGCGACGGCGCGGTTAGCGACGCGTAAATCTCCTGTTGCGCGCCCACCGATCACGTCCTCGTTTAATTCGGCCTACCGCACAACCCATCAGCTTATTGCAATTGGCGCATCCACGGGAGGTACAGAGGCAATTCGAGAGGTGCTGGTGCAGCTGCCCGCCGATAGTCCAGGAATCGTCATAGTTCAGCACATGCCGCCCGGATTCACGGCATCCTTTGCCAACCGACTCGATGGTCTGTGTGCCATTCGGGTAAAAGAGGCCCAGGATGGTGATCGCGTAATTCCCGGGCAGGCTCTGCTCGCCCCAGGTAACTTCCACATGGCACTGCGCAGATCCGGCGCAGATTTCAGCGTGCGCGTCTATTCAGATGAGCCAGTCAACAGACACAGGCCAGCGGTCGATGTATTGTTCAACTCGGTGGCCGAGGGTGCGGGGCACAATGCGGTGGGCGTACTTTTAACAGGAATGGGGGATGACGGCGCACGGGGCCTGAAGAAAATGCGCGATGCGGGTGCACACACAATAGCTCAAGACGAAGCTACGTGCGTGGTGTTTGGCATGCCGCGTGAGGCAATTTTACGTGGCGGCGCTGAACATGTGTTGCCGTTAGGTAAAGTGGCATCTGAGATGCTGAGGCTGGCGGGGTCACCGAACACTCACCCACAGTCACTTGGATCTGTCGCGTAGCAGCCTGCTTGTTATCGTCCAGCGCATCCTCTGCTGTGCCGGCTGCCGCGTGGCGTGTACGTGCCCTCGCAGTTTTGCAGCAACGGGCTGCCTTCCGTTGAGCCTGCGTACAGCTTACCGATTAGTGCGCCGCCGCTACCTTGTCCCACGCGCTGGTCATCGCACCAGGCCCAACGCAAATGTCATTACTTAACCAATGCAATTTAATTCGCTAGCAATAACCACCTAGGGACCATCCTTTCTAGGTGGTTCAATAGGGTAGGAAAGCCCAGACTTTGGCTACTGGCGGCCTAATGCCTCCTCCCACGAGTTGCACGAGTTTATTTTAATCGCAAGGTTTTCAAGGTCATCCACGGACTGCGTAGAATTAAGCAACGTTTCCACACTCGCAGGTACATTGCCGAATTTGGTTGCGCCAATGAGGGTAACAAAACGGCGAGCTTCATTTAACCGCCCGGCTACTAACCCGGCATGTCTTCCCTCCTCGCGACCCTCCTGACGCCCTTCCTGACGCCCTTCCTGACGCCCTTCAAGCCGGCCCTTGTCTATGAGGTATTGATAAAAACTTGATTGTTCCAATGCATCCATACCTATAGCTCCTCCTATTAGCCTGACAGAATCCGTTGTATCCATTCTTAACCCAAGCAGTATAGCCGTCATCGTCCAAAACTCAGAACGATATCCACTATTGCCTACCTCACTTAACACATGGCTATCCATACGATGAAGCAGTTGAGGTAATTCCACCTCATCCACCGCACATAATGGGGCAAACGGCAGTACACCCACCGGTAGCTCGAAGAGACTGTCTGCACTCAACTCCCATATGCGAATGATACGATACGTGTAATGTAGGTTTTCGTAATGCAAATAACCCCGCATGTTGGGCCCATCGGCAGCACGACGTAGCAGAATGACCACACCATTTACGTCTAACCCATTTGCTGCGCGCAGTGCTACGTCATAGGACAGCATACGGACACCCATCTCTGGATCGTAGGTTGACTGTAGTTCAAAATGCGTAATCCTGTGCGGTGGACCGTGCAATATAACGCCATCTGCATCACCCTACTTATACGTTACATGTGTACTTAACAGCTGGCAGTGCGACGAAGAATGCCCTGCTAGTTCCAAAAACCCCATGGGATTATCGGCAATTAGGCGCTTACAAACAGTGTCGTAGTTTTGAGGCATCTAACTACTAGCTCTCCACAGGAAATTGTCCGTTTACAACCTGTAGTCTAGCAGATTTGTTGAAGTCTAGCAGCATCAGCCCCGTGGCCGCATCCGCCTGGTAGCCGCTGGTACCCGCAAACTGAACAGGCGTCGCCGTGCTGCCGCTGCGCGTTAACGTCTCGCCAAACGCATCGTAGACCAGCGAGTCAGTCGCTGCGCCGGGCGCAATAAGCGCAACGCAAATTGCCTATCCGAACTTAACGTTGGTACACGGCGCCAGCTACTACCCAATGGTTATGACGTTTGCGAGGTACCATCAGACCTACCAAACTTCCGTAAAGGAGAACAAACACTTAAAAACGTCAGGGTTTTCCGTATCATCAATCTCCAAATCAGGCACACGGTAAAAAAGCATATCACAGGGTATGCGGACAAACCCAACATTCTCCATGTATTGCACAAAATAGTCCACATATTCTTTATGTTTGGGCAGTATGGAATTAATAGGCGCGTTCGTGATGCCTTCGTAATATTGGTGGTAATAGAACGGCTCGTTCAACACAAAAAAGTGTGATACGGCACTAATTCCCAAACCGAGTGTGTCCGAACTATCGGTCGGTGGAGGCGGCAACGGGTTAGGCTGCTTCGAGTGCAAGTGCTTGAGGGGAACGGACGTCAACTCGGCACCCAGATTTGTGTAGATGCCATACGTATAGGACCATAGGTACCCCGGTGAGTTTC
>DAIDKH010000014.1:26001-65053 GCA_027450145.1 Chthonomonadaceae bacterium | reverse complement strand
TGTTAAACACACCAGGTGTAAGAAGTACCACAGTAGGGTCGGAAGCACGGGCGGTAGGGGCAATGGATCGTAGGTTCTCAAGAAGTTTCGTTGTGTAATGGTCGACAGGTAGAACGGATAGGTCCGTGAACATCTGTGGCAGAACGCGGGTAAGAATATTACGGTTCTCAAGTACATAAGAAACACCGGATGGGGTACGAAGGTTATCCTCCAGCACACGGTAGACGCCTCTATCATCACGAATGAGGTCGGATCCGCAAATGTGAACGTAAAGGCCGCCAGGTGGATCTGTCCCCAACAGTTCTCGTCGATAATGGGCCGCCCCTTGCACAATGTCATACGGCACTACCTTATCGTTAAGGATCCGTTGGTCGTGATATATGTCTTGTAGGAAGAGATTGAGTGCAGTAATGCGTTGGGTTAGGCCCGCTTCGAGTAACGACCACTCATGTGCAGGAATAATCCGTGGTACAAGGTCGAATGGCCAAGGCTTTTCTGCACCGCGACTGTCACCGTATACCGCGAATGTAATACCTTGGTTAATTAGGGTGCTTTCAGCCAGGCGACAACGATTTCTGTAATCTGCAAGGCTCAGGCTGCTGAGACGGTTGTACAGCTTACGGTAGTGCGGACGAGGTGTCCCATTAGGTAGGAACATTTCGTCATAAAAGCCATCGAGTTGGTAACCTTGAAAGAGGGACATGGAACGAACGCACCTCCTGCGGGAATGAAGCACCGAAATGCTCATATCGTATCACAGTGGCTACGTTGCCAGCGGCTGCCAGGTGTGTACCTTGGCGTGAATCTATCATCATTATAGATTGCAGGGCGATTAATGTCAAGCGGTCGATTAGGGCAACAGGTTGAAGTTCTGGTTGCGTGTAACGACGGCAAATCAATTGTGCACTAGCGTATGGCCGCCTGTGATAACTCACGACTTGCCCGGGCAGCCATGAGGACGGTGTCTCAATAAAAGCATCGCCCATTAATCGACGAGACAGATTGAAATAAGCCGTGAAAAAAAACTCAGTTTGCTAGTGTTAGCTAAATCTAAATGAATATGGTTAATTTATTTTTCAACCTATTGACGTTTTTAGCGAAATGCTGTACAATCATTAAAACGTTTGAAATTTGAGTTGGAGTACAAAACCTTGCGAAACCATATCACTATAAAAGACATAGCGCGTAGCCTGGATCTGTCGTATTCCACGGTCTCCTTGGCACTTAACGATGCCCCGGTAGTGAATGCTCGAACTCGACAGCGGGTTCAGGAATATGCTAGATCTGTGAACTATCGCCCTAACGCCTCCGCGCGTGCTATCAGCACTGGGCGCACCTATCTAGTCGGGGCTGTCCTGGGCCGGTTTACCAACTCGTTTTTTGAAGAAATAGCCCAAGGAATTGAGAACGTAGCAAGCCAACGAGGATTCGACGTCATTTTGAACACTAGCGGGTTCGGAGGATCCAGTGAGGAAGCGCACCTATCCCGCCTTGTGGACCGCCGTATAGAAGGCGTGATTTGCACTCGTTATTCAATCTCGCAGCAGGGCATCGATAGGCTTGAGAAGATGGAGATACCAATACTTCTGCTGCGGGCGGATGCTTGTGGACCGCAAACGTATGTTGCAGTAGATAACCGCCTTGGCGGAAGGCTTGCAGTAGAGCATTTGGCTTCTTTGGGGCACCGTCACATTTTATATGTTGGATATGATTTTGTTCATAGTCAGCTTCGTGAAGAGGGCGCGCGCGAAGCCGCGAGGGATTTCGGTGTGAGGCTTGAACCTATAAACGTGCCGGCAGCTGTAGACCGTGAGGCCGCATTTGCTGCCGTAACAAGGCGTGCAAAGGCATTGCGCGATTTTACAGCTGTTTTCTGCGCGGACGACGTGATTGCTGTGGGGGCCATTCAGGCTCTGCAGGAGATTGGGTTGCGAGTGCCGCAGGATATCTCTGTCGTCGGGTTCGACGACCTACGGTGGGCGCCGCTTATCAACCCACCACTTACCACCGTGCATCAACCGCAAATATCCCAGGGTGAAACTGCGATGGAACTGCTGATCGCCATGGTAGAGGGCCAGCCGGTTGCCAGTACCGTATTGGCGCCGCGCCTGGTAGTGAGAGGGTCATCCGCGCCGCTGGCGAAGCGCGTGGCCAATGGAAGGTCGGTCTAACTTTCGATCTCAATATGGAGTCGAAGTGTGTTCATTATCTAAACGGGAGGATCAGTGATGGCATCTCGAAACGAGATTAGAGGCTTCACCCTGATTGAACTGTTGGTAGTAATTGCAATTATCGCAATTCTTGCAGCAATTCTGTTTCCTGTCTTTGCGCAGGCGCGGGAGCGGGCGCGCGCTATCGCCTGCATATCCAATTTGCAGCAAATTGGTACAGCAACCATGATGTACGCGCAGGATTACGACGAAACACTGTTATACGCGCCATATCCTGGCTGTTACAATAATAACCCGAACACTCCGGCGCTTTACTACCCAGATATGCTCTATCCATATGTTAAAAGTGCCGGGCTGTTCAAGGATCCAGATTATGACGGTTACCCTTTCTGGATGTACACCTGTTTCATTGGTTCACCCACTGAACCTGCCCAGTTCCAAAAGTCGCCAAACGTGAACAGCCTTGGTGATTACCACCTCGGCTATGGAATTAACGAGCTTCTTTTAGCGGGAGCTTTAACTGGTGGACCCATTACTCTGGCTGGCATCAACCTGCCAGCGCAGACTGGCATGTACTCTGATGGTGACTACCTTTGGAATACCTTTATAGGTTATTATCTGGACGCCGGCGACGGGACCAAACATACCTATTGGCTCAGCAGCGACCAGGTTTCATGGTTCTACGGCGTTCCACGCCATTTTGGAGGCGCAAACTTTACCTTTGCGGACGGGCATGCCAAGTTTGCGAAGTTAACACTTACCAAAGAGAGTCCAGTATTCTGGGGATACTATCGTGTGCGTATCAATCCTCAGGAAAACTAGGCGCTAAGGACCAAAGGAGTGCGTAGTCATGAAAAAGGAGATTTCGCCAGCAGCAGGTGTCATTCTCGTTGTAGTCGTGGTTTTGGCAGTCGGCTTAGTAATGTGGAGGTTTAGTTCAGGTCAACAGCGTACACCTCCGCCAATGCCGCGAGGACCGATACAACTGCCACCTAGCCAGATTGGTCGACCTATGCCAATGGGGCGAGCCTCTGCGTCCATCGCACCTCCAGTGCAGCCTGGCGTTAAATAGGCCATGCGCAAGGCGTTGATCTCTTTTATGCTAGCCCTGCTTACCGCGGGGCTAGTCATGGTAACCCTACCTGCCGCAGCATCTTCTTCCGGCAGCGGTGAATTACAGCTGGCTGGGGGCTTTATTCAGTACCAGCCCTCAATGATGTCACTATCGCAGGAGCAGTGGAACAGCGAGTTGGCTGCAATGCACCGTGCTCATATGAACCTGGTAGTGCTGCAGTTTCTACAAAACAATTCGGATTCTTTTATAGCGAATAAACCAGAGGCAACGGATCCCACCAGTTGCATAATGTCATATGCCGCCTCACATCACATGCAGGTAATTGTTGGGCTGACGACTGACGATGCTTGGTGGATGCGATGGAGTGATCCGGCCTACCTGCGCGATCAGGCCAAGTTGTGTTCCGCCCTGGCTGCACGAATATGGGCAAAGTATGGTAAGTATCCATCATTTGCAGGGTGGTACATCCCTCAGGAGATGTGGGATGGCAAGTATTCACGCACGCAGGCAGAGCAACTCAATCAATTCCTACGGACCGTAAGCGCAGAATGCCACCGACTAAGTGGTGATAAGCCCGTATGTATTGCGCCGTTCTTTGCCCATAACGCAGCACCGAAAGATATCACTGCGGTCTACACCACCATTTTGAGTCATTCTGGTGTAAATGTTCTCATGCTGCAAGATGGTGTGGGAGCACGTAATTGGCATGTTGACATCGCGGGGAATGTAGTGCCATATTTTCGCGCATTCCGTAGCGCCTGTCTCAATACCGGGGTGGAAATGTGGTCGGATTTGGAAGCATTTCAGACTACCGTAAAGCCCTCGGGTGGTATGGTTCCCGCCTCGATCCGACGCATCAAACGGCAGTTGACGGCGGAAATGCCCTATGTAACCCGTTTCGTGACCTTCGATTTCTTCCACTATTTCAGCCCTTACAGAGGAGCTGCGCAAGCGAAGCTGTACCACGAGTATCTGGATGATTTTGTAGATCGCCCATACTACCCTATGTACGGTAACATGGTGGAAGTGGATCCCGGACTATCGTACTACCAACATCGCTCTCCACGCTCCATTGCCAGCGAGATTCGCGCAAACGGCTATACCTGTGTTGATTACGTTGTGACTACCGATAGTCACATAAACGCCGCGCTTATTGCCGCGTTTCACGCCGAGCACCTTGGTGTGTGGTACGGCACTTTTGGCAATGGCACCTACAGTACTATTGGTATGCCAAAAGCCTGGAAGTCCTGGAAGGCGGTTACACGTGCCGATTTGCTGGGCCACCCCCTGAACGATGGATTTACGCGTCTTTGCATGAATAATCCCGGCTACGTTCACTGGAAACAGCACCAAATTACCACGGTTTTACAGCACTTTGACTTCCAAGGCGTTATGATTATGGAGCCGTACTGGACTGGTCACGGCGGGATTGACCGACTATCGTATGCCTGCTTTTGCTCATCATGTAAACGTGCTTTTAAGAGGATGTTCCCCACGCAGAGCGCCCTGCCGAACATAATAAACCGTCGCTCCCCAAACTGGCCAACCAACAACAAAGAGTTATGGCAGGACTGGCTTTCATTCAGGCAGCGCACAGTTACCAGCTTTGTGAATACTCTGGTCAATGGCAGAAGTGGTGTACGCAAGTTTTGTGCGGACAAGAAAGTATGTGTCTGGGTACTCGCACTTAAGTCACCAGGTGGCCTCAAGCAGATTGAGGAGGAGAACGGCGTGAACCCTGGCGCGATTGCTAAGGATGTGCGGCCAGACGCTATTTGCCTGGAGGCAGATTGGCCGGACTGGATGATTCCAAACCTGCCTGCGGATTATGTACTAGGGTACAAACCAGTCGTCGATGCGATTCGCTCGGCGAGACCCGATCTGCCCATAATTATCCAGGCAGACATTGGCTCGAGCAAGCAGGACCGAAGGGGCAATGCCTGGCTAAATTCGTTTAGGACCGCATCTAGAAAGTTGGGAGCTCCTGCCACCATCTACTACGAGTACTCTATTGGTAAATATATTTATGAGGACCCGCCGACGATCACTGATGCTCGTGCCCAGGGCAACGTCATCATACTTACGTTTGATCGCGGCTTATTGGTACGAGATGCGCTTTCACCTAGCCACTATTCACTCACATCTGGCAAAGTACGACGAGTTCTGGTGGACGGCAACATCGTTCGATTGGTGGCCGCGCATTTACCGCACAATGGTACCGTCGGGGTAACTGTCCACCGGCTTAGCGATGACCCAGCAGTTCGTCTGTTCCACGATATGCCGGCGGCCGTCTTGACACGACAGACGGTTGCAGTGCAGGTACATTAGGTGAGATGATTTTGGAAGGTAATCTGTCACCGTAATGCTAGACACAAGCAAGTCCGTTGAGTCTGTTGCCCACAATAAGAGCAGCGATGGCCTCTCTAGATTGAAGGTATCGCGCCGAGCAGTTATATCACTAGCAGCAGCTTCTCTTACAGGTTGCCGACGGTCGTCGAGACGCGGGCCAATTGAAATTGTCTACTGGACCGGATGGTCAGGTCACGAACTCGACGTGCAGCGGAACTTAGTCGCAAAATTTAACCGCACGCATCCTCATATCCGAGTCGTCATGCTGTCTCAGTTTGGTAATTCGGGGTATGAGAAGGTTCGAATCGCCTTCGCAGGCGGATCCACGCCCGATGTAATGTCAACAGTATGGGCCGACGAACTGGCGGCCTATGCTATGCGTGACGTATTGCGACCGCTAGACAGTTACCTTAAATCGTCTCACCGCGACGTAACAAAGGAGTATATGCCCGGCATTGCCCGTATGATAACGATTGGCGGAAGGGTTTTTGGCCTTACAGTTTCCAGCAGTACAAACTTCATCGCCTTTAACCGCGCCATATTTGAGGAATGCGGTTTGGACCCCGACCATCCACCGGTCTCGATTGAGCAATTGGACTCTGCGGCCAGGAAATGCACGGCTTACGACTCAAGTGGCAACTTCATTCGGTATGGGTTCCGACCAGCAGACCTCAGCATGTGGGTCTATCCATTTGGAGGCAGCTGGTATGATGAGCAAACCGGCACGATAACTGCGAATTCTCCGCAGAATGTCTCGGCACTTAAGTGGATGGCATCATATGCCCAACAGTACAACATGCGTCAGATGCAGGCATTTTCAACCACATTTGGTAGTAGCAGCACTCCTAACGGGCCATTCTACGTTGGAAAGACAGCTATGGAGTCTACCGGGGAATGGGAGCGTGCCTTCGTGAAGAGGTATGCACCGCAACTGAAATGGGGCTGGTTTTCGCTTCCGTACCCTGCAGGTGGACGACAACGGGCAACCACTTTAGACGGGAGCATCTTTGTTATTCCTGCAGCTTGCAAACATCCCGATGAAGCCTGGGAGTTTCTCAACTGGATGACCAGTCACGATGCGGTAAAAACCTTCTGCTGGTCCATTAAGAACGTGCCTCCATTGCTCTCGGTAAGTCGTGACCCTCTGTTTCAGAGTGACCCACTTTTCCGATTCACTATACCAATCCAACAGGGGCCGGCTGCATTCGGGCCGCCACCATTAGTTACTTGGACGATGCTAAAGTCCGCCATTGGCAGAGCGGAAGACAGCGTCATGCTTGGTGGTGAGGATCCAGTACGAGTACTAAATAGGCTGCAGGACGAGTCCGTGCGTCAGCTTCGTCGCACAATGGAGGAACTTCATCCTTGAATACCTCAATGAAGTCGAAGCGCGATACCTTAAACGGTGTGTTATTCGCCTCACCTTGGATTTTGGGGTTTCTCACTTTCGTGGCCTATCCTCTGCTGGCGTCGCTGTACTACAGCTTTTGCAGTTACGACGCGATTTCACCACCACACTTCATCGGCCTTGAAAATTATAGGATTATGCTGACCCAGGATTCACTGTTTTGGAAGTCGCTGTGGAACACGCTATACATGGCAGTATTTGGTCTGCCCGTGAGTCTTGCCGCGGCATTAGGTATAGCCATCCTGCTGAATCAGCGCATTCGCGGAATTGCTATCTACCGAACAATATACTTTTTGCCTTCTATTACACCTGTCGTGGCATCCTCGGTGTTGTGGATGTGGCTGCTTAACCCTCAAGTAGGGCTAATCAATACCTCGCTGAAAGGTTTGGGCATGACCAATCCGCCGGATTGGTTGTCTGACCCGGCCTGGGCGAAACCTGCGCTGATATTAATGGGCCTTTGGGCCGTTGGTGGTGGTATGGTCATCTATCTGGCATCGTTGCAGGATGTTCCAGTTTCGCTTCTGGAGGCAGCGTCATTGGATGGAGCGGGTACCTGGGCGAAGTTCCGTCATGTCACTGTGCCGTCTATATCGCCAGTCATCCTTTTCAACCTCATCATGGGCCTCATCGGAACATTCCAATATTTCACTCAGGCTTATGTCATGACAAACGGTGGACCACAGGACGCCACGATGTTTTATGCTTTGCATCTCTTTAATCGAGCCTTCCAGGACTTTGAGATGGGCTATGCATCGGCAATGGCATGGTTTCTTTTTGTGATTACTTTAATTTGTGCAATCGCAGTCTTTCGCACCTCTGCGCGGTGGGTTTACTATGCTGGTGAATCCTCATGACGCTTAATACGGCAGCCTTTCGGGGTGGCAGCAAGCGAATAACTGCAGCCAGTATTATTAGATTGCTCATGACGCACCTCGTGCTCATTGCTATTGGGCTACTGTTCGCTTTGCCATTTTACTGGCTTGTTAGCACGGCGCTTAAGCCAGACTCACAAATCTTTGCAATGCCACCTGTTTGGATCCCACACCCTGTAATATGGAGCAACTATCCCAAAGCACTTCATTACATTCCTTTTGCTTTGTACACGTGGAATACCGTGAAGATCTGTATGTACACCGTGGTTGGTACCGTTATTTCCTGTTCACTGGCTGCCTATAGTCTCGCTCGCATACCATGGCGAGGCCGCAACCTTGTGTTTGCAACGCTGATCGTTTCGATGATCTTACCGGGCCAAGTCACGATGATTCCTACCTTCGCTATTTTCAAGTGGCTCGGCTGGATTGGGACCATACTGCCGCTTACAGCGCCTGCGTTCATGGGTAACGCTTTCTATATTTTTCTATTGCGCCAGTTTTTTATGACCATTCCCCGCGAGCTTTCGGAAGCGGCTCGAATCGACGGGTGCGGTGAATTTGCAGTGTATTGGCGAATCGTTTTGCCTCTTGCAAAACCTGCATTAGTTACTGTTGGGCTGTTTACATTCATTGGATCATGGAACGACTTCCTCGGTCCTCTACTCTACCTAAACGACGAGCGTACCTACACGCTATCAATGGGGCTGCAGAGATTTGTAAGTCAGCATGGTGCCGAATGGGCGATGCTGATGGCAGCATCGACGGTGATGACACTGCCCATCATCGTGATCTTTTTTCTAGCCCAGCGCACTTTTATCGAGGGAGTTACCCTCACAGGAATAAAGGGATAAGGACCAAATCGTTGAAAATTGCGTTTATCGACCATCATCTCGACAACTTTCATGCCAACACATTTATTAATATTCTTCGTGACAGGACTCTGATACCCTACGAGGTGGAGGTGGGTGGCTGGGAACTGCAAGGTGCTGCGAAGGAGTGGTGTACTCAGCACGACGTACGGCCGCTTAAGTCAATAGACGATGCGGTTCGCTGGGCTGACAGTGTCATGGTTCTCGCACCAGACAACCTGGAGTGTCATCTTAACCTGGCGGAGCAGGTACTTCCCGCTGCGATTCCTACCTTTTTCGATAAGATGTTGGCTATTGAGGTTGAAGATGCAGAGAGGATAGCAGACCTTGCAACGCGCTGTAGCGTTCCCGTTTTTTCGTCATCCGCACTATCATTTGCTAAAGAACTTGCACTCGCTGCAGAGCTTCGAGCTAACGGCCCCATACATGATGTGCTGACATGCGGCATGGGCAGTTGGCGAGGTTATGGCATACACACGCTCTCGCTCGCACTGGCATTAATGGGTGCGAACCCGCAGCGCCTGATTGACACGGGAACCGAAGGCGCACGTACATTAACCATGGACTACCGCGACGGCAGGCGAGCAGTGGTAGACGTTAGAACATGCGCTAACGAATATGAACTGGCACCCTGGCGATTCATCGCAAGGGCCGATAGTCGTGCGGTCGCCACAGTGGTAACAGATTACAGTGGTTTCTACATTCGCCTCATCCAACATGTGGTCGAATTCTTTAGGGTAGGGGTTGCTCCCTTTACTCTCAATGACTCGCTTATGGCGGTGAAGATACTTAAAGGCGCAAATGACTCGCTGGCTCAAGGCGGAACGTGGATTCCTCTGCAGTAAAGCTGCACGGCTGGAAGGGATTGCTATGCCACGAATTCAACTTAAGAGAGTTTACGATCCCGTTGAACCAGGCGATGGAACACGCATTCTCGTTGACCGATTGTGGCCCCGAGGATTAACCAAAGCTGCCGTAGCAGCCACTGTTTGGTTGAAGGAGATAGCACCGTCTACTGCCCTTAGGGCTTGGTTCGACCACTCACCTGAAAGGTGGGACGAATTCCGTGGTCGGTATATTGCAGAGCTTGCGAACAACACCACCCAGATGACGAAGTTGCGCGATTGTGCGCAACAGGGAGATATCACCCTGCTTTTCGCAACCCGCTCGAGGGAGATGAACGAGGCAATTGTGTTGAAACAGTACCTGCTACAAACTTTGGTTGAGGAGAACACGAATGGTGACTGAAGCAGGTAAAGCCCAATCTGGACGATGTCGGCTGTGGAGGCTCACCCGGGATTTCTGGTCCACCAGGCAGCCAATACGCAGCCACCTTTTGGTTTATGTGCTGATACTATCCGTTCTAAATCAGTCGTGCGAGGCACAGGCAGTGTACGATGCACGTTCAACACGGCTGACCTCAATTGCTGCCAATGAGATTCTTAGAAGGCAGGCGCCTGATGGCGCCATCACAATGGGTGTGCGCGGCCCGCTTGGATCACGCGTTGAACCCTATTTTGGAAACCTCGCTGCAATTGGTCTTGCTGACGCCTACGCCATGACGCACGATAAACGATACAGTGTCGCTATTAAGCGGTGGATTAATTGGTATGACACTCACATGAACGAACGCGGCGTCGTGGATGATTACGTAGGCGTTTCTGGTGCGCGGGTTTCGGCACATACGCATGATTCCGTGGACTCATATGCATCAACATTCATTTCTGCAGTATGGCGCGAATACCTTGTTACCAGGGATAGACACTGGCTATCCACGCAAATTACGTATGTTCGGCGAGCTCTAAAGGCAGTGGAGTCGGTCACGACGAAGTTTGGCCTCACAATCGCAAAACCATCCTATCCAATAATGTACACGATGGACAATGTGGAGACCCTGTCCGGTTTACGGGCTGCCGCGAACATCGCCTCGGTTCTTGGGCACTCGCATCTCGTCAAGGACGTTACTGTGAAGGCGGCGCGAGTTGAGCTCGGGTTGCGCAAATACCTGTGGCAACCGCAGGAAAATGCCTATGCTGTCGCAATGGCACCTAACAGAGCGATTACTGCTGGTCTTTCCGCATGGTATCCGGATATCATGGCGAACCTTATGGCCATTGCATGGCAGCGCAAGACCAAACACCGCTGTGCGTTATTCGATAGCCTGTACGTGGAGCACCCGTCCGTTAGACAAATACAAAGTAACAACGAAGACAATTGTGAACGGATCATTTGGTGGGCGATGGCTGCAAAGCGATGCAGACGAGGCGCCATATTAAACCAGCTGATTAAAAAGCTTTACGACAACCCTTCCTTGTTGGGTGCGATAAGCAATACTGCGCTGTTGGGGCATATTTGCCGACTGTGCTCTGAGTCGCATCCACTAACCGACAAATCGTGAGAATGGTCTTCGGCATCGTCTCAGATTGCGCCCGCGGCGGTGCAGCCCATGTGTGAAACAAAACCCCGTGCCGATCCGCTTTTGCCATTTTTACAACTTCTTTGTTTGTGAGTAACAATTACTTGCACTTTGCTAGCAATTCTGTGGCTGCGTGTGCAGCGTCAAGAACATAGCGGATTTGTGCAGTAGCCGGTCTATTTGAACAGGAAATTACGCACGGGGGCCAAAGCACTGCCGTTAGGCACAACCGCGCTAATCGCCTAATATGCTGTGAGCCAAAATTGGCAGGCACCCACGTGATGCCGGAAAGGTGTATGCATGCACTTAAAAGATGTTCGTGTACTAGGTACGGCAGCTATTTTGTTTTTAATTTCTCCGTTGATCACCAGAGCAGCGTCCCCCTACATGCAAATACAAACCCCGCGCGTCGGAATTTACTATTTTGATGGCTGGGCAGACCCTACAACCGCCAATTTTCACATGCATGGGCTAGTGGGATCGTTTGCCTCAAGAGAACCGCTGAACGGATGGTATGACAATTCAGCGAAAAGTGTTCATCAGCATGTAGCGTGGGCGCGCAGAGCGCACATCAATTTCTTCGTATTCGATTGGTACGATACAAGTCGCGATGGAAATGCCAGCGATAAAACGCTAAATTCCGCACTCCATCTATTCGTACACGACAGGCAGAAACTGGGCATGAAGTTTGCATTGTTGTACGTGAATAACGGTCCATTTTCGATACCGAAGGCGAAGTGGCAAGCACAATGTAACGCGTGGGTAAAAAAATATTTCACGAACAAGAACTATGAACGGATAAACGGCAAACCACTGTTGGTTGTGTTTAGCGCAGGTGACATGGAGAAGACGTGGCAAGGGGGCCAAGGAGTTAAGCAGGCGTGGGATACGCTCCAGCAAACTGCTCTGCAGGCAGGGCTGCCCGGCGTCTATGTAGCATGTTGTGCGCTTCCTGGTCCGCAATTCGGCTGGACAGATATCGGCCAACTGGCAACAGAGGGTTATTCAAGTTTTACAGGCTACAATTACCCAGGCATGAGCGGCACAGTAAAGGGCAGCAATCCCTACTCAATAATCGCCAAGGGCAGTATAGACATTTTTAACAGTTTTGCAGATCGTAGCAAGCTGCCATACATTCCAGTTGTCATGACTGGATGGGACCCTCGTCCATGGAACGAAACAGATTTCTGGTATCGCCGATCTCCTGCGCAAGTCGCCAGACTGATAACCAGCACTCTGAACTGGTGGCTCACGACCCCGAGGGTTAGGCCAATCTCTAACAGACCGCTAATCCTTTTGGAGGCATGGAACGAGCTAGGGGAGGGCAGTTACATTGTGCCTACCCGCGGTGAAGCTTATTCATACCTCAATGCAACCGGCAAGGCATTGGCCACATGGACGGCGCAGCATTGCGCGAAGGAGCACTAAAGATACGCAGAGACACCGGTTAGAGATGGGTGGTGCAGTAAGTTAGTTACTTACAAGTGACAGGACGTTAGGAAGCGAGGGAAACTATGATGAGATTAAAGCGGCGGGCGAGAAACCGAAGACTGATGCGAAACATCCCCAAATCTGCGGTAGTGTCTCTCGTACTTACAGGCGTAGTGCCAGTGTCGGCGTGGGCCTCGCATCCAATAGCCGCCTCCGCATTTCTCAACTCTTTGGGAGTGAACTCATCGATAGCAGCGCGCGGAGAGAACCTCCAGCAAACCGAAAAATGTGCAAAGTACCTTGGCATTAGGTGGTTTAGATCTGGTATTGAAGGCAACGTCTCCGTGGCCGACCTGATTGCGCTGCACCGTGCCACGGGTGTAAAGTTTAGCTGGTCTCCAGGTAGCGGCAACACGGAACTTACGAAGTTGCTGACTACAGCGCGGACTCTTGCGACTGCTGGTGCATTACTTGCATTTGAGGGCCCCAACGAGCCGAACAACTGGGCGATTACATACAATGGCAAACAAGGCGGCGGTAAGTATTCGTGGTTACCCGTGGCCGACTTTCAGCGTGACCTTTACCAAGCCGTGAAGGCAGACCCAATACTGAAGAAGTACCCGGTATGGTCGATCTCAGAAGGCGGTGCGGAGTCGCCAAATGTGGGGTTGCAGTACCTGAAGATACCTCCCGGTGCTGGCTGTATTCTGCCAACCGGCACTGAATTTGCGGATGATGCCAACGTACACAACTATATTTATCACCCAAATTCGCCGGGGTTAGAGGACAATAAAACCTGGAATGCGGCGGATCCCTCGTCTGCGTGCAAGGTAGATGGACTATATGGCGAGTATGGTCTGACTTGGGCCCACCATTACGCCGGCTATTCAGGTCGTGCTCTTGACAGACTTCCACGCGTGACTACCGAGACAGGTTGCGTAATAGGGGGCGCAGTCACGCCGAGAATTCAGGCACTTAATCTGCTCTCCATGTATCTAGACCAGTTTAAGCGCGGCTGGAGCTACACTGCCGTTTACTTGCTTCGCGACAGGGTAGACGAGGCCGGTAATCAGAAGTTTGGCTTTTATCGTCCGAACTATACGCCGCGCTTGTCTGCAACGTACCTGCACAACCTTACCACCATACTTGCAGACTCCGATGGCAACCGGCCACCTGAGTCCTTGGCGTATTCCGTCATTGGACAACCTGCTACTGTACACGATTTACTTCTTGAAAAGCGGAATGGTGAAATGTGCCTGGTGGTTTGGGACGAACGACTGCAAGGGCAAGATCATATTACTATTCACTTTGGGAAAACCGCTAAGCGAGTACGCATTTATGACTCAACAGTGGGCGTAACCCCTATACAAACTCTGTCCAGTGTTCGTACGGTGAAGCTTGTATTAAGTGACCATCCGCTCGTCCTTGTTCTGCCGAGCGAGGTTCACTAGAGCTTACGATTTAGGTCGTCCCAACTGTATTTCCATAGCCGACTATTGTGGTGGCGTGCCTGCTGTCCTTCAAAAGTCTGTGGCAGCATTTATCGTGGTAGTATTACCTGGTAGTAGAAGAAAAACTCGAATGGACGCATGCATCGCCAAACAGGCGGTAGTGCGCCAGCTAAGGTGGCCATATCGTTATGCTATTGAATTTGCCAACAGACATATTCGTCTACCCGGATGTACCACTACCGGAGGTTTGGCGTGTTACCCAACACCATGAGGCGCCTTCACTCTCCACTACCGAAGTTGAAGAGCGAGTGGCTGCTGCGGTTTCGCACCTGCTTCGAGAAAAGTCTCTCCCGGCTGGTGCAGAGATTGCAGTAGGCGTGGGTAGTCGCGGGCTCGACAATCTGCTAACCGTTGTGCGCACCGTGATTAGCGAGCTTGCCAAAGCGGGCTATAATCCGTTCGTAATTCCTGCGATGGGCAGCCATGGAGGGGCGACTGCCGAGGGGCAGGCAAGCCTGCTGCGAGATTATCACATTACCGAAGAGAACGTAGGTTGCAGCATACGCGCGACGATGGATGTGGAGATGGTCGGTGCTTTGAGCGGCGTGGATGCCGGACCCTACGAGGGATTTCCCGTCTATTGCGATAGGAACGCCTTTAAGGCAGATGCAATCCTGCTAATCAACAGGATCAAGCCACATACCGATTTTTCTGGAGTGTTGGAGAGTGGTATCGGCAAGATGGCGGCAATAGGCCTGGGAAAGCGCTTTGGCGCTGAGGCTATTCACCGCTATGGAGCAGCCGGTCTTGCAGATCTGCTTCCGCGCGTAGCTCGGTTTCAAGCGGCCAATCTGCCGTTACTCGGCGGTATTGCGCTCATTGAAAACCCGGAAGGCTACACTTGCGAAGTACACGGGCTGGCTGCCTCCTACGTTGGACGAGAACCCGAGGTATCGCTTCTGCAGCGCGCGCGGTTGTTAGCGCCATCACTTCCATTTAAAGACATCGATGTACTGATTATCGATGAAATGGGCAAAAACATCAGCGGTACGGGGATGGATACACACGTAATTGGGAGGCTGCAGATGCCGTCGCTTGATGAAGCAGCTTGGGACGGTCCGCGGGTGCGCGTCGTTGCAGTCTTAGATCTGACGGACGAATCTCACGGAAACGCTTCCTCTGTCGGTCTTGCAGACATCACCACGGAAAAGCTCGTGGGTAAAACAGATTTTGGCGCTACGTTCATTAACGCACGAACTAGTGGCGAGGGTGGTGTTCTTCGAGCGAGACTGCCTCTTGTACTGCCCGATGCCGATTCGTGCGTGCGTACTGCAATCGCGACGTGTGGACGCAAGGATGCGGCAGATGTTCGAATGGTCCGTATCCGCAATACGGCTAGAACTACCGTTATGGAAGTGAGTGCTGCGCTTCTCTTGGAAGCTCAAGCAAATCGTCAACTGTCGCTGGAGAAATCTGCCCACGTCATCGACTGTTCGAAGCCGCTAAATCCCTGAAACCGGCCTAACGATACGATCGTAGTGGTGCTGATTACCTCGAAGGTTACCATGTCAACAATCAACGTAAATAACCTAACCGTGAAGTATGGTTCACGGATTGCCGTAGACAACGTCACGTTTGAAATTCCCGACGGCTGCGTTGGCTTGTTGGGACCGAATGGAGCTGGCAAAACTACACTGATTAAGTGCCTACTGGGCTTTGTTCCCCCTGCAAGCGGCACAGGCAAAGTTCTTGGCCTGGATATTGCCACTAGCGGCCTTGCGATACGTCAGAAAGTGGGCCTGATGCCTGAACTGGACTGCCACATACCAGGCATCAATGCCGTGACTTACGTTGCATACACCGGGGAACTTGCCGGAATGCCAGCTTCTCTTGCAATTGGGCGTGCACACGAAGTTCTTGAGTATTGCGGCCTTGGGGAGGCGCGATATCGGCAAGTGGAGACATACAGTACTGGAATGTTGCAGCGCATCAAGCTTGCACAGGCGCTAGTGCATGGACCGGGACTGCTGCTTCTGGATGAACCGACAAATGGCCTAGACCCACGCGGCCGTGAGGAAATGCTCGCACTCATCAAAGATATCTCTCATGGCAAGGGTGTCAGCGTCATAGTGTCGTCTCACTTAATGCCGGATATCGAGCGCGTGTGCGACTACGCTATTGTCATGCGGGGTGGGAAGGTTGCTACGAGCGGGGACATCGACTCCTTGCGAAGTGTGGGAGGGTATCACGTCGAGGTTGAACTTCGAGAGCCCTGTCCGGCCTTTGCAAGGGCGATGGAAGCCAGAGGTGCTCGAATTCTGCAGGACGTGGGATCAATTTTACATATTGATATGCAGAACGTACAAGGACGTCAGTCGACTGTATTGTTCCAGGCAGCAGCAGAAAGCGATACTCAGCTTCGCGGTTTCCGCCCTGTGCAGCGATCCATGGAGGATGTCTTCCTTGCAGCTATAGATCAGGAGAACGCAGCGTGACTAATCCCGTACCACCACCCGTTGGGGCTACTGCCTCACCGATCGCAGATCTAAGCTACCGCACATACAACGGGCCCTTACGAACTAGGGCCGTCAGGTGGTGGGTTGTCGCGTTGTACACCATTAGAAAGGCCCGACGATCACAGGGCTTTTGGGTGTTGTCGGCAGTCTGTGTGCTTAGTTATATCTTTCATGCGCTCCAGTTTTATCTCGAGGAGAATGTGTCGACGCTCATGAAAGCGCCGAGCCACGTGAATTACGTCCTGCCATTTTTTAGTGCGATGAACGGTAACCTAAACGCCTACTGCCTGATGGGAATATGCATGTTGCTGGGCGCTGGGTCGATAGCAGGCGATCAACGAGTAAACGCTCTCATGGTTTATCTCTCTAAGCCAATCACACGTACCGATTACCTGTTAGGTAAGTGGGTTGGGCTTATGTTAACCATTTTCGCCGTTGCCGTGATACCGTCACTCATCTTGTACATGATTATGGTGGCTGCCTATTCCAGCAGCGGGTTCTTCGCCAGTACCCATTGGCTACTCTTACAGATTTGTCTGGCTGCGCTTGTGCCATCGGTGGTTTTGAGTGCCTTAATGACCGGAATTTCGGCCTGGTCGCGGTCGTCTTTCACCGCGGGCGCGCTTTTTGCTAGTCTGTACATTGTCACCGGTATTATTGCCAATATCCTCGCGCTGGCCATGTTTGCTCATCAGGCGCACGTCATCCTAATGGTGCGACACGCCTCTATTCCTGGCATCATTGATGCCATTGCTCAGCGTGCCTTTAACGTAACTCTCAGGCACCGGGTGTTTGGATATTCTAGCGAGATGCCAGTTGGCGCTCCTCCGCTCAGCTTCTCGTTGTCTGTCGCTACTGTTCTGGTAGTTATTTCCATCGCAGCTGCGCGCGCAAAGATTCATGCTGTGGAGGTGGTGCGGGGATGATTACTCTAGAGCGGGCTTCGCGTTGGTACGGGCAGGTAGTTGCTCTTAACGACGTTTCCTGCAGCGTTGGTAAAGGCATCACGGCGCTTTTGGGACCAAACGGCGCCGGAAAATCGACGCTACTCAAATTAGTGACGGGGCAGATACGCACCACGACCGGTAATGTACGGGTTTTAAACCTCGCACCTTTCGCCAACTCTGCCGTCTATAAACGCCTGGGTTACGTTCCAGAGCTGGAAAGTGCTTATGAGGAGCAGACTGGCCGGCAATTTGTGACATTTATGGCTGCGCTTGCCGGAATTCCTGGCCCTGAACGTAACTCTAGGGTAGCCGCAGCACTAGAAAAAGTCGCCATAACTGCTGCTGCAGATCGGAAGATGGGTGGTTACAGTAAGGGGATGCGCCAGCGTGTTAAAGTAGCACAGGCTATTGTACACGATCCGGAGGTATTGATCCTTGATGAGCCACTTAACGGCCTGGACCCAGTGGGTAGGCGCGATATTGGCAATATTCTCATCGAACATGCAGCTGCTGGCAAGTGCATCGTCATATCGAGTCACATCCTGCATGAGGTCGAGCATCTTACCCGCAACATCCTCCTGTTGCATAAAGGACGACTTCTTGCACAAGGTGACATCTACACCATTAGGGCACTTATAGACAAGCACCCTCATAAAGTTCAGCTCGAGTGCGGAAAAGCGAGACAGCTTGCGCAGACTCTCGCTGGAATGGACAGCGTTGTAAGCGTCCGTATTGACAGGGCTAACGCGGGGCTCGTAGAAATCGAGACCCCCCATCCTGACAGGTTCTACGCGGATTTGCCAGGTATTGCGGAACACAACGACCTTGAGATTACCGCCTTCCATTCGCCTGATAACAATCTGGAGGCCGTTTTCAACTATTTGGTCCATAGTTAAGGTAGGCGATAATGATTGATCTGTTGCTATTCAGGACAGCATTACGAGACCTGGTGAGAGCTCGTCGGCTATTTTGGGTTGGCGCATTCACGCTGCTGGTTCCAGTTCTGGCCTTCGTAATTTGCAGGTATCTTCATCCTGAAAGCCGTACTTGGGTCTACAATAACCTCGCCGGCACCATGGTATTTGGATTTGTCATGGTGATTTTGGCCGTGTTATTCGCGACAGGCGCGTTAACGCAGGAATTGGAACAGCGCACGATCGTGTATCTTCTCACTCGGCCCGTGTCGCGGTGGCGAATATTGCTTGCCAGATTTCTTGCGGCCTCTTTAATGGCGACCTCTGCAGCTTGGATAGCTATTATTGGCTTAGCATTGGTAACCGTTGGGGTTCACCATTTTGGTGAGGTTCACCTGGGGAGGGATCTGCTCATATTGCCGGTGGCCGCACTGGCGTACAGCGGTATATTTCTGTTCCTAGCCGCTTTAACGGGCAAAGCGTTAGTTCCTCTGGTCGTGGGCCTGCTCTATGGCTTTCTGTGGGAGAGCCTAATACCCCAGTTGCCAGGAAACTTCAAACTGATGTCGTTAATGAGTTATGTTCACATACTGGCGCCGCATAATTTAGACTCTACTTCTGCTCAGCCAAACGGCGCTGCGGGTTTGCTGCTTGCTTCATCAAGTTCTACATACACGATTACTCATACTGTTGCCTGGACTGTGCTGATAACTGTTATTGTTGTTTCTCTTACGGCGTCGTTAGCAGTCTTTTCTGTTCGTGAATATGTACCGAGAGAAGAGGCCGGCTAGACGTAGCCGCTAAACCAAAATAACTAAGAGCGAGCGTCATAGCACGTGACTCTCGCTCTTATGGTACCGGACTAGGTGAAAACAGCGCCTACTTGTAATCTGCCTTTAGAGCCATGCGAGCATTAGAAAGGGCGGCCTCGGCGTTCTCCAGAGCCTTCACTCGATAACCCTGCAAGTCGTGATCTCCAGCCCTCAGATTTTTAATGGCCACATTGAGTGCGCGAATAGCGTGGACAATACGTGGGTGCCTTTCGCCGTGCCGTTTGAACTCATGATGCTCGCGCCGTAAATTCGGTGCGCTTGCGACTACCACAGACCCACCCGCTCGGTAACCAAAGGTCTGCTGCGCATGGCTGCTCGCCACAGAGCTAAAAACCAGTGCGCCGACCGCGCCTGTAACACAAACGAGAGAAAGCACTTTTTTGGTATTTGATCGCATAATCGTTTCTCCTGCTACGGCCTTTTCTAAGGCGAATATCCCACATTGTAATTTGCGAGCTCGGTCCAATTAATTCACCAGATTTGGAAGTTTTGGTTATAACCGAACTGCGATTTAACAGACTGCAAACAGCCGTGGTTGTTCACTGTTTTTATTGAAAGCCAGCATAATTTATTGGTAGAGGAGTTTAATGCGAAGACCGCCCGGTGCTGCCATATCACTTGTGGCCGTAAATCTGTCAAAAGCTTATCGCCAGTCGGCGTACGGCAGCCAGTGTAGCTACTGGCTGGTAAGTTGGCATATATTAGTCAAAGAAATTGCTTGACACAGGACAGTGTTTGTGTTAAAGTGTATACACTTTATGAAAGAGGCATTGCAATGAGGCTGGCCAACCTTAGCAAGGAGACGCTTCACCAACGAATTTACGATGACATTCTGCAGAAGATAAACACCGGTGAATTTCGATATCTTGAGGCTATTCCAGCACTGCCAGACCTTTGTAAACTGTACGGAGTAAGCGAGGCTCCTGTACGTAAAGCATTGGACGAGTTGGCCCACGCGGGTTTCGTGCTGAAGAAGCGCGGTAAGGGCCGCGGAACGATTGTAACCAAGCGGCTAACCGAGTATACCGTGAGGACCCTGCTTGTAGCTGACGTGGAACGGCAGTACAGCGCCATCGAGACATACCACGAGGTGTTGGAAATAATGCTGGGTATTGTGAGCGGGGCGAAACAGCATGGCTGTCGGCTCGAGCAGATTTCGATGAGTGGGTTTCATAACGTCCCACCTGCAGATGCAAGCACAGGGTACGTCGTCCTGGCGATGTCTTGGAATGAGTACATGCAGGGCCTGCAACTGGCGGAGAGTCAACGCAGCCCATGTGTTCTTGTCAATGCGCCTGGCGCCGGTTACCCTTCTGTTAGAGTGGACATGGAGCGGGGAGCTTACGTCGCAACGAACTATCTGGTTCAATTGGGACATAAGCGTATAGCGTACGTGGGCCGCAATGACACGGAATGGTCGCGCCCAAGGTTCGATGGATATGTGCGCGCCTGTAAGGAAGCGGGCATCGAATTGGACCCAGCGTTGGTAAAGCGGACAAACGGCGTATTACAGGATGAAGACTGGAACGCGCTTGACGAGCTGATGGGGCTGACAAATCGGCCAGAAGCCATATTTGCCACCTCTGATTACCGGGCGATGCACCTACTTGCACGATGTAAGCAGGTGGGTATTAACGTTCCACAGGAGTTGTCGATCTGTGGATACGATGACATATCGGAGTCGACAAGTATCCAGCCAGCCCTTACTACTGTACAACACCCCAGGTATGAACTGGGTGAGCTGGCGGTTGAGATGCTCGTTTCAATGATGGACGGGTTGCCGAATGCATCTGATGAGCGGGTGGTACAGCCCCAACTCAAGATGCGTGATACGTGCACCACACCCCGCCGCTAGGCTGTAAAAGCGCCTTGGCAGTGCGCGATGCGCGACATTTTCTGCGTTGTATCCTACAACAGGAGGTCGTAAAGAATGCTCAAAACCAAGGGTTTTACCCTCATAGAACTGCTGGTTGTTATTGCAATCATTGCTATTCTAGCAGCAATTTTATTTCCAGTGTTTGCTCAGGCGCGAGAAAAGGCTCGCGCAATAGCGTGTCTGGCGCAGGCTCAGCAGATCGGGCTTGGCGCACATATGTACATGGAAGATTATGATGAAACCTGGGTAGTCTATAGTTATGGCATCCAGGGTAACAACGTCTACTCTCCAGGTTTTGGCCCAGGTTACGCACTGGTAGACTGGGAGGAAAATCTTCAGCCTTACATCAAAAACCGACAGATTTTTATCTGCCCAAGCGGTGACGTTACCGATCTATACTACGAAAACTGGCCGAATGGGCAGAATAGTCCACCTAATCCATCTAACCATGACAGTGGATGCCCAGGTTGTAATCAGACGAGCTGGTGCTGGAATGCCATTCAGCCAGGTTCTGCTAACTGGCCAGCCGCCGCTATCGTGGATCCTTCTTACAACACCAGCGACAAATCTGGTTATATATTAACCGATGACCCCTCAGCTTACTGGGACGGTGACTCCGTGCCCGATGCCGCAGTGCAGAACCCGTCGGGTTCAATCTGGATTGCAGAAGGGGACTGGACCGATATGGGTACCGACGATGATACGGATTATGGCTGGGTAGCTCTGCACAACAATCAGAAGATCGGACAATATCGCGGTTACTACGTGCGCGATCGACACAACGAGGGTTTCAATGCAATATTTGGCGACGATCACGCCAAGTGGAACCGCTGGGGAAGCACTAAACCTCAGATGTGGGCTATACAGGAAGATAATTAGAACGTGAAACTGCAGCTGCTGCAGGGCGAATCTTGTGGCAGCTGCTTAACGACGTAGGAGTAACATGATGAAAACGACGGTGTGCGGCAGGCTTACCCTTTTTGTGGTTGCAGCCGCACTGAGTGCAGTTTGCGGCTGCAACCACTCACCCAGCGCTCCTGCTATTCCTCCTGCGTTGGCAAGGCAGATGCAGAGCAGGGTACCTCCTGCTGCACCAGGTGTGGTTACACATCCATCTACACAATTGCCTCCAGGAGTTCCACGCTTAACAGTGCCAGCACGCGCCTCGGCAGGTAGATAATGTGGTATTCGTTACGCAACGCAGTGATTAATCACGGAGGTAATAGTGGTTTGAAACTTAGGTATATTGCAGCACTCGCGACGGTAGGAGCGATTATGATTAGCTCACAATCTGTCGTGGCGGCGGAAGCCACGCTTAGCGTCCCGTCTTACACGGCTTTCAGTCAGCCGGACCCAGAAGGCATTCAGATATCCAAGGATCAGGGCATTGTAGGGTGGAACAACGGCCGTCAGCACGTGGTATGGTACGGCGTAATACGCCAGCCCGACAAGCTGCACGTAAACGTCACGCTTGCGCTGCCAGAGGGGCAGACTTCTACATTGCAGATGCAGGTGGCAGGGGTGCGCCGCACTGTGAAAGTCCGAGGCGCTGCGGATGTGGTAACTGCCGATTTTGGAACGTACTCAATCCCATCGCCAGGCGCATATCAGTTCCAACTATCTGGAATATCACGTAGCGGACCCACATTTGGTAATCCCCAGGCATTGCAGTTGTCTGGTCCAGCCGTAAGGGAAGCGCATTTTAGTACCAATCCTAATGGCGCCTGCCCGTCGGTTCACCTGTGGTATCAGTACCCTCCCGGCTCCAAAATAACCCGCTTCTACAATGAGGTGACTGTTCGTCGAACACCCTTATGGTCGTATTACATGGCATGTGGCTTCTCTCGTGGCTATTTTGGTATACAGGTAAACAGCCCTACGGAGCGGAGGATCATATTCTCTGTGTGGGACAGTGGCTCAGAACCTATACATCGCAGCCTGGTTGCCGCAGCCAATCGCGTTACACTGGTCGCGCATGGCAAAGGCGTGTTTGTAGGTGGTTTCGGCAATGAGGGTACAGGGCTTCACAGTCACCTGGTATACCATTGGCACAAAAATGAAACTTACAAGTTCATGGTGACCGCCCAGCCAGAGGGTGAATATACCGTGTACAGTGGATATTTCTTCTTCCCGGAACGAGGAAAGTGGGGCTTAATTGCCAGCTTCAAGGCACCTCACGATGGAGGTTACCTTCGCGGGCTGTACTCGTTCAATGAGGATTTTAATGGCAGCAATGGGTACGAGGAGCGCCTGGCAGAATTTGGACCCCAGTGGATTACCACCACAGATTCACCTTGGCAAGAACTCACCACTGCGCATTTTACCTTCACCAACAACGGATTGAAAGATAGGTTGGACAGGGGGAGTGGTGTAACTGGTGACCGGTTCTATCTTATTAATGGTGGTTTTATGCCAGAAACATCCTACTATCAGGAACCGCTCAATCGAAAAGCATCCGGAGTGCCACCTTCTGAAATGCTTCCGCTTGTGCCTGTATCGCAGACCAAGTAGATCAAGTTATCGCCATTTGTCCCAATATGCTCGCTGTATCCAAAAGGATTAGCGGGCATGTTTTTTTGCAAACGTTCAAGATATCCGACACGCTTAAAACCGCTCGCTTGGCCATAAGTTATCCGCCGGAAGACTGTAGTTTTCAGCACATTAAGGTTCTCAACGCCTGTGGCCCGGCTAAATTTTATCCTTAAGTCATTGTTCGAAGTACTACGGCCTTAACGGGAACTGTTCGGTAAGGAATGGCCACGTGCAAACTCCTGACGACACGAACAGAGGCGGCGGAAATCAAAACCCCGCCAAGAATTAATTAATTCAAATTGCTTATATTGTGCAATCGATGCTTGCTGAAATTTTGAAAAATGGTGAACTTTTGTACGGTTCGACAACCTAAGATGTTTTTAGTTGCCTTGGCGGTTAGAATTCCTCGTTAAATTGCCTGAGGAATGACTTGATATTACCGATAATTGTGCCAGTAGTTTAGAAATTCGTTGCTTGTGGAGCGATTAGTATGACGCCAGTAAAAAACGTAATCTTTCGCAAGAGTGGCGGCAAATGCACGATCACTGCCTCCGGTGTCCTAGACATCTTTGAAGCGCAACACTTTCTGCAGGCCGCGCAAAAGCTTGTAAGCCAGCCAAAGGCCACACAGTTAGTTCTGGATATGACCGCTGTAGAGCGTATGGACATTACCGCGTTGCAGATCATTCACGGATTACTTACTGCCTCTACATCTAGTGGCACCCGGATTGAGATGGTGGGTTTAAGCGAAAGCTGCGCCAAGACAGCAGCCCTTATAGGGTTCGATATTTAATTCGCTTTTATGCAGTATGGGGACGCAGCAGTTTGAAAACTGCAAAAATTCTGAGGGGTAACTACTCGTGGGTAAAACAGCATTAATAGTGGACGATTCGAGTTCCATGCGACAAATGGTAGGGTTCACGCTAAAGGGAGCCGGATTCACGGTAATTGAGGGCGGAAACGGCCAGGAGGCACTCGACAAGCTATCTGGCGCCCCAGGTGGCAAGGTAGATCTTATTATTACCGACCTGAACATGCCTGTAATGGATGGATTGACCTTCATCAAACAGGTTAGGACCCGTGCTATGCTGCGATTTACGCCTATTCTCATGCTTACCACCGAGAGTCAGGAAAGCAGGAAAGCAGAGGGCAAGGCCGCTGGTGCGACCGGTTGGATTGTAAAGCCATTTCACCCCGAACAGTTACTTAAAGTCATCGACAAGGTGCTACCAGCATGAACCTTGACATGACGATCTTTCACCAGGCGTTTTTCGAGGAGGCGGCCGACCTGTTGGCCGAGCTGGAAACTCAATTACTGCGCCTCGAGGAAGCCCCCAACGATAGCGAGCTGCTAAACACAATATTTAGGTGTGCACACTCGATAAAGGGCGGCAGTGCCACATTTGGCTTCACCGATATCGCCCATTTTACTCATGGATTGGAAACACTGCTTGACAGGCTTCGAAACGGGCAAGCACACGTCTCCAGTGAACTTACACAGTTATTGCTTGAGTCATTAGATCAATTAAAGTCCCTACTGGCCGTAGCCCGCGGCGAAGCCGCATCAGCGCCGAATTCGGATCCGCTCATCGCAAGAATCGATGCAGCCATCGCGGACTCGGAGGGGCAAAAGCCGACAATTGCCTCGCCTCCTGTTGAGCAGGTTGTTCCTGATGAGGTGCAGCGGTATGTTTTTCGATTCGTACCCAATCGAGATGTACTGCGACAGGGCTCTGACCCCATCCTCATGCTACGGAACCTGTTCGAGATGGTTGATGAGATCAACGTTCGCTGCGACACCTCAAACATTCCTGCGCTTACGAATTTCGACCCGGAAGCATGTTATGTATCCTGGGAAGTTGAGTTCACCTCTCAGCATCCCATGTCTGAGCTGCTGGAACCGTTCGAGTTTGTTTCGGATGATTGCGAAGTATCACTGACCGCTGTAGCAGGCTATTGGCAGGGTGACGCTGCGCAACAGGTGGCGTGTGAAGTGGCTTCGGTTGCGCAGGCAGTTGTGACAGATGTTGCTGCGGCGGCCATTGTGACATCTCCGGCTCCCGAGCCAACTGTCACCGCGGCGGCAAAGATGGAGACCCATACGCTGCGCGTCTCCACCGACAAGATAGATAAGCTGATCAATCTCGTTGGTGAGTTGGTGATTAACCAGTCCATGTTGAACGAAGTAGTTCAGCACTTCGAGATTTCTAGTTTACCAAGGCTTTTGGAGGCAGTAGCTGCTATGGAGCGAGCCTCTCGAGAGCTACAGGAACGAGTGATGGCGGTAAGAATGCTGCCCATTAAACACGCTTTCGGACGGTTTCCTCGGCTTGTGAGAGATCTGGCTGCCACGTGCCACAAGAAGATTGATCTAAAAACGACTGGTGAAGAGACCGAATTGGACAAATCGGTTATCGAGATGATAGCGGATCCTCTAACCCATCTTGTGCGAAATTCTATTGATCATGGCCTTGAAACGCCAGAAGAGCGCGTTGCGTGCGGCAAACCGGAAGTCGGTGTAGTTTCGCTCAATGCATTTCATGAAGGCGGAAATATCGTCGTCGAGGTATCGGATGACGGGCGGGGTCTGGATAAGGACCGTATATACCGCAAGGCTGTTGATCGGGGACTCATTTCGGAGTCGGATCCTATGCCGCCAGACGACGTGTTACACAACTACATATTTCATCCCGGCTTTTCTACTGCTGCAAAGGTAACCGATTTAAGCGGTCGTGGTGTAGGAATGGATATTGTGAAGCAGGCGGTTCAAGGGCTGGGAGGTGCTATTTCTCTCAGTTCCACGCCTGGCCAAGGGTCTCGCTTTAGAATACGCCTGCCTTTAACGATGGCCATTCTGGAGGGGCTTTCGCTGCGCGTGGGTGACGAGGTCTATATCCTACCGTTAACCAGTATCATCGAGTCAATTCGACCAAAACAAGGTGATGTGCGCGTTGTAGCCGGGCAGACGGAAGTAGCTCTAGTTCGTGGCGACGTGTTGCCCATATTGCGTCTTTACCAATTCTTTGGTGTCGAGCCGATCGTGAGCGAGCCCACCAGAGGCTTACTGGTTATCGTAGAAAACGACGGTCGCAAAATAGCCCTGCTGGTAGACGAGCTCATTGGCCAGAGCCAGGTTGTTATAAAGAGTTTGGAGAGTAATTACCGTAAGGTGGACGGTATCGCAGGAGCCACCATTTTAGGGGATGGACGAGTTGCACTGATCATAGATGTGCCGGGCCTGTACAGAAATGTAATGCCTGCGCAGGCAATCATGACAGCTGCAGCATAGAATTGTTTATTGGAGGACACTTAATGACACCCGAGCAGATTAGGTTAGTACAAGATAGCTTTAATGAGGTTATACCAATCTCCGATCAAGCAGCAGAGCTGTTCTATGGCAGGCTCTTCAGCGAGAATCCCCAGTTTAAGGCACTGTTTAGTGGTGACATGCAGGGGCAGGGCAAGAAGCTTATGCAGCACCTTAATATGGTTGTGCGGGGGCTCAACAAGATTGAGCAGATTGCGCCTGCCGTGCAGTCACTTGGCCGAAAGCATGTGGACTATGGCGTAAAACCAGAGGATTATGCGGCTGTGGGACAGGCGCTGATATGGACACTGGAGCAGGGACTGGGGCGCAATTTTACCCCAGAGGTGCGTGATGCGTGGTTAGCCGCCTACCAGGTGTTGGCTACGACCATGATTGAAGCAGCGTCGCACGAATCAAAAGACGCGGCTTAAGGCATTAATCTGGAGAAAAGAGCCGATGAATAGTAACCAGGTAGACCCTGTGAATATACAGGCGGGTTCCACTGCAGACAATGGGCAGTATCTAACATTCTCACTAGGAGATGAAGAATACGGCGTAGATATCCTGAAGGTGCAAGAAATCAAAGGATTCGTGCCTACGACCCGTATTCCAAATTCGCCTCATGAGGTACGTGGCGTATTGAACCTACGCGGAACGATCGTTCCAATTGTAGACTTACGTCGGAAATTCAACCTTGAACCGGTGGAATACGACCAGTTTACCTGCATAGTGGTAGTGGTGGTGCAAGAGAGAGTGATGGGAATGATAGTCGACAGCGTGTCTGAAGTAATGAACATACCATCTGCCGATATCCAACCACCGCCTGACTTTGGAAACGGTCTTGTGGGCAACATGCTGCGTGGCATGGCTCGTACCGGTGACAAACTAATTATTCTGTTAGACATAGACGCCGTGTTGCTGGGTGACAGCGCCGGCATGGCAATGGCCGCCTAACTGGCCAACATTAGGTAACAACACGAGGAAAATGAAAATGGCTTTGCCACAGAAAAAAGCAATCAACGCGCCAGCCGCTTCCGGCGCTGCACCCAAACCTGCGGCCCCTCCTACGGCACGCACACGAGCACGACAGCCAAAACTCGAAGTAGTCGACGCACCACAGGCTACTTTTGACCCAATGTCCTGGGCCGGGAACGCACTTGAACATTCTCGAAGTGGAATCATGCTGTGCGACACCGAGTTCAACATCCTGTACGCAAACCCGAAGTCCGTAGCGACGCTTGAACTCATGGAACCAAATCTACATAACTGGAACGACGCATGGAAGAGCTTTCACGCGAAGGAAGTGGTAGGATCTAACCTGGATTTCCTGTTTACCGACGAGCCAATGGAATTTAGGCGTGCTGCCGATCCTCGTAATCTGCCCTACACTGGGGTAATTCGCACAGGACCCTGTACCTGCGACATGAAGATTGCAGGCATATTTGACGATGATGGTGAGTTAACAGGCTATATCGTTGACTGGGAGCGCATCACCGAGAGGATCGCCCGCGAGAAACAGATTGCGCGTCTTACCGCTGCTCTGGATGGTGCCAACACCAATGTGATGATGGTGGATCACGACCTTAAGCTTATTTACATGAACCGCCGTTCCACAGAGACGCTGAAGTCTATTGAAGGAGAATTAAAGCAGGCATTCGGTGTAACCTTCCGTGCGGACCAGCTTATGGGACGGTGTATTGATGATTTTCACAAGAACCCAATCCAGCAGCGAACAATGCTCCGCAAGGATGGCATATTCCCGCACGAGGCAGACATAAATATTGGGCCTCTTACACTTCACCTGGTGGTTTCGGCAGTAAAAGACGACAAGGGTGATGTACTCGCCTACAGTGCCGAGTGGGAAGAGGTTACGGAGAAAATAGCCAAAGAGCACAGAATAGCTCAGATGACCGCCGCTTTAGACAGTGCCAATACCAACATCATGATGGTGGATCCTGATCTTAAGCTGATCTACATGAATCGAAAATCGCGCGAAACTTTGCGAATGGTCGAGCCAGATTTGAAGAAGGCTTATGGCGCAAGCTTTTCTGTGGACAACTTAATGGGGCGGGTGATTGACGACTTTCATGCGAACCCTCAACATCAGCGCAATATCCTAAAAAACGAGGCGCTCTTCCCTCACGATGCTCAGATTCAAATTGGGCCCATCACCCTGCACCTGGTGATACAGGCGGTGAAGGACGACAGCGGTAATACGATCGCCTACAGCGCGGAGTGGGAAGATATTACAGCAAAGCTGGCAGAGGAAGCCAGGCAGCGGACCGAGATCGAGGAAAAGGCGTATCTATCGGCAAAAATTGAGGAGATGCAGGCTGCAGCGCTTGCCATAGCTGCCGGTGACTTGTCGCAAAATATCCCTGTAGAGCGCCAGGACGCCGTGGGTAAACTTGCCGAGGCCTTTAACGAAATGACTGCATCGCTAGGCATGATGGCAGAAGCAGCAGATCGTATTGCAGGTGGCGACCTTACAGTAAAAGTTTCACCACAGAGTGAGCGTGATGTGCTGGGTAATGCGTTTGCAAATATGATCTCGAATCTTTCCGAGTTAGTAGCACAAACGAGATCAGCAGCGGATAATATCGTCCAGGCATCTGGGGAACTGGCAACAGGCACGGATGACCTTTCCCAGCGCACCGAAGAACAGGCTTCGAGCCTTGAGGAGACGGCCTCTAGCATGGAAGAGATGACCTCGACTGTGAAACAGAACGCGGACAATGCACGCCAGGCTAACCAGCTGGCTGCACAGGCCAAAGAGGTCGCTGAAAAGGGCGGTTTGGTGGTTGGCAATGCTGTTACGTCGATGGAGGAGATTAATCGGTCGAGCAAGCGAATTTCCGATATTATCTCGGTGATCGATGAAATTGCATTCCAGACGAATTTACTAGCACTTAATGCAGCGGTTGAAGCGGCGAGAGTAGGAGAGCAGGGGCGCGGCTTTGCAGTAGTCGCGGCAGAGGTTCGTAGCCTTGCCGGCAGGAGCGCCTCCGCCGCAAAAGAGATAAAAGCTCTGGTGCAGGATAGCGGCCAGAAGGTTCAGGAGGGCACATCGCTGGTAAACCAGAGCGGACAGACTCTAGATGAAATTGTAGGCGCTGTGAAGAAGGTAGCCGATATAATCGCAGAGATATCCGCAGCGAGCCAAGAGCAAGCAGCCGGCATAGAGCAGGTTAACAAAGCCATTATGCAGATGGATCAGATAACTCAACAGAATGCAGCGCTGGTAGAACAGGCCTCTGCTGCAAGCCAGTCGATGAGCCAGCAGGCAAGAGAACTCCAGGGCCAGGTGGCTACCTTCCAGGTAGACTCGTCGTTCCTGCAGGCGGTTCAGATGAACACGCAACCAGAACCACCTGCACGACCGGTGCGCCATACAATCGTACCTCAGCCACGGGCTGCTGCAAGACCAACCGCACCAGCGAGACGGTCTGCTGCACCTGCAAAAGCTCATGATGACGATGGATTTGAAGAGTTCTAGGCGACCATCAGGAACGTGTGTATCGAGCGAGCCCCTCTCTTAGGGCTCGCTCATTTTGTTTTAAAGGCCCTATTGTTGATAAACCGACGATGCTGCAAACTGTGTGACGCCAATATGCCCACAAGGCAAGCCAATGCAGGAAACACCGACGTTTACGACGCATTTTATGCCTAATACTTTGTGAGGATGGATCCATGGAAGTTTTGCTCGGTTCTAGAAGGCTTACTGTTGGTAGCAAACAGTTGGGACTGTTGACTGACAGCAGTGATTTTTTGGGACAGAATGAGCAACTACGCTCACGGATGGCCGCGGATGGTTATCTCTTGCTGCGCGGCTTGCTAGATCCTGGCGACATTGCGGCGGCGAGAATACACCTCCTTCAAAACCTCGCCGCTAATGACCAACTCGACACCTCCGTATCCCTATCCGAGGCAGTAATCAAGACCGGTGCGCATGGCGCGTTCCTCGGCGGGCGGACAGACGTATCGCATGCGCAGCCCGTTCTACGCGTAGTAGAAGCGTCCGAACTATTCGGCTTCTTTAGCGGATTTCTGGGGCACGACTCACTCACGTTTGATTACAAGTGGTTGCGAGTGGTGGGAACAAACGGCTTTACCGGTGCTCATTACGATATTGTATACATGGGACGAGGAACCCAGGAACTGTATACGTGCTGGATACCCCTGGGAGATGTAAGTTATGACCTTGGACCGCTTGCTGTCCTGGTAGGGTCCCACAGGTTAGAGTCCTACCAGCGTATTCGTGATACTTACGGCCGAATGGATGTCGACCGCGACAACGTGGACGGTTGGTTCTCCAGCGAGCCGCTGGAAATTGCAGAGAAATATGGTGGCCAATGGTGTACTGCGGAGTTTACGGCCGGCGACGTTATCGTGTTTGGTATGTACACTATGCACTGTTCGCTAGTTAACACTAGTAATCGATTCCGTTTGTCATGTGATGTTCGGTTTCAGCGCAGTGATGAACCTACGGATGAAAGGTGGATAGGAGAACATCCAATTGGGCATTATGCCTGGGGCAAGAAGCCAGGAGTTACCATGAACGATGCACGTGAGCGATGGAAGGTTTAAGCCATGATTGGTATCGATCTTACAGGTAAGACCGCATTGATAACCGGCGGTACACGCGGTATCGGCCGAAGGATATCGTTAACATTGGCAGAAGCCGGTGCTCGAGTTGCAGCACTCTTTAAAAGTGACGATTCCCAGGCTGAACGCACTATGCGCGAAATTGAGCGAGCTAATCCTGCTGCTCAACCGTGCGCTTTACAAGTAGACATAACCGATGCTCGCAGCGTAGATGTGGCAGTAACGGAACTCTGTACCCGATTTGGAAGGCTGGATATACTCGTCTTGAACGCTGCGGCAGGGGCTGGTGGATCTATTACCTCTATGGAGGATTTAGCCTGGCGACATCCGTTTGATGTAAATGTGCACGGGGCGTACAACGTGGTGAAGGCATGTGCCCCTCATCTTAACGATGGTGCAAGCATTGTGTTTATATCGTCTGGCGCTGGGCATGATCCAATGGCAGGTCTTGGAAGCTACGGGGCAAGCAAGGCGGCTGTTAATCATATGGCAATGGTTCTGGCACAAGAACTTGGTCCCGATAAACATGTAAGAGTAAACGTGGTTAGTCCGGGGCATACCTCTAAAGTGGATTATGATCCAAATGATGATCCCGACTCTTGGACTGAGAATCAGAGGCATATCGCCGATACCACTGCTTTGCGGCGGCTGGGAACCTCCCGGGACGTTGCAAATACGGTACTTTTCTTTTGCAGCGACTTATCTTCGTTCGTAACAGGGCAGTACCTTCGAGTGAACGGTGGAAGACTGTAGATTAGTACCTGCGCTGGAATCGCAGCAGTTTTTGTGATTGATTTTGTAACACCACGAGAGGCGTCCTTCATGGTTAGAAGATTGCTCAGGTTAGTACTCGCAGTGACTGCACTGGTTATTCCGGCTGGTTCGTATGCAGATGTTGCGGTAGTGTGCGGATCAACCGCGCCGGGAATCAACAACGGTACTATTACGACCGCAATTGTTCCGCTGCTAGCGCGCGCGGGCTATAAGGTACGAATGTGGAATCCGGCCGAGCTGCGGCACGAATCAGATCCCACCACGGCTAACTGTGCATTACTGGTATTGCCCAACTGTACCCGGCTGCCTCAACCGGCAATAGGAGTCGTGTCCCGTTATCTGCAGGCTGGAGGAAGCGTTTTTGCTGCAGGCACGCCTGTAGGTACCATGCCAATGTTTAGGACGGCGGACGGCTCCTGGAAAACATTGACCGAACTACAACGGGCCGAGGCGTTCGTTCCCCCACAGCATCTTATTCTGCGCCCCTCATCGGAAATGGACATCTCGGAATGGACCAGGAACTCCAACACACCATCCAATCCGACAACGAACTCCGTAACGCCCGAGTCGGTGGGCGGGAACTCGATTAAGGTGCTAAGGTCCTCCATCTCGAACCTCCAAGGGTGGGACACCTTTGAGTCGCCTGTAATATCGGATCCCTTCCCTAACGGGAATACGGTAACGGTGTTCACAGCGCGAGGAGACAAGACTACTAATTCACTCGCAGTAGAATGGGATGACGACGACGGGTCTCGTTGGATTGCAGTCGTGCCGCTCACCACTCATTGGCAGCGGTATACACTGGTTCCCGCCCAGTTTAAGCCATGGACTGTACCGGGTCCGCGTATTGCCGCAGGATTTCTACCGCAGCAAGCGACCAGAATTAGCATTGGTTTGGCATACAGCCACACCGGGGCAGAGCCTGGCGCTCACTCTTTTGAAATAGCAGAACTGGGTACTGCACCGACCGGAAGTTCTATATCTCAAGGAGATATGCTCTCGCCGCAAACCGCCCTGAGCCCCTCGTACAAATTCTATAGAATACACACCGCTTCACGCCTTTTACTTCAGCATGTGCCTGGTAAAACTGGCGCGGGAGTAGAGCTCTCTCAGACGTTTCCGGCGGATACGCTCTTTGCAATCCAGCCACGACCAGCTGCTGACGGCTTTTTGAAGGACCGCCTTTACCGCCAGATGGGTCTCATAACTGCACGTGATGCCCGCACTGGGGAATGGCGCGGTGTACCTGCGGCACTTATCATTCCCGGCAGTGTTGGTTCTGCAATGGGGATGCGTTTGGTGTTCACGCCCTCGAACAGTGGGTTTTACAAAATCCCAGCCGTTCAAAGGTTAATAACTAAGACTTTGTCACACATGCGCAGGGGGCTGTTTCTTGTTGAGGCAGGCACAGAGTATTACACTCTGTTCAAAAACCAGGCATGTGTTGTCGGCGCCAAAGTAGGGTGTCGAAATGCCGATGGCAGGACGGAAACTGCTACTGTCAAGATTGTGATTGAGAAAAGGCACGAACCAGTTTGGGCACATTCATGGCAGATATCGGTAAATGCGCATTCCACGGCTTCTTGTAGTGCTATCTGGCATCCTGGCGGTACCCTTCCTCATGAGGGTGATTCGGTAGTCACTACTCTGTTAGTGGATGGTCGTCCAATCGATCGATCTACAATGACCGTTCATGAGTGGCTGCCACCGGTGCACCCTGCCTTCGTGCGAACCAAACCGACTGGACACTTCTACTACAAAAACAGTTTGTGGCGCATTAATGGGGTCAATTATATGCCTTCCTCGGGCATTGGTACCTCTCACGGTCTCTATTTCGAGTCCTGGATGAGTGCGCGTTCGTATGACGCTCGCGTGGTACAGAGAGACCTTGCTCGCTTAAAGCGCCTTGGTTTTAATGCCGTGAGCGCGTTCATCTATACGCGGGACATCGCAGCCCAAAACCTACTAGATTTTCTATGGCGTTGTCGTAACCTCGGCCTACACGTTAATCTCAGCTTGCGGCCCGGGGTAGCAGACTATTTAGCCGATGGTCGGCCAGAGGCCGAACGAAAGTCATGGGCAAATTTCAAATCTATTATCCTTCACTATGACCTTAGGCAAAACGATACGGTGTTTGCCTATGAGATTTCCTGGGAGCCATCGTTTGGCGACTATACAAATCGATTGAGACTGGATAATGCCTGGCGTCGATGGGTGATCTCTAAGTATGGTAATGTCTCGGCTGCTGAAATCGCATGGCGGTATAGCCCTCCGAAGCTTGACGGTAAGCTTACCGGTCCCTCCGACGATCAGTTAACGGCCGCCAACGGTAATTTTGCCCACTTCGTTGGTGATTACCGCGCATTCCTCGATACTTGGCTCCAGCAAACATTCGGTGAATCTGTGCATCGGCTTCATGCGTTGGATCCCAATCACCTTGTGAGTTTTCGCATGGCTAGCGCCGGAGACGGTAGTTATCGCTGGGGAGGATCACTACCATATCAACTGGCAGGTCTAAGCCGGGCAGTGGATTTCCTGGCTCCCGAATGTTATGGCCGCGTGGGTGACCCTACTAACGAGCGGACGATCCCATTTGAGCTAGGCTATGCACGGGGAATTGCACCTCATATGCCTGTCATCTGGGCAGAAACAGGAATGTCTGTGTGGAACACAGGCTCTGGCCGAGACTCTAGGCGGTTATTAGAGGAACAAGGCAAATACTACTCCGTAATCTATCGGGCAACAATTCGAATGGATGGTGACGGTATCTTCTTCTGGTGGTATCCGGGCGGATACCGGGTCAACGAGGGAAGCGATTTCGGACTGTTGAATGAGGACGGAACAGCTCGACCGGCCACGCGTGCAGTGTTGAAATATGGACATCTGTTGGTCCATTTGCCTCCATCCACTCGGCAGAAGGTCTACCTTCCGTATTACCGCCCCAATTACCCTGATGGGCCGGCGGGGGTATTCAATGCACTCGATATGGCGTTTACTCGGTTACTGCAAGCGGGAAAGATGCCTATACCGCTGCCCACATCCGTTGCAAAAAGTGCAAAATAGCCTCGTCCCGTTCAGAGGGCGCGCCAACGAAAAGACGAAAGCAGCCTGGTAGACCAGGCTGCTTTCGCTACTTTCAGAAATCCGTTCAAAGAGTATCAGCCAAATCGACCCTGAACGTAGTCTTCCGTTCGTTTATCGCGCGGGTTGGAGAAGAGGTCTGCTGTATCGCTGCACTCAATGAGCTCACCTTTCAAGAAAAAGGCAGTACGTTCCGAGACACGTGCTGCCTGTTGCAGGTTGTGGGTGACTATGACGATTGCAAATCGACTCTCAAGTTCCGCCAGCAGCTGTTCTATACGAAATGTCGAGTTGGGATCCAGCGCCGAGCAAGGCTCATCCATAAGAATGACTTCCGGTTCTACTGCAAGCACGCGGGCTATACAGAGGCGCTGCTGTTGACCACCGGAAAGATCGAAGGCTGACTTATTCAGTGAGTTTTTGACTTCGTCCCATAAGGCAGCCTGTGTAAGCGTACGCTCGACAATATCGTCAAGACGAGATTTGGTTCGCTCTCCGTGCAATCTGGGACCATAGAGAATATTGTCTCTAATCGACATGGGGAACGGGTTTGGTCGCTGGAAGACCATACCTACCTTGCGACGGAGCTGAACTACATCCACCGTTCGCGCGTAGACATCAGTCCCATCGAGCATGACGCTTCCTTCAACCCGCCAGCCAGCCACTCTGTCGTTCATTCGGTTAAGAGTACGCAGAAATGTTGACTTACCGCAGCCAGACGGCCCAATAAGCGCAGTGACCTGATTAGGCAAGATATCCAGTGACACCGATTGAATTGCCTGAGTTTTGCCGTAAAAGCAATTCAGGTGGTTTACGGCAATTCTGGGCACCTGAGCCATCAATTTGGCTGCGTCAACCTGAGCTGTGGGAGTGCTAGTTGAATTGCTCAATACCGCCTCGCCTGGTTGCATACTGATCGTGCGCTGCTCCACGTATTTAGATCTCCTACTGGCCGTTGCCAGCAGTGGCTCCCTGTTTTACCATTAGATTATCGATCACGCCAGCGTTGACCTTAGCGTATTTGGACAGGGCGCCAACGACGTCCTTTTCCGCTGCATTCTTATCTGCTACGGTTGCGACTGTGCCGTCTAAAGTAACCTGGGCACCGGTTGTACTTAGCTTAATAGACTGGCCCTTAAGCGATGTGTCGGCAGATATCGCGGCGGTTGCATCAGCGTTGATTGCGGAGTCTGCGGAATTGTTGCCCACACCGCCGCCCGTTGGCGTGCCCGATGCAGATGACGTGGTTCCGGAGTTGCTACCACCGTTGCTGCTACTGCTATTGCACCCACTTAGCCCCGCAAAGCCAGTGCAGAGAAGGAGAGCCGCGGCTGCAATTACAAACCTAGAACTGTCTCGATGCATTGTAAGTTTACCTTTCAATCAGTGCGACCGGAAGAACTTCCGGTAATAGTATGTACGAATCAGTTTGTGTGTGCTGATTAGCTACTTCTCGTGGCAGCGATGCTGCGATTGGATATAACACGAGCAAGGAGACTGGCGACCAGGACTAAAGCCACGAGTACCAATGCGGCACTCCATGATTGCTGGATCGCAAGATTGCTTGGTGCGTTACGAAGGATGTAGATGGTCACCGGCAGCGATGCGAGAGCATGCCGCGGATCAACGTGAAACAGGTTACTGCTGCAACCCACCATGATGAGCGGAGCGGTCTCACCTGAAACCCTGGCAACAGCGAGGAGTGCGCCCGTTAGAATGCCTCCTCGAGCCGATGGTAGAACCACCTTCCATACAGTCCTCGCATTGGTAGCACCCAAACCAAGGGAACCCTCGCGGAGTGCGTCTGGTACGAGGCGCATGAGTTCCTCAGTAGTGCGCATAACCGTCGGGATCATCATTATGGCGAGAGCAAAACCCCCTGCCACACCCTGGTAAGCCGTAGTTGTAACAACGATCAGCGCATACGCAAAAATCCCAAGGACAATCGACGGCACACCGTTAAGAAGGTCTGCAAAGAAGCGTATGACAAATCCAATTCGATCGTTGCCAAATTCAGACAGGTAAATGCCCCCCAAAATCCCCGTGGGAATTCCCACTAGTGCCGCCATCAGCACCAGTTCCGCCGTACCCACGACAGCATGCAGCATACCGCCGCTGTCTGGATTATCAGGATCGGGTTTGTGGAAGAACCCCGCATTTAGCGCTGGCATCCCGTGCTGCACCACGTACGTTAGCAGGCCAATTAGGGCACCTACGGCTACGAGTGTGCAAACCGCGCACGCGGCAATGCCGGCCGAGCTTGCAAAACGACGCCATTGTGGTTGCCATTGTGATCGGGTGAGAAACCTACTGGCTGCCCAGACTGCAACCACGAGAAAAAACGCGATCTCTGCACCACCGAACAGGCCCAGTACACCACGCGTATGCAAATCGCTCAGCAGTTGTAAAAGGAATACCAAAAGTACAACTGCCAATAATGCGAATTTAACAGCCGACGCCACAAATGCCTTTAACTTGACGGATGCGTCGGAGCCGCCTCCTGCCCGCATCGCTGTTAGCCATACCAAGCCACGGGCAATGGCATTGACTACGACGGTAATAAGGAATAGCGTTAGCGCTACCTGTGTAAGCGCTGAAGCGTGCAAGTTAGAATTAGGGCTAGGATACTGATCCATGAGCAGCGATGTCATGGTGTAACCCGATCGAAATATGGAGAAGCTCGCCAGGTTCTTAAGGTGGCCAATTGTAACAGATCCACCTATTACCATGGTAACTGCCATGGTTTCACCCAGTGCTCGACCGAGGCCGAGCATAACGGCGCCGATTATTCCACTACTCGCGTAGCGCAACACCACGGTGCGGATTGCCTCCCAACGCGTAGCGCCCAGACCTAAAGCTGCTTCCCTTTGTGAAACGGGAACGGTTTGAAGAACGTCCCTGGAAACTGCTGTTATAAACGGCAGTATCATGAGGGTTAGAACAAGGCCTGCGGCAAAAAAGTCCTGCCCCGTACCGGTACCAATGGTGGTTGCGAAGAATGGAATATGACCAAAATTAGCCGTTAACCACTGTTCGACTCCTACCAGAATTGGACAAAGGTAGCTAAGGCCCCAATATCCATAGACAATTGACGGAACAGCCGCCAACATCTCTACAAAGAACGACAGAGGTACGCTTATCTTGCGCGGCGCGATTTCTGCCAGAAATATTGCGCTGCCAACCCCAAGCGGCACGGCTAGCGCAAGTGCGATGATGGACGTTAGGATGGTTCCATACACAAATGGTAGAACACCAAAGATGTTACCAATGTGCATCATCGCAGTGGGTGGATTAGGTTTCCACTTCTCGCCGATAAAAAAGCCAAGACCGTTCGCAACCAGGCTACGTTTGGAAGCCAGAATCAATGCAATGCCAATTGCGGCGATTAATACAGGGGCCGTTCCGGCAGCAATAAGAGTGCCGGAACGGAAAATCCTGTCTGTGCGAAGAGCCCGCGACGATCGTCCGCGAGTTCCTTGAGAATTAATGCCAGAACCGTTGTTTGTGGTTGGCACCGCCATACAATCCTAGCCTCCGCTGGCCAACTGCGCGCCTAATATGGATTTGATCGCCGCGATGTCCTCTTTAACAAGACCTGGTGGAAGCGGAACATAGTTGAGGG
>DAIDKH010000014.1:0-25991 GCA_027450145.1 Chthonomonadaceae bacterium | reverse complement strand
CGGGCTCCAGGCACCAACTCCAAAGCTGTGTTGTTGGTCCTACGTGCGAACCGCCATGCTGATACAGAAGAATGTATGTTAGGCCGCTAATGGGATAGCTATTTACGCCTGGGGCATATACCGTTGGGGTCCGTACATCCTTGTCCAATTGCGTTGTATACTGCTGCAACGCGTTTAGCGTGGTGGCAATGCTAGGCGAAACGAAGTTGCCAGCGCTGTTTTCTACGGAACCGTAGGGTAGATGGTGCTGTATGGCGTAAGCAAGTTCGACGTAGCCAAATCCACCCTGTGTCTGCTGGACTTTTGTCACGACGCCCGGATTACCCGGCCCACCCTGTCCTACCGGCCAGTTCACTGATTTGCCAGCTCCAACGGTGCTTGCCCAACCAGAGTCTGCTTTCGATAGGAAACTCGTGAAGATGTAGGTGGTGCCAGATCCGTCACTGCGGTGTACGGGCTGAATGGGAATGGCAGGCAGGTTCTTAAAGAAGTTTATCGCTTCTATTTGAGGATCGTTCCACATGGTGATCTTGCCGCTGTAGATCTCTGCGATGATGTGGGGAGTAAATCTCAGACCGCAACCGATACCCTTAAGATTGTAACTCATGACCACAGCGCCGCCGGCAGTAGGTATGTGAACCACGGGGTAGGGCATGGTCTTCTCATCATTATCGCTAAGAGGAGCGTCCGAGGCACCAAAATCTACAGTCTTGTTCTTCAGTGCGTTTATTCCTGCACCTGATCCAATTGCCTGGTAGTCGACAGAAGTGCCTGTCTGTTGTTTATATTTTGCGAACCACAACTGGTAGAACGGCTGCGCAAAGGTGCTACCGGCGCCCTTAAGTGAAACTGCGTGTGCGCCCACACCACTCGTTGCGGCAACCGCTACTGCAACGGCGCCGATGGTTGCGCGAGAAAATCTCATCCTTACCTCCAATAGTTAGCCTCTCACTCATTGGCATTTTCTTACAGATATACAGTATATCCGTTTCATATTAAGAAAATGTTAAGAAGCGAGGTTTTGCCGGGTAGCGCAGTTGTAGGTTCTTAACATTTCGATTTGAAGCAGCCTTGATTGACAACATCCGGTGCGCAGAGTATTATTCTCGCCATGCCAAATGTATCGAATGTTTCCAAGCCAAGGGTGAGGAGCGCTCTTCTTCCACCTGGAATGCCTACGTTTGTCTTGAGTGCGTTTCAAGGCCCCATTGATCTGTTGCTGCAGCTCATAAAGGCTAACGAGGTGGACATTACCGATATACCAATCGCGGAGATTACCTCGCAATATTTGTCACTGCTCGAACAGATGGAGGCACTTGATCTTGCAGTTGCCGGTGAATACCTTGTGATGGCGGCTACTCTCATCGAGATTAAGTCGCGCATGTTGCTGCCTCCTCTGGTTTCGGAGGATGACGAGGAACCCGATGATCCTCGGTTGGAACTGGTTCAACGTTTACGTGAATACCAGCAATTTCACGATGCGCTCGATCTCCTGCGCGCGCGGGAAGAGATGCAACGCTCACTCTTTGTGAGGGAGCCACTTCTCAACTGCACGATACTGCCTTCCGCGGTACCTGCGGACCCAGTGAGTTCAACGCTTCTGGTAAATGCGCTCAACCGTCTTCTCAGTGAGGTGGATCTGGGTAATCAGTCTTTAACTACAGTAGTTCCACGGCGCCGCGCAACCTTAAGATTAAAAATGGCCGAGATACTTCACAGAATTCAGGCATCAATGCATGTTGGAGGTGCAAAGTTTAGCGAACTGTTTGATCTTCCCTGCATGCGCTATGAAATCGTTATCACGTTTCTCGCAATGTTAGAATTGTTGAGACTTCAGCGCATTGAGGTTCAACAGGATCTGTTGTTTGGCGACATCATTCTTCGACAAGTGGGATAGGGAGGCGACACCTGGACCTGCAAGATTTGGCATGTGCCGTTGAGTGCGTACTCTTTGTGAGCGGCGATCCTGTATCTGTCGCCGAACTTAGTCGCATCGTTCAAGTAGAGGAAAAGGATGTGGAATTGGCTATACAATGCCTGACCAATAGGTTTGAGGGTACGGGCCTTAATCTGCAGAACGTTGCGGGTGGTTGGCAGATCACGACGGTTTCAAGATATGCGGAGTACGTGACTCGGCTGCTGACGCGTACAGCTACGCGCCTAAGCCGGGCAGCATTGGAGACTCTGGCAATTGTAGCTTACCGACAGCCAGTGACGGCGCCGGAGATTGAGGCGGTACGCGGTGTCGCGGCTTCGGGCGTGCTGCGAACGTTGCTTGAACGGGGGCTAATAGCCGAGTCGGGTAAGAAGATGGTGCCGGGACGGCCAATGCAATATGTGACCACCACGGATTTCCTTAGGTACTTCGGCTTGACGGACCTGTCGCAGCTGCCTCCGCTGGAAATAAAGGAGGGCTCTGCCCTCGTGGTTGATGCCGCCGAGGTGGTTGACGGCATACCAAGCGAGGAGTGTGGTACCGCAGACGGTCGTGATCAGCCCGCGCGATAACAGCTTAAAAGGTATAATTGTGCGGTGAGGTGGCGGTATACAAGAGCCAATCGTAAGGAGAGCTTGCTTGGGGCGTTTTGCACAACTAGTGGGAAATGAACCCGCCCGCAGAGCCTTACAGGATGCACTTGCTTGTGGCAGCTTACCGGGTGGGTTCCTTATAACGGGAGCCCACGGCACTGGTCGCGCTGCTCTGGCATCTGCACTAGCAATTGCCGCTGCGTGCAATAACCCCATACGCAATCCGTATGACACGTGTGGTGAGTGCGACAGCTGTACGCGCGCATTCAAGAGCGCCCAGCCAGAAATAGTACACATTCATCCTGCGGGCGAATCGATACAAATTTGGCAGTTTTGGGACAGGGATAATCGACCGCGCGGTGTGCTTTCGCATGGATTGCAGTTTGCACCAAACGTCGGTCGCCGTCGCATATTCGTTATTCATGATTGCGAGAAGCTAACCGAGTCTGCGGCTAACAGCCTGTTGAAAGTGCTTGAAGAGCCGCCCCCGTACGTGCTTTTTATACTTATTGCGGTTCATGCCGCGAGAGTTCTGCCCACCATCGCCTCACGATGTCGACAGGTACGTGTACTGTCGCTTCCAGTGCCACTTCTCTCTGCATTTCTTGTAGACCAGTGCAATATTACGGAAGACCGCGCCGACATGCTCGCAGCCTATTGCGAGGGACGAGCAGGGCAGGCATACACACTTGCACGAAACAGGCAGGCGGCAGAAGAGATAGAGTCCGTGTTGGCGTTTACGCAAAAGCTGCCTGCGGCTACCCGAGTAGAGGCTTTGCGACTTGCTGAGCAGTTGCGTCGTCTATCAGCAGGCATCCATGTACTTGTAGGTGAGGATGCACCCGAGACTTCCAGCGATGATGGTGCCGAGGCACCCAAGGAACGTGCGGCGCGTCGGCAGCAAGCGGCGGTTTTGGACCTTATGTCGGTGTTTTATCGCGATCTGCTAGCAATCAGCGTTGCCAAAGATGGTGCACGTGTGGTTAATCGTGACAGGATGGACGTGTTGGTTAAACTTGCAGCACAAGGAACTCCTGCCAGGTGGGCTGCATGCGTCGACAGTATCATGAAGGCGCTTAGACGACTGGAAGCTAACGCGAGCGTTCCACTGTTGACTGACGTGCTAACGATGAACTTACTGGACGAAGCCCTCGCATGACTGAGGCAATCATAACCGAGGCACTCACCAAGGCCTACGGACCGGAACAAGTCGTTCACGGGCTCTCGATTACTGTCAACCGTGGCGAGGTTTTCGGCCTGCTTGGTCCTAACGCGGCAGGAAAGTCGACGGTCGTGGATTTGCTGGCCGGCACATTAGCACCTACGAGTGGCGCTGCACGACTGTTGGGTGAAGCGCCAGGTACCAAAAGCCTGCGACGACGGGTGGGATTTCTGCCTGCCGACCTGCCTAACTCCCGTTGGTTGGCAGGTGCAGATTACCTTGCCGCGTACGCTAAGCGCGCTGGCATGAACCGATCTGAAATCTCCATCGCAGTGGATGCCGCGCTCAAATCTGCAGGCTGCGAAAACAAAGCCAATATCAAACTCCATTTGTTGTCATCAAGTATGCATCAGCGCCTTAGGCTTGCAGTTGCTCTTGTGACCGATCCTGAGGTCGTGGTGCTTGACGAACCAACCTCCTGCTTAGATAACGTTGGGCAACGGGATGTAATCGAGATCGTTCGCCAACTGCAGGCACGCGATAAGTCAGTTCTTGTCACGGGCAACCACCTGTCAGAGTTGGAGATGTGTTGCGATACTATCGCAATAATGAAGAACGGGCACTCCAAAGTAGTGGGTAAACCAACGGAAATGCTTGCCAATTGCACGATTGTTGATGTGGAAGTTGAGCGCTTAAACGACCCTGCACTGAGCGCAATTAGAGAGATTGGGGCAAAAATGAAGTTTCATTCTGTACCAATACAGCGTTTTTCTGTTTGGGTCAAGAGTGGTATGGATATTCCCGTTATCGCTTCGGCAATTGTCAACTGCGGAGTTAATCTCCTTCAGCTCACCCCTCGTCGGGAAACGGCGGATGAGTTATTTATTCGCCTACTGGAGAGCCTATGACGGAGCAACCACAACCAGATCAGCATAATCCTTACCTTGCACTGCAATATAGAGATTTTAGGCTGCTATTGGGAGGGAAGTTTCTTGCCAATCTAGGTGAGCAGATGGTGGCAGTTGCTGTGGGCTGGCAGATATATGCCCTCACTCACTCTTCGTTGGCCCTAGGTATTGTGGGCCTTGTTGAGGTCGTACCGGTTATACTCCTGTCGCTGCCCGCCGGGCATCTGGTCGATCATGCCAACCGTAAGGGGATTGTCCTGTTGACTAAAGCCCTGCTGGCTCTATGTTCGCTCTGCCTTGGTATATTCACCGTACGGCATGTGCCGGTGGCTGGCTACTACGTTATTTTGCTACTCATGGGGTGCTGTTGGGCATATTCTAATCCTGCCGGCGGCGTTCTCGTTACCCAGACGGTTCCCGAATCTGCGTTTAGCAACAGTGCAATGTGGAGTAGTAATTCGTGGCAGCTCGCTTCTGCCATTGGACCAGCGCTCGGCGGCCTAGGGGTCGCGCTGTTTCATGGTCATACTCAGGTTGTGTACTTTACCGATGCCGCCATGTCAATGGGAGTATTGGCTCTTCTCTGGCAAATTACAGGGCAACGAGAGCCGGCTGCACATGAGTCTTATGACCTTAAATCACTATTGGCAGGTATACAGTTTCTTCGCGATACGCCCATTTTACTGTCGGCGATAACCCTGGATATGTTCGCGGTTCTGCTAGGTGGCGCAACGGCTTTGCTTCCAGTGTACGCCGTGTCTATCTTGCACGTAGGGGCCAGTGGTCTGGGATGGCTGCGAGCAATGCCGTCTATTGGTGCATCGCTTATGGCAATAATCATTGCTCACATGCCACCTTTTAGGCGTGCCGGCCGAACGTTGCTTATTGCAGTGGCTGGCTTTGGCATTTGCACCATAATCTTCGGTGTGAGTACTTCGTTCCCATTGTCACTACTTATGCTTTTGTTGCTTGGGGCTCTAGACAACGTTAGCGTTGTCATAAGAAGCTCGCTGCTCCTTCTTCGAGCGCCAGATGCCATGCGTGGTCGTGTTTCGGCAGTAAATAGCATATTTGTGGGTACATCGAACGAGATGGGTATGTTTGAGTCTGGTATGGTAGCCAGGCTCGTTGGCCCGGTACTGTCTGTGGTAGTTGGGGGAATCGGTACGGTAGCAGTGGTGTTATTGTGCGCTCTTAGGTTTCCTGAACTTCGTCGCCTTACTACACTTGAAGACGAAGTAGAAGCGGCTGCCTAGCATTCACGCGAATATTACACTATTTCACCGTTATAAGTTACTCGGCTGGTGGGCTGCGTCAGGGCATGCCAACGGGGCCGATAAGTGAGTCGCTCTAGCAGGCGTCATCAAGCTGCCGCTGTGGGCGCCAGGTCCTCAGTGGTAACCTTGATACATATGGGTTCGCGAATGCCCCTTGTATCAACAAGCATATTCAATCTGTTGAGGTTTGCTTCCGTGATTACATGCCCAGGGTCGAGTAAGAGCGATCCGTCCATCGCGATCATGGGTTCTACCAGGACGTCTCCTGCCAGAAGCTCGGACACGGACACCATGATGCTCATTCCAAGTTCTGGCTCCTCCTGTTTTGCGTTAAGAGCTGACAGGTCGCGCTGAGGAACTCGTATGGCAGGCTCCGCGGTTATTTCGGAATAAGTGACAATATGAGGAGCATAGTGTGCGGCAAGCTCCTCAAGAATATGGGAGTCGTAGATGCCCGTGGTATTCATGAGCATTCGTAGCGCCAGTGATCGTGGTTTGCCGATCGCCTCCAATGTAAGAAGGTCATAGAGTATACGTAGTAATCGTGATTCGTAAGGGATCTCTCCGCCTGGTAATTCATGCGACCTGCTGACGGGCAGTGCAATTGCCGTTATGACATCTGTCATTGCGGAAAGACGGGGTATTTTGCGAAGCATAGAAGCTGATTTCTCTGCAATAACTTGCGAAGTTATGGGCTCTGTGCGACCACCTGTGTTGAGCAACATCCCTAACGGTAGAAGTAGCGCTGCCATCGTTGCTGTCCAAGAATGCTCATAATGCAGTGCCTGGCACACATGGGTGAGTTCTTCGCGGACGCGCTGTGCGAGTTGAAACTCACGGGGATGCGCGGCTGTTATTATCTCTACCAAAACACTTACGCTTCCCACTAGCGTTTTTTCTAGCAGGTCCTTTTCCAGCATCTGTACTTTGTAGTAATTTAGCGCGTTGTTTATCTCGGCTTCCACCGTGGCGTTATCGCATGGCTTCTTAAGAAACCGGTAAACCTGAGCCTGATTGATCGCTTTTGTTGCGGTTTCCTGATCTATACTGCCAGTTAGCATTAGGCGTACGCTAAGCGGTGATATCTCTATTGTTTTTGTAAGAAACTGTAATCCGTTGCAAACAGGCATTTGCATATCGCAAATGATAACGCCGTAAGGATCGGAATTCTTGAGTAAGGCAAAACCTTCCACCGCGCTGGCAGCAGTATCCAGGAAAAACTTATTGTGTAGTTGTCGGCGCATCGCGCTAAGTAGATTAGTGTCGTCGTCAACCAGCAAAACGCGATCGGCTTGCATTTCTGTCATACCGGTAACTCCTCTATGGTCTTCTGCTGCCACAGCGACAGGCGATCTGCGCAGCCGATATGTTCAAGATAATCCACGTCTATAGAGTGATCATTTGCGCAATCGATAAAATTCGTTATTCCCCGCAGGGTTGAGTCGGCCACATGTACGGCTGCAGCGGCTGAAAACTCGCTGGCGTTAAGTTCCCGGGGGCGATGATGGAACGTTGCGGCATCCACAACAGATTTTGAAATTCCCAACAGGCTCAGCAGATAACGACCCGCATCACCATGGTCGAAACCAAATAAGTGCCGTTCCACCTGCTCAATATCCCATCCGGTGCCTTTGCATTCAATCAGCATCTGTTCATAGCTCGTAGGCTCGCACGCCATAAGTGCAAGCCGACCTGCGTCATGTAGAATGCCAGCAGTAAAGGCTTCGCCTACTGAGGCGTCGCTGCAGTTTTCAGCCCGTGCAATCCTTGCCGCAGCTAGAGCCACTTTGTAACTATGCTCTCCGATATTCTGTGCGAAATCTTGCGTTGGCGGTGTGCAAGAACCGTCCTCCAATTGGCGCTGCTGAACGATTTCATTGACTTGAGACACCCCGTCGGCTCCTAGCAGCATGACAGCGCTGGAGATATCCGCGACTGTACCAGGTGGGCCGAAGAAGGAGGAGTTCGCTAGCTGCAACAGGCGGATCGACAGTGCCACGTCTTGAGCCACTATTTTCGTCAGATCTGCCGGGGCCGGCGACTCTGTGCTGCACAAATTCTTAATGTGGGTACCGGTATCCATTCTATAGGGCAGGTTTCTGAGACCTGTGAGTTTAGCGCGAAGTATTGTTGCACCGCTGAAAAGGGTTTCAAAAGCGTCATTCAGGACCTGAACGATGCTTTCTGCGTCGCAAGGTTTCGCGTGATACCGGTGAGTGCATTCAAGCGATTTTAGTATTGCCTGTTTATCCGACTGCCCCGAAAGAATGACCCGCAGCGTTTGGGGATAGAGATCGCAAACCTTGCGCAGCAGCTCGGCGCCAGTCATCACCGGCATCCGCATATCGGAGACAATGGCATCATATGGAGATTGATCAAAAAGGGCCAATGCCTTCTCGCCGGAGTCTACATAATCCATTTGCCACACGTCGCGCAAATTGCGCATGGTACGTGCCAAGCCCTGCAACACACGTGGCTCGTCATCTACAAAGAGAATACGCCTCATTTGCGCTCCTCCGAGTGGCCGTCGCCAAGTGGAAGTTCGATTATGAATGTGGTACCAACGCCGCACTCTGTTTCGAACCAAATCTTCCCACCATGCCGTACCTTGATAATGTTATGGGATATGGATAGCCCCTGGCCGGTGCCACGTCCTACTTCTTTTGTGGTGAAAAAGGGATCGAAGACATGGGCCCGAGCATTAGGTGGGATCCCTGTTCCTGTATCCTGAATTGTAACCAGGACTGATACATCAGTTTGTTTGGTACTGATAGTGATCTTCCCTTTTTCGCGCGATCGGGATTTGTTAGCATCGGCAATGGCGTGTGCGGCGTTCACGATCACGTTGAGGAAAACCTGGTTCATGTCCCCAGGAAAACAAGGTACGTCTGGCAGGTTCGGATCGAAGAATGTTTCAATATCGGCTACGTATTTCCATTCGTTGCGTGTTACGGTAATGGTGCTGTCTAGGAGCCTATTTAAGTCTGAGCAGACTTTGTGGTCAGAGCCCGGGTGCGAGAAATCCTTCATTGCACGAACGATACGGTTCACGTGGGCAATTCCGTCCAATGTCTGGTCTATTGCAAGCGGTAGCTCCTCCATGAGGAAATCAATGTCGGCTGTACGCATCGCCTCGTAAAGCCTCTCCTTTAACAGCTCCTGAGCTTGTTGGCTGTTATGATTATCAGTGAACTCTCTTATAACACTGATGACATCGCAAATGGATTTCAGGCCCTGCTGCACAAACCTTACATTGTCACCGATGTACTGCGAAGGAGTATTGATTTCGTGGGCGATACCGGCCGCCAGTTGACCAATACCCTCCAATTTTTGTGAATGTGCTAATTGACCCTCAAGTGCTCTTCGCTGAGTTATATCCGCGCCGACTAAAAGTGCTCCAACATCATCGGATGAAGCTAATGGCATAGGAGCGCAGGTAATGCCGAGAATTCCATCCGTGCCATTCACCCTTCGAAATCTGCAGTCGTCTAGCCGCACTGTTTGAGCATTTGCGATGCACCGGGTTACCGCGTTTGCAAGTTCCGCCCAACTCACAGTGATGGCAACATCCGTGAGTTTGCGCCCAACTGCCTCGGCAGCTGGTACTCCAAATACCTGCTCACTGCCACCCGTCCACTCAGTAACAACTAGATTGTGATCCACAATAATAAGGACCGAAGGTAGGGTACTAAGAATCAAATTCTTGTTGCGGTTTTCGAGGTGAAGCGTTGCATTTAATTCGTTGGCAATCTCGATAGCGATTCCCGTTTGAATATTTGCCTCATTTAGCTCATCGCGCGCTGCTAGCGCTTCTTGTTTGGCTCGTTCTACCTGTAATTCATATCTTTTTTGTGAAGATATATTTGTGCACGTTACAACGGCACCACCTCCCTGCTCGTGCAATTTGGCGGCTTCCATCAAAAACCAGGCAGTAACAGATCCATCTCCAACACAATATTCCAAGCAGAACTGTTCTGTTCGGCCAGCGAACAAGTCAGACAATCCTCCATAGGCGCGTGCTGCGTATTCATTGCCCTCAAGCGCTTTTAGACGGAAATGTTCCAGACACGAGGTTCCTACCTTAAATGGCGTGAATTCATTCGTGAACAGCGCAGTTGCCTCCCATAAACGATTAACCTTCAACAGGCAGCCAGCAGCATCGAAGACCGCCACCTGAACGGGCAGGGAGTTGAATGTTTTCTCTATAAATGGGTCATGGAGCATCTTATTCTCGTCTAAGCCTAAGGAAGTGAAGTTATACAATTGACCAATAGGGGTTTAACTGCGCCCACTTGGTAGATGGTGTATTACCGAAGTACCTGCGGATGTAGGGACTCGGTTGATGCGATTGCTGTACACTATTGGCAACTATGTGGTTAATCCATGTTTTTATAAATTAAATTATATAAAAAAATCACAATTCGACTCGGGGGCGTGAATCGTTTACCGTTGCGGTACCGCCGCGCAGTGGGTATGAACCCTGCGGTTGCTCATTTAATGGGTACAACGACCATGAAGCAGATTTGCGAGTTTGGGTTTTGAGCATGTCCTCAGCCGAGGCGCATGGCCGTATAATGGATGCGACCATAGATTGGGGCTGTCCTGGCGAGACCTAGCGGCGGCAGGAATAGCGTTCGGATACCCCAATCAATACGGATTTACAGGTGTGTAGTTGCACTAGTCGCGTCAATTAGCACATAACGATGTTAGGGTGTGATGGGTAGAAGTATTTTTGGGGAAAATGTTGAGCCATGCTACAGAATGCTGGTACTGTCACTGCACCCGTTGAGCATAATTATGTAGCCAGATAACCGTGTGGTTGCGTTTACCGACGACGTGCGACGGAAGTTAAGTAGAATAACACTGCGACCCCATCATCTCGTCAGGCGGAGGCTTTTTTAGCTGCCTCGGACACCATCCTTCATGAACTTGCCGTAGCCACTCAGCGAACTAGTATTGAAATTGCCGTGCCACACCGCGGAGTGATAGTCTAGCTAAACTCGCGGAAACCACATGTTGATGCGGCCGGTTCGGGAGACGTTCATGAACATGCGCCACTATTAGTTGTGGTAACCCAATGTGGCTGAATAAGTGATTAGTGATCTACTTTGCTGAAACCATCCGCATTTGGCACCTATTCGGTTGGCCTCGTGGTTGCTGCGAATAACGACAAACCATGAATCATTGGTCCCATTAACCTATCAGGACAGTCGTTTATGAGCGGCAGGTAGCCTCTACCTTATCGAACTGCAACATGTGGCGGATCACTCGCCAGATTTTCGATTCCACTGGGCCTTGAAGTCGTTCTTGCGAAATGCTGCCTTACTGTGTGGTGTATTGCTGTAGCTAACAGGTGAGGCGAACGTATGCCAGGCCATAATAACGACAAATAATGCTACTGCAACGCTCGCCGCTATGAGCCACACTGGCTTGATGTTCGATTTCATTTGTGTCTCCGGTCTCAGATGTAGTTTTTGCAACCGAGCCTGTAACTGCAGGCGCGACACATAGTGTATCAAATACTGATTATGATAGTATTAACGGAAAATTAAAATTCTGTGATGATACAAATCAGGCGTGCCCGCATCTCTAAATCACGGGCACGCCTGATTGTAGCTCTATGAGTTTTATGTCACCTAGCGTCCATGACCTCGGCTGCGGCTGCTACCGCCCCCTCCTTTTTGCGGTGCTGACCTCACTGGCGGGTTGTACCGTGGCGGCGGGTTGTACCGTGGCGGCGGGTTGTACCGTGGCGGCGGGTTGTACCTCGGCGCAGGCGGGTTGTACCGTGGCGCCGAGCGTGTAGGATTGGTGAATCGCTGTGGGTTGATAGACCTTGAAGTGCCGCGAGAGCGGTTTCCGAAAATCGGTTGCCAGAACGGTGAGCGGCTGTGTTGTATTCCTTGTCCAGTCGAACGAGTGGAAGGACTAAAGAGACGATTGAACGACGAACGGCTGCTCTGACGATTGACAGGCAAGTTCAACTGTTGGCGTGCACGCATTACATAGGCCGGTACACCGGTTCCAAAACGCGTGGTTCGCGAGGTGGTGTTGGTGATCGGACTGATTCTGTGATCCCCGATGAACGCCGATCCTCTTGGTGCAGCGCCACGGTACATTGGAGGCTGAATGGGCGCAGGCGCATTGACCTGTGGCCTGGTGAGATGCAGCGGTGTTGGTGCAACCGAGGCCGGCCCGAATACGCGAATAACGCCGCGTGAGGGTACGCCGGTGCTGGTGCCCGATGCAAATACATTGGCACGAGTTCGCGAGAGCGGTTGATAGTTACCAGACGAGCCAAATTGCGCTGACCGGACGACCATGCCGCCTGATCGGAGGGCGTTCACAGGCACAAAGCGGACGTTTCGTCCAGTTGCAGCCGCGTAACCTTCGGCCGACATATTGAACCGATCGAACGCCGTTGGGTGCCCTGCAGAACCGTTAACACTGCCACCAAAGTTGTAATTTGTGTTATTGTTGTATGTGGTATTACTCACATATGTGACGTTGTTTACATAGCTATTTGAGAATGGCACGGCGTCGCAACTGTCTCGGTTGATCGGTATGTAGGCTGCCACTTGACTGATGGAAAACCAGTTGGACCCTATGCCAAAGCCAATGCTAGTTCGACGATAGTGGACCTCGCGAGGCGCCAGCGCCGCCCACGCAACGTCGCCATCGTAAGTGCTGAAGTTGACCACGGCTGGGCACCACGGTTGGTATCCTGGGCCGGGGACCCATGCCCATCCAGTAGACAGGTCGGTCCACGTGCCATAGTGATACGGTGCCCATCCCCATGGCGCGTTGTCTACCCAGGTCCAGCCAAACGGATTAACGTACACCCATCGTCCGTCGGAATATGGACGCCAATCTGCCTGCGCGACTTGTGGCTGCCAGACCCATCCGTAGTTCGGAGTGTCCACCCAGTTTCCGTACTGGCTAAGATTACCCGCCGCAACTGCGATATTAGACGGCAAGTGATCACTCCCGGAGTATGTAGGCGAGCCATACATATCAGCGTCCAACCGATTGTTCCAACGATCCCAACTGTCTTCCTGAGGCATTTCTTGGGGGTCGAACGGGGAGGAGCCATCATTTAAGGCCATGTATTGGCCATTTTGCATGGTAATAGTTCCCTGTTCGCCCTGCACACTCGCGCTGCCAGCTTGAACGGCCACTTCTACGCCGTCGCCCACGCCAATGCGAACCCTGGTTTGCCCGTTGGCTGTAACCGAAACGATAGGTGTATCGATTTGGTAGATAGAGTTGCTATGAAGTAAGCGAAGAGTAGCAAGGCCATCCCGCAACGTGATGCGTGTGTACTCGCCTTGCGAGTCGCTGTACATGGTTTTTAAGGTGACGAGACCACCGTTCCCAATCCTGAGCTCGGTGCCGTCGTCAAACTGGAGATCGGCACGTCCCCCATCAGTTACCCAAACCTGTGCCCCCTGCCGCAACGGCAGGTTGACGGTGGCTTGCGACCAACTTCCACCAGTCATTGGCCTCCAGGTAACGTCACCCTCGGCGCGAACAAAACGAGCCATTCTTACTGGACCACTGCTTACTGCATCCTGCATAGGTGGGTCGTTCGCCGGAGACTGATCTGCGGGGGGCAAACTGCTTCCGCTTTGGTTAACGCGGTAATTAGAGCCAATTGAATTGTTGTTCCACCATGAATTATTGCTGTCCTGCGCACTCGCATTATTGGGGACGACTGTTGCAACAGTACCGGCAACAACGGCCCAAATCCACCTATATCTAATACGTCTTCCTGGTTTCATTTTCGTAGCTCCTGCGCGGCGCTCACTCATCGTGGGGGTGACAATTTGAAACATTCATTTAATGTGGCGACACGCTACGGTATCAACTACGTGCACGATGTTGATGTGTGACCACAGCAGCATTACCAACATATCATGAAGGACGGAAAATAAGTGAATTCTAAACATATAGGTTAATCAAATTATCGTATTTAGCTGATTTAACTGTAAATCTTGCTTCTTTCGCGTACTTGAGTGGTTAGAGTGAGATAACTTTGTTCATTCTCTAAGTTGCTATACCCTGCAGAAGTGCCTGGGTTATGGCAACACTAGTGTCTGTGAAAGACGAAATTTTTTGGTTCCATTATCAACCGGGAAAGAGGTGGTGTATTTCCATCGCCTTGGTGCTGCTAATCCTTATGGGAGTGCCCTGCGCTGCTGGAGCATCCAGCCACTCAACAGCACGAATTCTCATAGTGGTTTCCAGCGACAGTCCATTTTACCAACCAGCGTTGCAAGGGTTTCGTGACGGACTGGCTCGTCGCGAGGTGGCAAATGATATTAAGCTATCATTCGACGTTCTTACGCTAAAGGGATCGGTAAAATCTGATACAACTGCAATAGATCGCCACATTCACGAGAATCCGGACCTGATATGTACCATCGGGTCGGACTCAGTGTTGGACCTTGTTTCACTTCATTCCAAAATACCTGCCGTTTTCTGTATGATCCTCAATCCTGTGTCTCTAGGTGCTGCAAATTCCACACAAAAACCTGGCGGTGAGTTCACTGGTACCACGCTACTGGTAGATCCGGGTAAACAACTTGAAACGCTTCAAATTGCCGATCCGGCCGCAAAGCGGGTAGGAGTGTTGTATACAGCCGGTGATCCAACCTCCACAGCGTTTCTTAACGTCGCGAATACCGAAGCAAGTTCGCTGCAGATTACGCTGGTGAAGCGAGGGATAACGTCCGACAGGGACATAGACGGCGCCCTCAAATCGTTGGCAGGAAAGGTAGACGCAATGTGGATCATCGCGGATCCCATGTCTACAGACTCTGCCGCTCTAAGTGCGACAACCCAATTTACTCATGACCAGAACATCCCAATGCTTGGCCTGTCGCCGGTAACCGTGGAGCAGGGGGCCCTAGTGGCTCTCTCGCCAAACTACAAGGACCTGGGCGACTTAACCGCAGAGATGGCGGCCACCATTTTAGGCGGTGTATCTACACCGGCAGATATGCAGGTGCGAGGGCCACGAGCGACGGTCCTTACGATCAATATTGCCAGTGCCGCTAATCTAAAACTAAAATTGCCACAGGACCTGCTGCACCTGGCAGACCAAGTCATTCAGCGTCCGTAATCGCTTCAATTGTGAGGGAGTTCGTTTTGACCAACTACATCAAGAACGGTAACAGGATGGCCAGCCGGCTGTTTCGCAATTTCGTTACACTGACTGCGGTAGGTGTTTTGGTAACCATCTTGGCTATGGCGCGATTAAGTCGAGACCAAATTGGCTGGACGGTTGACCGTATGCGCTCGACCAACCAATCGATCGTTAACGACGCTTCCCGCCGGTTTAAGTCGTTGGGCGGCGCCGCGGTCAAGTCCAGCGCGGAACGGGCTGGGCAAACTTCGCTTGCCAGTGTCAGTACCATGACGAGCTCTCTCTCGCGTATACAAGGCGAAAACTTCAACCACGCCGCCATGGAATTTTCCAGCCTGAGTTCGCAGGCGCTTACTCGCGGGTTAGACAATTCCATTGCAATACAGAACGACGTGTTGAAGTCGTCCCAGGTACATCAGGGCAGATTACTGGCTAGGTTTGCAAATGTAATGCAGCACCGCGCTGGCACCATTACGCAGGCCGCAATGTTAGCGCTTAACCGAGAGGTTGTGCGGGGCCGGGCACTGGCGCTTGCAGATCGTCTCGAGGAGCGCATTAACTCGGCGCCCGTGTTTTTGCGTTTAACGGCACAGATGATTGATATGGGTAGAGGCGATGAAACAGACCGCAAGGTTAAACTCGATGCCTTGTTACGGCGAGTGCCGGAATTCCGCACAGTTTCCGTGCTAAATGCTCGTGGTCAGGAGGTGACAAAATGTTCTGCTACACAGCTGGTCCTGCCTAACCAATTGGGCATTAAGTCCACGGAACCATGGTTCAGAAACGCACTTTCCGGCCTCACCTTTGTTGGGCTGGCACGGCACAAGGAATCGGATGGTGGACCAATGCTCCGTCTCGCTGTGCCTATTACCGAATTTGCGGGTCATTCCGTGGGAGTGCTCGCAGGTACTTATTCTCTAGACGAGATATGGAGCGAGATTGCACAGGCACGCATTGGAACCAGTGGTTTCGCACTTGTTCAGGATGCGCGCGGTCACCGTTTGGTAGCCGGTCGTCCTATTCCTGCTGGAGCATTAACTGCATCTGTAACTTTGAAGGCGCTTGGGTGGCATGTTACAGCAGTGGTACCACGGCAGGAGGCCATGCAGCCTATAGTCAGCCTTAACCACGCCATTGAACGAACAGTCGCGAGCGCCCGTAGCGATTTAACGACCATGGCTGCCTCGCAGGCCAACCGTGCATCACATAAGCTTCAAACGCAGCTGGCAGTCATCGAGGCACGCGCGCGACAGGCGATGAGTCAAAACGTAAGCGGAGCGTTAGTAGCGCTACGCAGCGGCGAACGCAGGCAGATTGATCATCAGAAGGAGCGGCTGCAAACGGCATTGCAAAACGAGACACGGCAATCAATTGCTGAAACTAACGACAAGATGAGCGCCGTTGCGGATACGGTATCGCAAACAATGAGCAGCCGACTAAAGCCTGTTGCCACCAAAGCCATTGCGATGGCGAATAAGCGCATATCGTTCACGGCTCTGCTCATCAGCCTGCTCGCTTGTGTTGCCACTGCATTAGCTGCTCACTATACCGCCCGAGCGATCGTCCGGCCTGTTCAGCAGCTATCCTCCGCGGCTGTAGATATTGCGCACGGGCACCTCGATCGCCGGGTAGAGGAAGAGGGGCCAGTAGAACTGGTAGAGCTGGCGCGGGCGTTCAACACGATGAGTGCTTCATTGCAGGCCAGCCGGGAGGAACTGCAGGAGACGGAGGGGCAGCTGGTGCAATCGGCCAAGCTAGCCTCCCTTGGTACACTTTCGGCGGGAGTGGCGCATGAGCTTAATCAGCCGTTGGCGATTATTCGTGGTATTGCGCAGCAGTTGGTTCAAGACGCCACGTTGGATGGAGATCTGCGTGAGGACCTGAACCTCATTATTGGCCAAACTGGTAGGATGGTCAAGATCGTTCGGCACCTTCGCACCTTTAGTCGCGCCGGTACCGATGAGCACACCATGGTAAGCATCAACAGCACGATTGAGGATTGTTTCATTCTAGTAGGGGCTCAGCTAAAAGCTCACAATATTGAGGTCAATTTGAACCTCTCGGATGCCAACCCCTCTATTTCCGGTGATTCAAACGAGCTTGAGCAAGTACTGCTTAACTTAATCACCAATGCTCGAGATGCCCTGGATGAGGTGGAGGGAGCCGTGATCACGATTACCAGCGAGGTCATAGACGGTCGTGTGCGGATTGTGTTTGCAGATAACGGACCGGGCATACCGGACGACGTGGCCGCCCGCATATTCGATCCGTTCTTTACTACCAAGGCACCGGGCAAGGGCACGGGGCTGGGGCTGTCCATCACCCACAGCATCCTCAAGAAGCACAACGCCACGATTACCGTGAAGAACAATAACGGCGCGCAGTTTACTCTTGAATTCCCAGAGTGGCACGACGCTGAGTTGCATGACCAAATTGCGGCTTAGATATCTTGTTTAAGCAACCTCCATCCGATAATACCATGCTCATAATCTGGGGCAGACCCTGTTGTCGCCGGGTACGGATAATGAGCTGTTTGTGGAAATCGAACCGAACCGAAGGGCGACAAACCAATGGCTAAGATTTTACTAACCGACGACGAAGAGGGGCTGCGGCTCCTGTTGGGCCGCCAATTGAGGCGTGGCGGGCATGATGTCGTTTTAGCGTGCGACGGAATGGAGGCCGCAGGTCTTCTGGCTGAACAGGAGTTCGACCTCATTGTATCCGACATGAAAATGCCTCGACTGGACGGAATGGGTTTGCTGGAAAAGGCAAAATCGATAGCTCCCAATACGGAGTTTATCATTCTGACCGGGCACGGCAACCTTGAAAACGCCGTGGAAGCGTTTAAGACTGGCAATGTCTTCGACTATCTATTGAAACCACTAGATGACATCACAGAACTGAATGCTGTAGTTGATCGCGCCATTGAACGACGCCATCTAAAAACAGAGAATGATCGACTTGTTGGTGAGCTTCAGGCCAAAGTCTCCGACCTGGAGCACGCCCGCGCCCGGCTCGCACACCTCGCAGAGCGCGATGGGCTCACCGGTCTACTAAACTATCGAACCATCCACCAGAAGCTAACGGAAGCTCTATCATTAAGGGACAGTGTGGCCATTTGTTTGATGGACATGGATAGCTTTAAAATGCTGAACGACACGTATGGCCACCCTGTGGGCGACGAAATTCTGAAGCACGTTTCGAGTCTCCTGTCCAGGGTTTGTGGGAATTCGGTTCTCGTTGGCAGGTGCGGCGGCGATGAGTTCCTCATGGTATACCCCGATGGTTCTGGTTCGGACGCATGTAAAATCGCAGACCAGATTCGCAAAGCACTCATAGAGCATCCGTTCGTAAATCCTGAGGGTACTGCGCTGCCAATTAAGCTCTGCTTCGGTGTTGCGGACTCTGCTGTTACTGGGCGGTCGTCGGTCTCGCTGCTTGCGGCCGCAGATGCAGCACTCTACGAGAGCAAACATCATGGCGGCGATAGAGTGACGTTGCACATGGTGGAATATGACGAAGAGCAGAAACCCACGCACAACGCATATACCGTATTGGACGGCTTGGTAACAGCGGTTGATCACAAAGATAAGTACACGCGAGCGCACTCTGAGCATATGACGGAATTTGCCTTGCAGTTAGCACGTACAATGGGGATGTCTGATGCTACGCTGGAGATCGTAAGGATTGCTGGACTGTTGCACGACGTTGGAAAAATAGGTGTTCCCGACTCGGTACTTCGGAAACCCGGGAAGTTAACCAATGACGAGTATGAGGTGATGAAGACACATGTAACGCTATCTGCAGCGATCATCCATGGACTTCCGCACCTATCGGACATTCTAGACGCGGTCGCGCACCATCATGAGCGCTGGGATGGCAAAGGGTATCCCTTTGGCAAAAAGGGCGAGGAAATTCCGCTACTCGGAAGAATAATGGCCGTCGCTGATGCATTTTCTGCAATGACGCTCGATCGTCCCTACCGAGCCGGTTTACCTGTGGAAGTCGCACTGCAGGAGATCTTGAATGGCGCTGGTTCTCAGTTTGATCCGGAGTTGGCTCGAACGTTTGTAAGCGCAATGCGCGAGCAACTCGACCAGCAGCAGGCAGGTACCAGGAAGGCTGCCTGATGAGGAGGATTTGGATGTACAAGCCAATTTGGACGGCTATCCCTGTTGCGATTTTGCTCACGACGGGGAACTTGGCTAAAGCTGCCAGTCAACCCGCAGTGCGGGATAATTCGGCTGACAATGAGATGCTCTTTGCGGGTGGTCAGGTCGTTACAACGGCTTCACGCACTGGTGAGAAGGTAGACGATGCTCCTGCCTCTGTTACTGTCATTACCGCAGAGCAGATTAAGCGCATGGGTGCAACGGATTTGCTCGACGTTTTGAGGTACGTTCCGGACCTGCAAGTCATGGAGATCAATAGAAGTGTCGCGAACGTCTCAATTCGGGGGTTCAACACGGAGTACAACAACTCCCTGCTTGTGATGATCGATGATCGACCGGTTTACAATGACCAGTTCGGTGGCGTTTTCTGGAACCTGCTGCCCGTGACACTCGACCAGATAAAGCGAATTGAGATTGTGCGTGGACCTGGCTCTGCCCTTTATGGCGCAAACGCCTACCAGGGTGTCATTAACATCATCACGTATTCACCGCTTCAGCAGGCTAAGCGGGCATCGGTTATGGTGCGGTCATTAGTAGGAACCCATCGTACCAATGAATTCGATCTGCTGCTCGCTGGCTCAAATCACCATGGTACCGCTATTTCGGCAGATGCCAGCTATTTCGGTACGCAGGGCTACGGGAGCACTGCAGGTACGCATGATCGTGTTCAGTTTCCTCAAGTCAACCTGAGCGCAGAGACCATACCTGCGAAAGGTTCACGGTTGCGCATTTCTGCTGGGCACACTGATTCATTAATGGATTTTTACCAGGCACTTTATATGAACGGGATCACTTATCACGAGAATTTTGCAGGGTTATCCTATAGCGAGAAGTCCAAGACATCTCCGCTGTCGTTCCAATTGAGCTACAACTCCATCCGTCAGAACAGCTTCTCTACTGGCTTCACAAAGATGGACACTGTGGATGCAGATATTCATCAGGAGAGGCAGCTAACTCATCAGACAAATCTGGTGTACGGAATCGACGAACACTACGTACAAGAACTGTCGACAATTACGGGCAATTCAACAAAATATGAGGGCTCTACCGGTATTTACCTACAGGATGAGACACATTTTAAGCGAGGGTATACGCTTTTTGCGGGTATGCGATTTGATAACAACTCGCTGTATGGTTCCGACTTTGCGCCTCGGGTTAGCCTGATAAAGCATTTGGCGCATCGCCAGACACTACGTATCAGTTACAGTTCGGCCTTTCAAGCGCCAACATTCGTAAATTCGTACATCACTACGCAACTGCCTTTTGCACCCGGAATATCCATTCCGACAACTGGAACAACCACGTTGAAGCCGCAGACGACTACGAGCACAGAAATTGCATGGCGCGAACAGACTTCGCACGGCTATGGCGGCGCTACACTGTTCTATAGTGAGATGAAGAACTACATCACAACAGTACCGGTGGGTCTCATGCCATCCCCACCGTATCCACCTGGCGTGCCGTCTGCCTTTGTGTTTTCAAACCTGGGTACAACCCGTGTATTCGGCGTTGAGTTGGAAGGTGCATCCCGCTTGAGAAAACGTGTGCAGTTAACCTACAATTACACGTACCTTATGCCGTCTGAGAGTAATTCGTTTCAGCTGGGCACCATGACGCCAATGCACGCTGTGAATGTTGGATTGGACGACGAGCTCTCCCCACGCTGCAATCTCTTTGTTGGCGCACATTTTGTTGGTGCGCAAAACATCCTGGATGGCAGCGGTCGCAGGGTACCAGCGTATTTGAGAACAGATGTACGGCTAGGGTATCGGTTAACCACAGGGAAACATCCGTGGACACTTTCTGCGATCATCTTCAACCTATTTGGGGGTAACCATATCGAGTACCCCAACGACATACCAACGGGGCTACCGAACCAGACCGACCGACAGCCAACTACGTTCTACCTTAGCCTCACTGGCAGCTATTAGTGGTTAACGTCTAGCCGCCAAAGCACCCGGTCCACGGTCCTTAATCAAGTCACCCATTGGGCCAGGTGCCATGAGGAGCTCATTTGCCGAAGCATGATGGGCGTTCTGTTGAAGGGAATTTTGTAATCGTTTGCATTCATCAAGCGATTATTAGAGCATCTATGTGGCAAAATAGGCTGATGCCTGATTCTGATTCTCCATTTTGGAATGACGCACGTGGAACCATTACTGTAGTTCTTTAACCGCTTAATCCCGTCGTTACCGGACTCCTTTTGTCTGTGCAGATCGGCTTAATTGGCGAGGAGATTAGGCTTTCCCGTTATGGCAAGAATAGAACTCGAAATATTGTGCCGCAAACTTCCTGGCTTAGTTTGTAACGGCCACAACAACGTGAGGCTCGGTCTTCAACTTGGCGATGAGGTGATTGCAGACGTTGCTGCCGACGCAGCCGAGGCAAAATTCACTGTGATTATAGACGTAATTCTGTCCCAAGGTGAGCATCGCTTTGATTTTCGAGGAGCAGCGGTACACGGCAAGCCCGGTGACCGTTTTATTTACCTAAGTTGGGGCGAACGTCACGGAAATGTGTGGCAAATGTTCCGGCGCGCAAAACTAAAGATCACAGCGCCAATGAATCTTCTTGTGGAACAAGCGATAAAGTCAGGCGTCCCACTCGTAGCCGAAATCGATATGACAGATGTTAAAGGCGGCCCTATATGCGGTTCATTGAAAACCAACGATGTTCGCTGGAGCGTCTAGTCTACCCATGTTCCCCATGGCCGGTGGCGTCCACACGATACCCGCATTATTAGAGCGCATCCACCCAATAGCTGACCAGAGATGATCGAGAATATGCTCCATCGCGCGCACACCTGTCGCAAATCTCAATGTACTATGTAGGTCAGTGTCACTATCACAATGCACTTGCCCGACGCCGTGGGAGCATAGTGGGAGCGTAGGGGTTATTCCATCTCGCTGCCGATAAGCTTCGCTGTATTTGTGGTAGTTCAGGGGAGTTCGTCACTGTAGGTTGGTTGTAGAACCGGCGATCATAGTTTCCTTCCTGCAGGAGCATGTGATGCTTTACGGTTGGAACCACTGACACCTGAAAGAGAAATCCTACCAAACGCCAACCAAAAAGAGTGTCCCGCCCCTCAAACCACCTTACCATTCACGATTGGTTGTCTGAATGTTAGCAGTTTATCGACTTTAGTTGCCTCGCCGTTGGCACTTAGCGATACTACTGCCGATTCCAGGATTGAGTTATACCTGCCACCTGAATATTGATACTGGTGCGATTAGGGATAAATAGAACTACCTCTCGCCTATCTGCCACCGGACTGATACAGCGCCTGCAGGGCTTGTGGCGCTCTATTGCCTGCCATTTCGGTAGCTGTTTTCTGATCCGCTGGCGATAACCGGCTGAAGTTGCCCTGGCATTTTTGTGCAAGCGACGCTAGCGATTGCATAGGCAATTTGGTAGGTGGAACAGAAACTGCCTTACTTGCGCTTGAGCCACTGCATCCGGCTACAGCCACCAGAAGGAGAAGTGAACCGGCGGCCACAACTCCATGCAATATCTTCTTCATATTGCGAACGCTCCTTGTTGTTGCTAAATGACCTGCCGATGCTCCGAACGAATAACGGCGGAGCATCGGCAAAGCGACAAACTCTAGTATGGGCAGAATGTGAGCTCGAAGCCCGTGCCACTAAGCTTGTCTGGCGAAACACACTGTTCTGCATCCCAGAAGTCACCTACAGAGACCGCACCGCCACGGCCTGCATTTTCTGGGCTGCATGCAATGAACTTGGCATGGCCATCTGCTGCAACGAAGTTTGCATGCCCAACGGCAGTTTGGTTGGCATTTACCGTGTAATTACCGTGCCTGTCGATAGCGACCGGCGATTGCCAATAGAAATTACCGCCGGTACCGGCAATTGATTGATTTTCCGTTGGGGTAGTCAACATGGCAGCACCTGTCCTCCAGAATGTGCCATTGCGGGTGATGGGTTCCGGAAACGCACCATTGGGTAGGCTGCCGCCACTCAACATTGTTCCAGGCGTCTCATAAAGCAAAACCGTGCTAGCGGGAGCGGTGAGACCAGCCATCGTCATGGTACCGGTGTTGTTGACGCCTGTGGGAGTGGATTGCCATAACCAGAACGGGTTTGTTGCATCAATAAGGGCGTTTGCGGCATATGAGTCCTGGTACCAACCTGGAGTGGTCGTCGTGTGCGAGTCATCCGGGCATTTGAACACTGCAGTGTCTTTAACGTAGGGGTAGAGGCGGCCCGCCCATCCATCGCCGCCAGAACCAGCTCCGCCAGCTGCAAAAATGTAGGTTTCGTCGTAGTCCTGTACATACATCATGTAGGACAGTCCCAACTGGTTGCAGTTGGACAGGCAGCTAATCTGCCGTGCCTTTTCACGTGCCTGAGCGAAAACCGGAAAGAGAATTGCTGCTAGAATTGCAATAATTGCGATAACTACCAAAAGCTCAATGAGCGTAAACCCGCTAGATTTGGTACGCTTCAATTTCTAGTTCCTTTCGTTGTGCCAGGAGATCCTGGGAGTTCAAACAGTCATAAATACTCATGTGTAGAACGATAGTCAGGCTACAACGCCGGTTTAGCTGGACGTTCACCTCATTATGCGGTGTAAATTACCACCCCTTATCTACACAGGCTAGGGGGTGGCCCGCACGTTACTCCTCGCAATAACTCAATTGGTACGACTCGGGATGGAAAGGATGTCCCGGGTGCACTTATTTTGTCCAGAAGCAGGTTTACTGCCTCCCTGCCCACCTGCTGCATTCCGTTGCAGAGCGTGGTTATGGGGACGCAGAAACGCTGGTCCATCTGGTGGTGGAACATTACAAGAGAAATGTCCTGCGGCATCTGCAGTTGAAGCTGGTTTACCGCGTGCAGTACGGCCATCGACTCTGCCATCTCGTAAGCAACGATGGCTGTTGGCCTTTGTAATCTCGGCTCCAGATACGATCTTAATATGGGTACTCGTGAGTCGTTTCGTATCTGCTCCTCAGTTTCGGGATTTGGAGGAAGAGAAAACTCCTGCGTTGGCAGTCCGGCCTCTTTCATGGCGTCCCTGTAGCCTCGCTGCCTGTCAATTTGGCTATAGTGGTAATCTGTCCCTATGGTTGGGCCGACATAGAGAATTCGGGTATGTCCGAGTGAAACAAGGTAGTTTGCAGCCAGTTTTCCACCGTTGTAATCGTCTGGGTACACGGTATCGCTTGGGCGGTTAACATTCAGGAAGATGACAGGTGTGTTCAGGCTGTTCACGGCCTCTACAAAGGTGTCAGGAATACCTACAATACGGTTAATAATCAGTCCATCCGCCGTGTGCTCCCGCAGGATTTTTGGCAGGTACGACTGCTCGTCTAGTACGGAGTCTGGAACCTCGGCGAGAGTAAGGTACATATTGTTTTCGCCCAGTGCTTCGGTAAGTCCCAGCAACAGTCGTTCTGGCAGGTACGCCCCCATCAGGGATTGAATGAGAGCTACGTTACCGGTTTTGCCAGTATGAAGCGCACGGGCAGATGCATTGGGCCGATACCCTAGAAGCCGAGCAGTTTCAATAACACGCTCCTGTGTGTCGCGACGAATGCGCTGTTCTGTGCCACGACCATTTAGAACGTGCGTGACTGTGGCCCGAGACAAGCCAGTATGGGCTGCAATGGTCGCAGCTGTAACACGTGCCGGCCGAGTGTTAGCACCATCCGTCATTGTTGAGCTTATTCCTCTTAACCGAGTTAATTGATAGTGCAACTATGGTTTGAATGGCGAAACAAGGGCCAAAACAGTCGGCTATCACGTGATAGTAGTATACGACGTAATTGGATTGTTGTCAATAATAATTGCAAAAAATTGGATATATTACTCTTGGTGTAGTAGCGAACACGGTTTGTGTAGCACGCAAAACGCAATTTATAATGATGTGCGAATCAAATTATGTAGACGTATATGACATGGACGCGCGTACTATGTCGATGAAATTTCATGATTTATTTCGCGTTAATGCAAGTCAAATGAGGTTGTATTTAAACGTCATGAAACGCAGGATAATCCTGGGTAAACGCTGAATAGCACAGCATGAACCGGTTAGTTATCGTCTGTAATGTAATTCTTGGGCTGCTGTTGCTTCCCCGGGTACAATGCCTGGCACAAGCGCCCATTGGTAAGCTCGCCAATGGCCTGCAGGTTTATTGTATAAGCCGACCTCAAACTACCTTATGCACCATAGATCTGTGGGTTCGTGCAGGCTCAAGATATGAACGGTCAGGGGAATATGGATGCGCCCACTTTCTGGAGCATGTGTTGTTCGATGGTTCAACCGGGTATCCAGATGGAGCCGCAGACATTGCCGTTGAAACGCTAGGCGGCATTATGAACGCGGCAACCGGACCGGACTATGCTCACTTCTATACCACTGTGCCACGTAAACATGCCGGTGCAGCACTGGAAGTAATGGCCACCATGCTTAGCCACGCATTGATCCCTCCTGTTGGTGTGGAGCGTGAACGAAAGGTGATTCTCGATGAGCTCGCCTTACGTTCCGGCAGTGCCAGCGACCAGATCATTGATGCCGTGTATGCATCAGCCTTTCCAAACGAGGCCTACGGGAGGTCACCGGGTGGAACGCCCTCAACCATAATGGCACGGACGCGCTCCGATATTATCCAATTCTACAAGCGGCGCTATCAACCGCAATACACCAATCTTGTTATGACTGGTGACGTTACCAGCGGGGAAGCGATCTCCATGGCGTCGGTAGCATTCGGTTCATGGCGTAACCGCGAGCCTCGATACAGCACTGTTTCGCACCTGGGGCCGCCGTCTATAC